>JABXID010000270.1 GCA_013373245.1 Gammaproteobacteria bacterium
TGATGATGAATCGGCGCCATTTTAAATACGCGCTCACCGCGTAACTTAAAAGAACCTACTTGCAAAATGACCGACAAGGTTTCCATCACAAACACACCGCCCATGATTATCAATACCAATTCTTGACGAACCAAGATAGCGATAATGCCAAGCGCACCACCTAAAGCTAATGAGCCTACGTCACCCATAAATACCTGAGCAGGATACGTATTAAACCAAAGAAAACCTAAACCAGCGCCGACAATTGCGGTACACACAACGGTTAATTCATCGGCTTGTGGAATATACAAAATATTCAAATACTCAGAAAAGTTAACATTACTCGTTACATACGCGAAAAGCGCCAATGCCCCTGCGACCATTACAGTAGGTACAATAGCCAAACCATCTAAACCGTCTGTAAGGTTCACCGCGTTACTGGTACCAACAACGGTAAAATATACAACCGCGATATACATTAATCCTAACTGTGGCAGAACCTCTTTAAAAAATGGCACTAATAACGTCGTTTCATTTGGATCTTGCGACGTTGAGTACAAAAATATCGCCACGCCCAAAGCAATCACCGACTGCCAAAAGTACTTCCACTTCGCGATTAAACCTTTACTGTCTTTGCGGATCACCTTGCGATAATCATCAATAAAACCAACCACGCCATAGCCTGCAATTACAAACAGCACAACCCAGACGTATTTATTCGTTAAATCCGCCCACAATAATCCGCTGGTTAATATCGACGCTAAAATCAATAGCCCCCCCATAGTTGGCGTACCAGATTTACTCAAGTGACTTTCCGGACCATCGTCACGTACGGTTTGACCAATTTGCATTCGTTGTAAATAACGGATTAGTTTTGGCCCCAAATACAACGACAAGCCCATTGCCGTTAATACGCTTAAAATGGCTCTAAAAGTGAGATAAGAAAATACATTAAAACCTGAATGAAACTGCGTTAAATATTCCGCTAACCAAACTAACATCGTCTTTCCCCTACCCGTTATTACGACTAACGTTGTTATTATTTTTAATTAACTCAGCAACGACGACTTCCATTTTTGCACTGCGAGAACCTTTGACTAAAACAGAGACTGGCTCTGAGGTTTGACTAATTCTTTTTTCAAGCTCCGAAAGTAAAGATGCATGCTGTTCGAAATGCATACCCGACGATGTTTTTGCGGTTTGAAATACTTCCGACGCATGGCGGCTTAAATCACCGAAACTCAATAAAACATCCACCCCAGTGCGTAAAGCGTGCTCACCCACTTGCTGATGTAATGCCACACCCTCATCACCTAGTTCCGCCATGTCCCCAAGCACCAAAATGGATGTACCTTGATAAGAACTTAACAAATCACTAGCTGCATTAACTGAACGAACATTCGCATTATAGCTATCATCTATAACAAGTAACCGCTCACTTACTTCATGTAAAGTCACTCGCCCTGACACCGGTGTCATCGAAGCTAGACCAAGTTGAACATCTTCTAACGACGCCCCTATCGCGATACACGCGGCAGCGGCCGACAATGCATTCGCCACGTTATGACGTCCTGGTATTGGTAGCTTGATAGTTACCGTTTGGTTGTTATAGGTTAAATCGAAAGTGGGACAACCTAGGCGATTTAGCTCAACATTGGTCGAAACCACGAAGCCGGGTTTATTTAGGTTAGTAACGTCTGTAGAAAATTGAATGATGTGTTGTTCTGGTTTGTCAAATTGTTTTTCTAAATTCGACAGCCAATGCGCTTTATATTCTGAATCACCGTTGACGATTGCGATACCGCTATCAGAAAGCCCTTGAAATATTTCACCTTTGGCTTGAACTACGCCCATTAGACTACCAAAGCCCTCTAAATGAGCTTCACCGACATTATTCAACACAGCAACATCTGGTTGAGTAAGTGATGTTGTGTACGCAATCTCACCAATATGGTTGGCACCCAACTCGACAACAGCGTAATCTAAATCGTTAGAAAAACGCATTAGCGTATGAGGTACCCCCACTTCATTGTTAAAGTTACCTTGCGTTGCCAACACTTTACCGTCTTTAGCTTTCACTTTGTGCGAAAGGATAGCTAAACACATTTCTTTAACCGAGGTTTTACCAACACTGCCGGTAATGGCTATGGTTTTAACATTAGATTGTTGAGCAACTGCTGCTGCAATCTGACCATAAGCTCTCAACGCGTTTGGTACTTTAAACTGTGGAATATCAACATCAACCAGTTGCTCTGTAACCACAGCAATAGCGCCTTTTTCTTTGACCTCAGCAATAAACTTTGAGCCGTCAAAATTTGGACCTTTGAGTGCAACAAATACTTGGTCGGCTTGAATCGTTCGGCTGTCTGTTGATACATAATCAATCAACTGCAAAGCTGATTTTTCGTCAAGGTTTTCAACCTCGTTGCTCGACAGAGCTAATGTATTTTGTAACCAGCGAAGATCTGCCTTAATCATAATTCAGCCTTACCTTGTGATAATTGCGTCATTAAATTTTTGACATATTCTCTTTCGTGATAATCAACCACTTGTTGTCCTACTACTTGATATGTTTCGTGGCCTTTTCCGGCAATTAAGATCGCATCATTGACCGTCGCCGTTTTCAACGCGTATTGAATCGCCTCTTTACGCGACAAAATCACTTTATGTTGCTTATTGTTCATGCCCACTTGAATTTCACTAATGATGTTTTCTGGTAATTCAGTTCTTGGGTTGTCGTTTGTGATGATGACGTGATCAGCTAGTTGTTCGGCAATCTGTCCCATAATTGGGCGTTTACTGGTGTCTCTATCACCACCACAACCGAAAATAACGTATAGACTACCAGTTAAGTGTTTTCTAACCGCTTTTAATGACTGCTCTAATGCGTCAGGTGTATGCGCGTAGTCCACTAAAGCAATAGGGTATTGCGGCGCAACAAAAGACTCTAGTCGACCAGGTACTGGCTTTAATTGACTAAAATGAATGGGAAGTACTGGCCAGTTTAACGCCAGAGCTGTGGCGAACACAGCACAAATATTCATACCGTTAAACTCACCGTAAATAGGCAACAGCAATTGCCCTTTTTCCTTGGTGCCAATGACCTGCCATTCAACGTCTAATACTAACCCCTGTTCGTGACATTCGTAGCTCGCAAGGTAAACATAATCAGAATAAGCTTTTACCTGCTCTGATTGGCCATAGGCAATCACTCGAATATTATCACTCACCTCTTGCGCTATTCGCACGCCATATTCATCATCAATATTTACCACCGCACATTTGGGCGAAAATTCGGTAAACAACTTCAACTTGGCTTGGAAATAACTTTCCATGTCACCGTGATAATCAAGATGATCAAGGGTCAAATTAGTAAAGATGGCAACGTCAAAGTCCACTCCTTGTATACGCCCTTGATCCAGTGCGTGAGAAGAGACTTCCATGCTTAATGAGCCAAATTCCTGCTGAGAAAACTCACTGATTAATCTAAATATTTCCGTCACACTTGGCGTTGTATTGGCTGTCACTTCAAGTGATTCGATAGCGCCAGCACCCATAGTGCCTATTACCGCGGCTTCTTGTTTTAGACACACTTGACTTAATTGCGCTAAAAAGTGACTGACCGAGGTTTTACCATTAGTGCCTGTAACACCAATCACAGGCATTGGGACTGATGTATCTTTCAGATAAAATTCTCTAGAAAATGCCGCTAACCTATTTTCCAAATCGTCAACAACAATGACATTATCAGCCTCAACAACGTTGCCTGAGTCACAATTGGAGGATACTAATACCGCAGATGCGTCAGCACTAAGAGCTTTGTCTATGTAAGCGGAGCCATCTTGATCTAGTCCCTTTAATGCGACAAATATGTCACCAGCTTTAATATTTCGACTGTCTTGTATTAAACGTGCAGAAGGCTCAATATTAACTTGAGCCTTTTGTAATGTGTTTTCGATTGCTAACCAGTTTGAAAATTCCATCATCACTGCCCTAGGTTCGCAAGTTGAATTTTGTTGTCACCTATGGCGTCAGGCGCAACGTTTAATGTCCGCAATGTTTGTTCCATTATCCTGCCAAATGTTGGGGCGGCGGTTTCGCCACCATAATAATAATCACCTTTAGGTTCATTGATCACCACAACAACTGCCACTTCTGGATGTGATACTGGCCCAACGCCTGCAAAAACGTTGACGTAGTCGTTACCATAACCGCCTGCAACCGCTTTAATACTGGTCCCTGTTTTACCTGCCAATCGATAGCCGTTAACCATGGCTTTTTTACCCGAACCATCTTGAGAAATTACACTTTCCATCATATTTAAAACATCGTTAGCAATGTCTTCACTTAACACTCGCTCACTTAATTTTTCAGTGTCGGTTTTAACGATTGAAAGTGGACGACTAATGCCACCAGCGCCGAGTGTGGTGTACATTTTTGCTAATTGTGCTGCCGTCACTGAAATACCGTAGCCGTAGGACAAGACCGCAATTTCAATATCAGACCAACGTCTTCTGTCATTAAAGATCCCCGTACTCTCACCAACTAAATCAATGCCGCTAGAATCCACTAACCCCATCCGATAAAAAGTCTCTAGAAATGCTTCTTTTGGTGTAGATAAAGCAAGTTTGCTCGAGCCCATGTTTGAAGAATACTTTAAGACTTCGGCCAAACTTATCTGTCCTCGGTTTCTTGGATCAGACACTCGACTTCCGCCAATACGCATATAACCTGGGGCAGTATCGACTAAATCTAAGGTGCCGTATGACCCATAATCCAATGCATTTATCACCGATAAAGGTTTCATGGTAGAGCCAGGTTCAAACGTATCGGTAATCGCTCTATTTCTAAAACGATGTAATGGCACATTAACTCGGTTATTAGGATTAAATGACGGGCTATTCACCATCGCCAAAACCTCTGCGGTTTTAACGTCAACCACTATAGCGGACCCTGAAGTTGCCTCGTAAGTTTGTACCGCTTTTTTCAGCTCCAAATAAACCGCAGATTGAATTCGCTGATCAATAGTCAGGGCGATATCTCTAGGTTGAGAGCCTTTTTGCTCTTCGATTACTTCAATTTCTCGCCCTTTCGCATCTTTAATGACTTTACGCTTTGTTGGAGTGCCCACCATCCAGTCATTGTGGCGTAGCTCAACCCCTTCAATACCTTTACCATCAATATTGGTAAAGCCAACCACATGCGCTGTAATTTCACCCGCAGGGTAATAACGTTTTGATTCTTCCCTTAAGCGAACACCAGGAATTCGTAATTGCTCAACATAATCAGCAACCACTGGGTTAGTTTTTCGCTTCAAATAGATAAATCGTTTGTTGGCGTTAGTAGTAATACGTGCAATTAGCGCTTGTTCTTCAACTTGCAAAACCTTAGCTAGTGCCTTCCAACGCACATCTCGCTCAAACTCTGGGTATTCCAAAACGCGTTTAGGATCTGCCCAAATCGTTTGCACCGGAACACTTACTGCCAGCTCAACACCATTACGATCTGTGATCATGCCACGTTGAACCGAGGTCTTTTTAACTCTTACGGTACGGTTATCCCCTTCCTTGATAAGACGCTCTGGTTGAATAATTTGTAAATAAGCGGCACGTGACACAATGACACCAAACACCAAGACTAAAGACGCCACTACAAACTGAAAACGCCAGCGATTAAAAGCTGGCTTTGCAATTTGTTTGGCTTGCTGATTTGTTTTTGAACTTGATTTACTCGCGCTTTTGCGACCGACGCTCTTTTTCTTGGCCGGCTTATTGGACGAGCTGTTCAACCAATCTTTCATGGCAATGTCACCACCACTTCTTCATCGGTTGTAGGACGTTTCATGCCCAACCGTTCACGAGCGATATTTTCCACTCGGCTATGCTCGGCCAACGAACGCTGCTCCAATAACAACAATCGCCAATGATGATCTATATCGTCTCGTTGCTGTAACAGTACGTCCTGTTGGATCACCATTTGACGATTCAACTGCGCCCAATGCACAACAGCCACTGCTGTAACAACGTTAATTATCAATAGTAGTATAGTAAGTTTGTACTTACTTATATCTTTTAATATGGATTTGGCCAGTTGTGTATCTATCGCTATATTCATCAGCCTAACCTCTCAGCTATTCGTAACACTGAGCTGCGCGCACGGCTATTTAGTTCTATTTCATTTTGCGATGGTTTAATTGCTTTGCCAATTGGTTTTAATTTGATGTCCTGATTCAACTCAGCTTCGGTAACAGGTAAACCTCTAGGCACTTCCTTACCTCTGCTTTCTTTGCGTATAAATTGTTTCACCAAACGATCTTCAAGCGAATGAAAACTGATCACAGATAATCGGCCTCCCACTTTTAAAACATCTAACGAAGCTTTTAATGCGGTTTCAATCTCTTGTAATTCACTGTTGATAAAAATACGAATGCCTTGAAACGTTCGCGTGGCAGGGTGTTTATGTTCGACTCGACTCTTAGGTACAGTGGCCGCCACTAAGTTTGCTAATTCAGTCGTTGTCGTCAACGGCGATTCATCGCGGCTTTCAACTATTTTTCGAGCCACTCGTTTGGCAAATTTTTCTTCACCGTACGTTTTTAGTACCCAAGCGATATCTTGATCATCGGCTTTTGCTAGCCATTGAGCAGCTGTCATACCTGCGCTGAAGTCCATACGCATGTCCAAAGGGCCTGGTTTCATGAAACTAAAACCACGATCTGCTTCGTCCAATTGAGGCGATGACACCCCAAGATCCATTAAAATACCGTCCACTTTACCGACGATATTGTGTTTTTGTGCCACTGCCAATATTTCTGAAAACGGGGTGTGATCGATATTAAAGCTTACGTTATCAGCAAACTTTTCCGCTTCTTTTATTGCAGAAGGGTCGCGGTCAATAGCATATAGTCGACCGTCTTCGTTTAATTGTTTGAGAATTTGTCCGGAGTGCCCGCCTCGACCAAAAGTACAGTCGATGTAGATGCCGTCAGGCTTTATTGCTAATGCCTCAATCGACTCGTTTAATAACACGGAAACATGGGTTTCAGTCATTGTATTGCCACTTTTGCTTGTACGGGTTATTGGCAGTTAAAGAGAAAAATCTTTAAGTCTGTCAGTTAATTCAAAATCGCCGGCCAATTCGGTCTCAATATCCAATGCCAATTGCTCTTGCCATTTCGACTCAGACCACAACTCAAATTTATTAAGCTGTCCCACCATCATGATAGATTTTTCCAATCCGGCGTGTTGACGCAATGTTGACGGCAACAAAATTCGTCCGCTTTTGTCCATATCAGCTTCATGTGCGTTACCTAATAACACACGCTGAACTCGACGTTCTTGCGGATTCATCGAAGACAACTGGCGGAGTTTCATTTCAACCTCTTCCCACTCGTACAAAGGGTAAAGCAACAGGCAAGGTTGATGTAAGTCCACGGTACAAACCATTTTCCCTTCCGATTCAGACAGCAAAAGGCCACGATGACGACTTGGTATCGACAAACGGCCTTTACTATCTAAAGAAAGCGCACTGGCTCCGCGAAACATTCCTGACTCCGTATTGAGATTATTATTTCCCACGATTTTTCTAGGAGAGCTGCAGATCTACACTTTTATCCACAATTTCCCACAAGAAAGCAGTTTGGCTCTCAAAATAGCTATTGTCAAGGACAAAACCACAACAAAATTAGACTTAAGATCACCCTAGATCTATTGAAATTAAAAGACTATTTGTAAGGTCATGAAATAAGTGGGAAATTGTGGGTTATATTGAATTTATAGTTAAAAAGAAAATTTTTCCGAGTGGTCTTGTTCTTTAAAGTTGCTGTTTTCAGTTTCAAAACTCGTAGCGTATTTGAGCGAATAACATGTCAAATTATTTCAACCGCACATTTAGCTAAACATTTTTCGACCTGCAAAGCTATTGCGTATCGTATGAAGCATTTACTACAAATTACTGAAAATGCCTGTTACACTCAGCAACGTTAAAATGCACCTACCGCAAATTATGGCAAGTCATGCGGTAATTGAGGGAACAATGACAAATCGTATTTATTCGTTACTCTTGTGTATGCTCATAATTGCATTGAGCCCAAGCTCTCAGGCAAGTGAAGCTGAAGCAACCTGTGAAAATAACGTAGAACAATGTTTGATTGGGATCAAAGCAAAGCTGGATGACAGTGACTACGGCAGTCACTCATGGTTCTATTTAAGATTAGAATTAATTGACTTACTTTTTGTAACTCAGCGATATCAAGAAGTGCTAGAACTTGTCGATGAGCTTTTGTTAATAGAAAAGCTTCCGCCTAAAGTTCTATTAACCTGCAACATGTATAAAGTTAAGTTGCATAAATACTACCCACAAGACAATGTCGAACAATATACACAGCAAGTAGACTAAGCATTTGCAGAGTTAGCCGAACGTTCTGAACCTCAAAGTGTCATCGATTACGCCACATTTCAGTTGTATACCGGCGACTACAATAAAGGTCATAACCTACTTAGTGCATTAGAACGCAAGTTTTCTGACCATAACAACCACTTTATTAAGAAGCAGATTTACACCATTCTTGGCCATTTGGCGTTTCGTAAAGGAAGTCCAGAAAATGCGCTATCTTATATGCAGCAAGCATATGAATCAGCCATCAAAGACAAAGGTAATTTGTACAAGCTTATTGCGCAATATAATGTCGCCAGAGCAATGCAGTTTGTAAAGCAAACAATGACAGCCAAAGAGCGTTTTAAAGAAGTAATTGTGTACGCAGAGCAACTTAATGAACAAATTTTTAGAAACCTTGCCCATTTGCGTTTGGCACAAATTTATAGCGAAGAAAAATCGCTTGAGACAGCAAAGTTATTTGTCAGTGAAATAAACTCTCATGATCTGTTGCCAACAGACATAACAACCTATCAAAAGTTATGTGACCGATTAAAAAGTTGTAGCTAAACTAGTGCGAAAGTAATCAAAGGAAGTGTTCATGAAAATAATTCTAACAACTCTACAAGTTCTGTTTATTTCCCCATTGTTATTTGCATTAAACGTAAATGCCGAGAACACAACAGAAACTAACAAATGGCGCACGGTTCCGGCAGATACCTTAATGGTGATGAGCATTGATTATGGCGATAAGCAAGCGCCAGTTGTTTTTGAGCTAGCGCAGCAGTTTGCTCCTAAACACGTTGCACATTTCACTGAACTTGCCAAACAAGGTCATTATGATAATAGTAAGTTTTATCGTGTAATTGATGGTTTTGTGGCGCAAGCAGGTCCTGAACAAAGTGAAACCGAGCAAAAAAAAGCTAAAACTCTTGCAATGGAAAGCGAGTGGTCGTTTGATAAATCGCCAAGTTTTTCCGTCGTTCAACAGCAAGATCTGTTCGCCGAACTTACTGGCATTAGCAATGGTTTTGCAATAGCCGCCAGTAAACAAGAAAACAAAGCGTGGTTAGCCCATTGTCCGGGCGTTTTAGCCATGGCTCGCGGCAACGACAAAGATTCTGCCACTAGTCACTTTTATATCACCAACGGCCAAGCTCCACGTTATTTGGATCGTATAATGACAATTTTTGGTCGCGTGGTGTACGGCATGAATCATGTACAAGCAATAACCCGCACAGCAGTTATAGATGGCGATACACCTGTTAGTGAAGATAGTTATACCAAAATAACTTCAATGACCTTAATGAGTGATTTACCGAAAACACAGCAATTCTCAATTCAAGTTGAAAATACAGAGAGCAAAGCTTTTGCTAAAAAACTTGACGATCGACGAGCGAGAAATCATGAGTTTTTCTACAGAAAACCACCACAGGTATTAGATGTATGTCAGGTGCCCGTTCAATCACGAATTGTTCGTTAAAGCTGATATAGAACTTATTATTTTTCAGTGCTATGGTTGATAAGCTAATGTTAATTGAAAGGAAAAGTTATGCAACTCAACGACGACATCCATAACTATTATGAAAAGCTGGTAATCGATTACATCAACCTAAATGATTTAGACAAGAAGTTTTCTCACGAGTTTTTGTCGGATTTATGTTGCATCGTGTTAAACCAATTGCCTTCTAAATACATTCGCCACGAGGTTGATATGGCGTTTTACATGCCAGCAGCAGAACGTTATGAAATGGAAATGAATGTACGAGAGGCGATTGAACGTGCGCTTGAGTTTATGAGTTCTAGAGAAACTCGCAGTTAACACTTAAAAGAAATATGAACGACTCCAAAGCAACAGAGAACAACGACAGTTTAGATAACGCACCCGAACACATTAAACTCGCCGTTGATTTAATTTTTTTATTAGAAAGTAACGAGGTTGATGCAAACGTAGCGTTAAAAGCGCTCGATATTGTTAAAGCTGACTTACAGCAAAAAACCTCGACATAAATAAAAAGCGAATAATACTGCTAGAACAAAAAGCCCTCTATCCTATTTGGTTAGAGGGCTTTTTAATAAAGACGTATGCGAGATATTTTTTCTATAAACCTAACACGACTTTTTCTGATTTCAGCGAGCGAGCGATAAACTTCACTAACGCTGCTGCTGTCAGTAACGTCACAAGTGAACCTATCAACACAGGTGTAAAACTCTCAAGTTCACCTCTAAACAATTGACTGATTGCCTGTTGCTGCCCAACAACAGGTAAATAACTTAACGCCGCATGTTTATAGTTACTTATCTCTAACATCATTGGCAAAATGATAGGCACCATAACGGTATATTGGATATAAGATTGCGCCTCTTTAAACGACTTAGCGTGGAATGCTGCTGTTAATTGAAACGCTGCGGCAAAAAATGCCAAAGGCAATACAATTAACCAAAGGGAAACGGCAAATGCTAAATCGAAATTAAACGCAGCGCCCAGCTTATGCAGCGGAATAAACGGAATAACAATTGAAGTAAGAATAATTGTTAATGTCGCACCAATGACAGAAAATGCCGACGCATTTACAACCTTAGCCACCACAACATCAAACGTGCTAACAGGCTGCATTAACAACAATTCCAATGAATTTCGCTCGCGCTCACCCGCACTGCAGTCAATCGCAACATTGGTCGACGATACAAACAAAGTGACTAGTATCATCACCCCCAACATGCCTAATATCATAGCTGATTTGCTGGTTGGGCTACTTGTGTCATTTTCTACAATTTTTAACGGTTGCATAACCACAGGGGAAATGCCTCGTGCCATTAATTTCATTGAAACCAATTGGCCTTGGTAGTTATTGATCACACCTTTAATGCGCCTTAGCTGCGATCGCGACTCTTGTTTAGAATTATCAGACACTATGGTCAATTCCGCTTGTTCACCTGCCGCTAATTTCTCTTTGAAGTCACTGGCGAAGGTTAAACTGATTTTGCTGTGTTCAGTTTTTTCACCATCTAACTGAAAGTGTTTACCTTGTTCAGGAATATCCGCGTGGAATATGTCGTCTTGTGCTAACAATTCAACAATGTGTGGCGCTTGTTCTTGATTGTTGATTTCAATGTACAAAGATTCGACATCATCTGACTTTTCCAAAGTAAAAATCATCATGCCGGCAAAAAATAGAGGCGTGAAAAACGCGCCTAATAAAGCAGCAAATACCGAACGTTTATCACGAATGGCGTCGATAAATTCCTTTTTAAGTAGTGCTTTGATCATCATGCCGCAATCCCCTCATCGCTGCCAATTAAGGTAACAAACGCTTCTTCAAACTCAGTTTTACCGGTTAAGTCACATAATTCTTGTGGTGAACCTACCGCGGCTATTTTACCGTTTGCCACGACAATAACTTTATCGCACAAGGCCGCAACTTCTTGCATCACGTGTGACGAAAACAATATACATTTACCTTGTGCTTTTAGTGCTTTTAATACATCGCGCAAGATGCGCGTACTCATTACATCCAAGCCTCGAGTCGGTTCATCTAAAATCAGATTTTGAGGTTCATGAACTAGCGCTTGTGCCAAAATAACTTTCATACGCTGGCCTTGAGAAAAACCTTCACACTTGCGATCTGCGATGTCTGAAATATCGAGCCGTTCAATCACTTTGTCTAAGGCAGCCTCTTTTTCTTGACCTTTTAAACCGTGTAATTCGGCAAAATAGGCAATCTGTTCGCGTGCGGTTAAACGCTCATACAAACCAAACTTATCTGGGAAAATGCCAATTTCTTTGCGTGCCCCTTGAGGGTCTTGTTTACTGTCGATATTGTTGATCAAGCCTACGCCCTGCTCGCTTTCCAATAGCCCATATAACACTCGAAGCGCCGTCGTCTTACCCGCGCCATTTGGTCCGAGAATGCCAGTAATTTGGCCGTCTTCGGCACTAAAGCTTAAATCGTCTAACGCTTTAATTTCACCAAAATGTTTGACTAAATTCTTAACTTCCAACATGTTAATTCTCCTTACTGCAACTGGTTCATATCAGTGAAAAACATTCGCGGTACTGGCTTATCGGCACAGTCAAATGTCACATCTTCAAAGTTAGCTTTTTGCATAAATTGTTGAATTGACTCCGTACACATACTTAACGAAGGTACATGAGACCCATGCTCAATAACTACGTGTTTGGCATTACCAAGGGTTTCCATAGCCATGTCAGCATAAGCAGGTGGAGTTACTGGGTCATATTTACCTGAAAATAACAACACCGGGACATCCGTTTTTAATGGTTCAGCAAAGTCAGCTGGTGCTTGCCACTTTGGCCAATATCGGCAAACTTCAGTAAAGGTCGAATGGCCGAGCTCACCACTGAAATAGTTATCGGCATCATTTGAGAATTGTTGTTGACTGGCGCGAGGGATATCTTCATTACAAATGATATTCATAGTAAGACCGGTGTACATACCACCAGCCCCTTCTACTCTTGCGTTAGAAGTGGCAATCGTTGCAGCTAAACCTCTTACGTCACCTTTGTTCGCAGTGTGTATTAAATATGGTAATACTTGTCGAGAGCCAAGATCGTATAACGTTGCTCTTAACGCTTCCACCACCTTAGATTCACTCAGTAACACCTCGGTTTCGTCGCCCGATATAGGGTGGTAAATAACCTGTTTAATAGGTGATTTTTTTAACTTCTCCATTAACGACAAGTAATCGGCTTTTAACTCTGGGAAAGCTGTATTACAAGCGTCATGTGTTTGACAATCTTCTAGTAAAAAATCAAATGCTCGCTCTGAAGTTTTACCAAATAATCCTACCACCAATTGCATTGGCGCCGTGCTGTCCAACGTTGCGGTTTTTATTGACTCAGGGTAACGCTTTAAATAAGCAAAGCCAGCGCGCGTACCGTACGAGCCACCATAGATATGAACTTGTTTATAACCGAGTGCCTCTCTTACCTGTTCTAAGTCTTCAATGAAGTCATAGGTGTTATAACTTGGCAAATGGTAATCCGAAAACTGTGCTAAACACTTATCAACTTCTTGTTTCATATCGATACTGTCGTCGTCTAACGTAAGCATATCCTCTTCCGGCGCTGGACAACGCATGCCATTTGATTGCCCTGTACCACGCTGATCAACCAAAATAATGTCATGTTGTTGACGAATTTCTCGAAGAGGCCAGCCTAACATACCAGCAAGTTCTGTAGCAGCTTGACCCGGCCCGCCTGCCAAGAAAACCAGAGGTAATTCTTTACTTTCTTCTTTGTACCTCGGCAACATTACAACATTCACATCTATTGCATTTTGTTCAGAAAGCGGCAACGCGCGGTTTTCTGGCACTTGTAATAATCCACACCTAGCCTGTTGCTGTATGCCGTCAACAAAGCAAGGGGTTAAGTCGAGTTGCGTTTTGGTTGATTGAACTTCTTTATCGTTCGAATAGGTTACGAACGGCGATAACGCCAAACAAGCGAAAGCAAATAGTTTACTTAGCTTATTGAGTCGGATTGAGTTTAATGGAGTGGGTTCCACAAATAGCCTCCTGCCTAATTATTTTTATTCATTACGAAAAGTATTCTATGGTTTAAAACCAATGTGACTGATAGGCACTGTAACGCAATTAATTAGTATGTAGAAGCGAAGAAAAACTGTTTTGATAGCAATCAAAGGATTACTTTGTAACCTTTTGTTTGCAAAGGAATAAATAGAAGGTAAAGTTGGTGGCGACCCCATCAGCACTTCTCGGCACACGAGTCGCTTGCTGTGGCTGCTCCCTTCCGGGCCTGACCAGGTTCACAAGGTATCGTCGCGAGACACCAATGGAGTCACCATATTGGACGCTTAAA
>JABXID010000020.1 GCA_013373245.1 Gammaproteobacteria bacterium
AAACTCGAAACTCGAAACTCTGCTACCTGTTGGAGATCCCGGCCAACAGCGTGCCGGGATGACGTTGAAAAATGTTGCTGCCTTCCAGCCCTATAGCCTTCAAGCTTTTTTTGCTTAAAGCAGAGGTTTTAAGTACTTAGCTGTATGCGAAGCCGGATGTTCAGCAACTTGTTCTGGCGTACCAGTTACTAAAATTTCACCACCACCAGAGCCACCTTCTGGACCTAAATCAATGATCCAGTCCGCGGTTTTGATTACATCTAAATTGTGCTCAATGATAACTAACGTATTGCCGTGATCACGCAATCGATGTAACACGCCAAGTAATTGTTCTATATCGTAAAAGTGTAAACCAGTTGTTGGTTCGTCAAGGATATATAAGGTTTTACCCGTATCGCGCTTAGACAGCTCTTTTGCTAACTTAACGCGCTGCGCTTCACCGCCAGATAAAGTTGTGGCACTTTGTCCTAAGCGAATATAGCTCAAACCTACATCCATAAGTGTTTGTAACTTACGAGATATAGCTGGAATAGCGTCGAAGTACTCCCGAGCGTCTTCAACCGTCATATCTAACACTTGGTGAATGTTTTTACCTTTATAGGTCACTTCCAACGTCTCACGGTTGTAACGTTTACCTTTACAGACATCACACGGTACGTACACATCTGGTAAAAAGTGCATCTCAACTTTGATAACACCGTCACCTTGGCAGGCTTCACAACGTCCGCCTTTTACGTTGAAACTGAAACGGCCGGCTTTGTATCCACGCGCCCTGGCTTCTTGTGTGCCCGCAAATAGATCACGAATGTTAGTGAAAATGCCTGTGTAAGTCGCTGGGTTCGAACGTGGCGTTCGACCAATTGGTGATTGGTCAATGTCGATGACTTTATCTAAATGATCCATACCGGTAATCGACTTGTAAGGTGACGCTTCGCCTGTTGTTGCGCCATTTAACTCTTTATGAGCAATTTTATACAAGGTGTCATTGATGAGCGTCGACTTGCCCGAGCCCGATACCCCAGTGACACAAGTCATGACGCCAAGTGGTACTTCTAAGTCGACATTTTTTAAATTGTTGCCAGTCGCGCCAGTGAGTTTGACCCATTTGTCATCTTTAACCGCATGGCGTTTGGCGGGTACTTCTATTTTTCGAACACCTGATAAATATTGTCCAGTAATAGACTCAGGTGTGGCTTTGACATCTTCAGGCGTACCTTGGGCAATGATCTGTCCGCCATGCACGCCCGCGCCAGGACCAATATCAATGACATGATCAGCCTCGCGAATGGCATCTTCGTCATGTTCTACCACAATCACTGTATTGCCTAAATCGCGAAGGTGAATAAGGGTCTTTAACAGGCGATCATTGTCACGTTGATGCAATCCAATTGATGGTTCGTCCAGTACATACATAACACCTACAAGGCCTGCGCCAATTTGACTGGCTAGACGAATACGCTGAGCTTCACCACCTGATAACGTTTCAGCGCTACGAGCTAAAGATAAATAATTTAAACCAACGTTAACTAAAAAACCTAAACGTTCGCGAATTTCTTTTAATATCTTCTCTGCGATTTGCGCTTTTTGACCGGTTAACTCCATCTTTTCAAAAAAGTCGCAGGCATCACCAATCGACATATCAGCAACAGTAGGCAAATTGGTGTTGGTGACAAATACGTTGCGAGCTTCTTCTCTTAAACGGCTACCTTCACAGCTTGGGCAAGGCTGAGTGCTGATATATTTGGTTAATTCTTCACGTACTGAATTCGATTCGGTATCGCGATAACGACGTTCCATATTTGGCAAAATACCTTCAAACGGATGTTTGCGAACAACCACATCGCCACGGTCGTTCATGTATTTGAATTCAATTTCTTGTTTACCGCTACCATTTAAGATGAGGTTGATGTGTTCTTGCGGTAAGTTATTGAATGGCAACGTTAAATCAATGCCATAAAAATCAGCAAGTGAGGTCAGCATTTGATAATAGTAAAAGTTACGTTTGTCCCAGCCTCGAATTGCGCCGCCGGTTAAACTTAACTCGCCGTTGATCACTACTTTGGCTTGGTCGAAAAACTGTTTTACGCCTAAGCCGTCACAGGTATTGCAGGCTCCGGCTGGGTTGTTGAATGAAAAAAGACGTGGCTCTAATTCTTGCATTGAATAGCCACAAGTAGGGCAGGCGAAGTTTGCGCTGAACATCATGTCTTCGGCGTCGCCTTCCATAAAACTTACACGTAATGTACCGGCACTTAATTCCAAAACAGTTTCAATGGATTCTGCTAGTCGCTGTTGAATATCGTCACGCACTTTTAAGCGGTCGACTACCACTTCAATAGTATGTTTTTTGTGAAGTTCTAGTGTTGGCGGATCGGATAAATCACAGACTTCGCCATCAATACGAGCTCGAATAAAACCTTGTGCAGCAAGGTTCTCTAACGTTTTAACGTGTTCGCCTTTGCGTTCTTTTACTACTGGCGCAAGTAACATGATTTTAGAGCCTTCTGGCAGTTCTAAAATTTTATCCACCATTTGCGAAACCGTTTGTGCTTCCAAAGGCTCTTTGTGGGTTGGGCAAGTTGGTGTGCCGACACGGGCAAATAGCAAACGCAGATAATCGTATATTTCGGTGATGGTGCCAACCGTTGAACGCGGGTTATGAGACGTCGATTTTTGCTCAATAGAAATCGCTGGCGATAGACCTTCGATATGATCAACGTCTGGTTTTTCCATTAAAGACAAAAACTGACGAGCATAGGCAGAAAGCGATTCAACATAACGACGCTGACCTTCGGCATATAAAGTATCAAATGCGAGAGAAGATTTACCTGACCCCGACAAGCCTGTAATAACAATTAGCTTATCCCGTGGTATTTCTAAATTGATGTTTTTTAGATTGTGCGTACGTGCACCACGGACTTCAATTTTTTGCATAACGATTTCTTGGTTAGTAAGCAGACTCACCAGTATGCCACTTTGAATATAAAACGTTAATAGTTATCTGTGTTTTTTTACAGTGTTTCTGATTTGCATACCTACTATTGTTTAGTGAGGCTTTTTGAAAAACATCGTTTTAATTATTTCATTAGTAAATCTTATATTAGGCTGGTTTGCATTCGCCAGCCTATGTTAGAATGCCGACCCATTTTTAGTAGGCCACTGTTTCAGTAGTTTTAGTAGTAAATCATCAATAGTCGTCGAGTCGTCATTCATGCAAACCCGTTCAGCCCCTGAAAAATTAAATGCCTTAGAAAAACGTGCAGCGGTATCGCTAGCGTCAATCTTCTCTATGCGCATGCTTGGTTTGTTTATGTTAATGCCCATTATGGCGGTGTACGGACAAGACTTAAGTGGGGTGTCACCTTTTTGGATTGGTCTTGCTATCGGTGCATACGGTTTAACACAGGCAGTTTTTCAAATCCCTATGGGTTGGTTGTCAGACCGTTTTGGTCGTCGTCCGATTATTGTGGTGGGGTTAATAATATTTGCTATCGGCAGTTTAATTGCAGGTATTGCCAATAGCATAGAAATGGTGACGTTTGGTCGCGCCATTCAGGGCATGGGCGCAATTGCCAGTGCCGTGTTGGCGTTAGCATCTGACGTGACGCGTGAGGAACAAAGACCAAAAGTGATGGCCGTGATCGGTATGAGCATAGGTATCAGCTTTGCGGTTGCTTTGGTGGTTGGTCCTATGATTGCCAATTCGTTTGGATTATCTGGTGTATTTTTAGCGACAGCGGTCATGGCAATCATTGGTGTGGTCATTGTTTATACCATAGTGCCGATTTCTTACACTCAATCAAACTCTGGTGAAGTGACTGCATCTCGCTCAAATATTAGTGAGATGTTGACTAATGGTCAGTTATTGCGATTAGACTTTGGTGTGCTGGTATTGCATTGGATGATGACGTCGATTTTTGTTGCCCTACCTATTTTGCTGACCGATTCGGGTATGAACATTAACGATCATTGGCAGTTGTATTTGCCGGTTCTGTTCTTGTCGTTTGTATTTATGGTGCCGATGATCATCATTGCGGCAAAAAAATCGATTGAAAAACAAGTGTTTTTAATCGCTATCATCTTGATTATTTCTGCTTCAATTGTAATGGCAGTTAGCCACTCCTTTTGGCCGTTGGCGCTGACTGTATTTATCTTTTTCATTGGCTTTAACTTTTTAGAAGCCAGTTTGCCCGCCCATGTTTCTCGTTTGGCGCCTGCTGGTCAAAAAGGAACAGCCATGGGGGTATATTCTAGCTCACAGTTTTTAGGCGCTTTTTTGGGTGGCGTATCAGGGGGTTACATCGCTGGCAGCTTTGGATTCTCATATTTGTTTGCCGCTAATGGGATTATTGCGCTACTATGGTTGGTCTTGGCTTTAGGGATGAAGTTACCTCCTAGCTCTAAACGAGTATCAATGCATTTTGAGCCTGCTGATGGCTGCGATTATCAAAAATTAATCGACGCGCTGAGCGGGTGTGAAGGAGTCATGGAAGCGACCCTTGTAGAAGATGAAAGCCGAATTTATCTAAAAGTTAACAAAACTGGTTACGATCAAACTAGCGTGTCGGAACTGGTCAGTAAAATTAATTCAAGTTCAGGAGAATAACTATGGCTCGCGGAGTCAATAAAGTAATTTTAATTGGTACTTTGGGCTCAGATCCTGAAGTTAGATACATGCCAAACGGTGGTGCAGTTGCTAACATCAGCCTTGCAACTAACGAAAGTTGGAAAGACAAAAACACCGGTCAAATGCAAGAAAAAACCGAATGGCACCGTGTTGTGGTATTTGGCAAGTTAGCCGAAGTAGCAGGAGAATATTTACGTAAAGGTTCACAAGTTTACTTTGAAGGTAAATTGCAAACGCGTAAGTGGCAAGATCAAGCAACCGGTCAAGACAAGTACACAACTGAAGTCGTTATTGATTTTGGCGGCCAAATGCAGATGTTAGGTGGCCGTGCTGATAACGCTGGTGCACCTGCAGGTGGTGGTTTCAAACCTCAACAATCACAACAGCCTGGTGGTTTTTCACAGCAAGCTTCTCAGCAGCAATCAGCGCCGCAGCAACAGTCTGGAGGTTTTCAGCCTCAACAGCAAAATCAACAATCTGGAGGCTTTCAGCCGCAACAGCAGCAATCACAAGGTGGCTTCCAACCTCAGCGCCAAGCGCCAGCTGCTCCGCCAGAGCCATCAATGGACTTTGATGACGATATTCCGTTCTAGACAAAGACAAAATGTAGAATGTTGAAAGATAACTTAGAAAGCCGCTATTAAGCGGCTTTTTTGTTAAATATATAAGGGGATTCTAAACTTTTGTGACAAAGTGATTATGTGGCCTGAGCTCGACTGTTCTTAATAAGTGATCTTTACAACTGGTTGTGCAGTTTTAAATTATCGCTTGATTCAAGTTGGAGTGGAGCGTAGATTAGAAACATAAGAAAAACATAAGTATATGGAAATGCAAATAACACGCACTATTTATAGCTTGTTGCTTAAACACCTTGCCGGTATTTTCTGCCTGGCGATTGTGGTTTTTAATGTCAGCGTGTTTTATTTTGCAAACAGTTCATTAGATAGACAAAGCAAAGCACAATATAACTACATTTTGCATTTGCATAAGCTTGATCTCCGCGCAGAAGCTCTAAATGCGTTAACCCCCGACATACTCGCCGTTAAAGTTATTAATAAAGATACAGGGCTAAGCAAATCTAAGGTGTTTGGTAAGTCATGGCACACTGCGCAAGATGTCTATCAATATGACAAGCTTACAATTTTAATTACCCGGAAAAGTGTGTTATCAGGCTATTTTGGCCATTGGGTCCTGTTTAATTTGAGTTTTATTATCATCCTATTAGTGGCGTTAATGTTTAGTCATTACGATGTGTATAAACACTGGAAGTATTTGATTCAACTTGAGTTGTGGGCAGCTCGTTTTGCTAAAAATAATAAATTCAAATTCTATATTAAGAATAAAGATTATCAGCTCATAAACTCAATTCGTGAGTTAAATAAACAGCGGGTCGATGCGCAAAAAGGTGGACAGAAAGCCGATCACTTTATTCGTAGTCAAACATTCTTAGACAGCAGTACCAGTCTTGGTAATCGATTGTATTTTGAGCACAGGTTAGATTCCGTGCTGCAACAAGACGATAAAGTGTACGGTGCTGTGATGATCATCCATTACGGCAGTCTAGAAGTTGTTAAAGAGGTTGGCACTGAGCAAGAAATGCAGGACTTGTTGCTGCAATTTGCCGACATCTTGAAAAATTATGTCGACGATACTGCACAATCTATTTTGTCTCGAATAAGTGCCACAGAATTTGCCTTGTTGCTGCCTTTAGTGGGGGGCGACGAAGTTGAAAAAATCGCTATAAATGTGTTGCGAATGAGTCAAAAAGTGCGATTGCCAGATTACGTTGATAGCAACACAGTTTGCCATATTGGCGTTGATATGTACGACGTGGATAATACATCGTTTCAAATTATGGCTGAGGCTGATATGGCACTTCGAGCTGCTCAATTACATGGTCCTTCTGGCTGGTTTATGTATGACTCGGGGGAGTTACCAGCTAGTGAAATTAGAGGTTCGGTGCGATGGCGTACCACGATAGAGAACGCGCTAGAATTTAACCTGTTTAATATGAGCTTTCAGCCTGTAGTGAATGGTAATATGCGTATTAATCACCATGAAGTATTGGCGCGTATGGGCGACGGTAAAGGTGAAAGTATCAGTGCAAAAGTGTTTTTGCCTATGGCTAAAAAGTGCGGTCTCATTCCAGAAATAGACAAGAAGATCTTGTCTTTGGTGGTGTCATCGTTGGAACCGAACTCACCTTCTCCGATTTCCGTTAACATTCATATTGATAGCTGGTTAAACCGAGAGTTTTGTAATTGGCTATTACAGTTTTTGAAGCAATACAAAGAGTCAGCTAAACGACTAATTTTTGAAATATCAGAATATGAATTAGCACAGCACGCTAGAAAACTGTCGTCCGTATTTGCAGCAATTCGACGTTTCAATGTTCAGCTTATGGTCGATCAGGTAGGCTTGTATGTTTTGGAAACGGCATACTTAGATTACATTCAAGTAGAACATTTAAAACTTCATCAAAGTATTGTTCATAGAATTAACGAAACACCTGAAAATCAAATGTTTATACGAAGTTTACAGACGGTCGCAAATGAGAAGAGTATCTCTATTTTTGCAATGGGTGTAGAGTCCGAACAAGAAATTTCGACCTTGAAACGAATGGGCGTGAAAGGTTTACAAGGTCACTATATTAAGCGCCCAGTTGATCATATATTGCCTGCCAATGATGTGGTGGAGATTGATGGCGATAATCTAGACCTTTGAGGCCCTGCAATCCGCCAGTATGAATAGCCAGAACCTGCTGCTGAGCAATCAGTGTTTGATAATTATGACAAAGCGCATAAAACAATTTACCCGTGTAAATTGGCTCAATAGGTACGTGAGTTTGGTTAAAAAACTCTAGACAGAAGTTGTTGAGCTCAGCCGTTGTCTTACCGTACCCGCCAAATAATGAATCAATATCTATTGTTAATCTTTCACCATATTTAGCTTTTAAATTCTGTAGTAATGGTTTGTCGTTAACCGCTGCAATACCGATAAAGTTTCGCTTTGGTAGAGCATCTAATAACCCAGAAATAGTACCGCCGGAGCCTATGGCGCATGCAATAATAGGGTCGTTACTTTGTTGAGATATTTCATCGCCTAACTCTTTTAAGCCATTGAGGGCTAAATCATTGCTGCCTCCTTCTGGTACAAACATGTATTCGGGATATTGCTTTTGCAACTGTGCCAAAAAGTTAGGCTCTGAACGATGGCGATACTCATCGCGAGACAAAGCAATCAATGTCATGCCAAAAGATTTTGCTAATTGTAAGGTTGGGTTCTTCTCGTCAATGGCATGCGTTCTTATAAAACCTAGAGTGGGTACATTGTATCTTTTTCCAGCCGCAGCTAGCGCAGCAATATGATTTGAGAATGCGCCACCGAAGCTGGCGATGCCTTTATAGTTTGATTGCAAAACCTGATA
>JABXID010000261.1 GCA_013373245.1 Gammaproteobacteria bacterium
CTTAATTTTGGCTATTTACCACTCAAAACAAGCCTATGGCTATTTCGTTTCAGGAGTGTACGTGACTAGGCACAACAATGAGTTTTTCCGTTACGAAGAGCCTTTCACATTTTGGTCTGCCATTATTAGCAGCATTCTCTTTGCTCTGGTTTCAGTCTATTTCCTCTTTTATGGCGTAAAGATTAAAACTGAACCTAATGAATAGTCTGCTATTGGCACACAAGGGCTATTCACTGTCAGATTTGATTAAGCTCTAAAAATCAGAACTGACAGTTCAAGTTGAGACTTGTTCAAATGAGGTTGTTTCAAACAAAACATTAAATAACACGCTCTAATGAGATACAGTTATTTTTAAGGGAGTGATGTCCATTTTTACGTTTACAAAACTGTATACGTCTGCGGTCACGTCGGTGCTCCAATAACCCAGTGTTTGCGTATCTTGAGAAAACGTCATTTTAATGGCTTGTTCACCTTCGATTAACCAAGATGTGATTTGCTGTGTGGCTTTGTTGTCTAGCAAGTCATAACCAATAAATTGGTCTAAATTTCGGTTGCCGTTCACTAAACCTGAAACGCTTTGTGCTGGAACTCGAAAATATTCATGACCGACTGTTTGTACCGCGCCATTTCGTTTGGTCAGTTCGAGTGTGTGCAAATTAAAACGGTCTCCGGTCTGCACAAAGCTCAACCGAACGTTGTTGGCATTTACCGGAAACGAACCAAATTTGTAGTTATTCACGTTACTTGTATCGACAACTGTCACACCACCTTCACCAATAACCGAAAATTCATTACCTTCAACCAACATTGCAGTACCTTCGTCAATGCCGTACCCTATGTTATGTTGTTTATCGTTTAATAAGGTCACGATTAATCGCCCTAAACGTCCTTTGCGATCAAAGTGTTGGTCAATCACACCCTTAGTGAAAAAGTTAAGACCTTTAGCAATCACAGCAGGTCCATACTCTTGTTCATCCATGCTGGTATAACTTTCTTTAAAGCCATTAAATAGTGCACCTTGGCTGTTGCCTCCGGCAATCATAATGCTCGACATGATTGCGGCACCGGCACTGGTACCGCCAATTGTGCCGCCTTTTTTATACAAGACTCGAATTTGTTTTAAAACCTTAGTGTCTGAACCGTCTTTATTAAGTAACACTTTGGTGATGAGCGTCTGATCACCACCTATAAACCAAATGCTTGTTAACGCCTTAATGTCATTGGCAACTTGCACAGAATTGCCGTTATTAAGCCATTTGCTTTCATCGTCTTTGGTTTTCTTGTCATCTTTGGTAGCAAGCGGTAGAAGGTGAATATTGTCTAATTTTACTCCGGCTTGAGAAAACGCGTTTTGTAATAATTGGAATTGTTTACCAACGGATCCCGTTGCTGCTGGAATAACGCCAATGTTGGCGTTTTCACCGCCTGACAATTCGGCAAATCGATAGAATATTTCCATGCTGTTTTTGCTAATGGCGCCGCCAGCAATGACCAGTTTGCCTCCTTTTGCCGGGGAAGCATGAGTCGATTGAAAAGAGAAAGTTAGAATAGATGTTAATAGGAGTGCTTTTATTATGTTCATAGTTAACTTCATTTTTTAGGGCAGGCGGAAGAATAAAAGAGTGTGTTTAGTAACACACTCTTTGTCACTTTAAATGTAATTTAGAATCCGAGCGGAATACCAAAGGTAAAGAACCCGATTAACAATGCGGTCCAAGCAATCATAAATGCGATTGAATATGGCACCATCATTAAGATCATGTCGCCAAAAGTTAAGTCAGGTTTGTACTTGCGCATGAAGGCTAATATAACGCCGGCATAGGTCATTAATGGGGTAATGATATTGGTTGAAGAGTCTGCGACACGATAAGCTGCGGTCACTAAATCTGGTGTCATTTGAGGATTAACTTGATACAACATAGGAATGAAAATTGGACCCAATAACATCCATTTTGACGTCATGCCACCAACAAACAAATTGATCAGCGCGGTAGTAATGATGAAACCAATGATCAACAAAATTGGGAATTGCTGTAAGCCTAACCATTGTAAAAAAGTCGCGCCTAAATAAGTAATGTAAGTGCCTAAACCTGAATAACCCAATAACGCTAAAAAGTTATAACAAAAAAAGGTAAGCACTAATACATAACCCATGGTATTCATTTGCGTAACCATAGCTTGCACCACATCCATGATGTTATTGAATTTTTTTGCGCCGTAACCAAAAAAGATGCCAACAATGGTAAAGATTAGGGTGATCAATAAAATTACGTTATTCAGATAAGGTGTAACGGTCTTACCTGTCTCGTCTGTATAGGGGGCTAGTGGACCTAACGCCAAAAAAGCCACTAAACCCAGTGACACTAATAATCCCCAGAAAGAAGCTTTTAGTCCACGTTGTTCATCTGCATTGACTTCAAAATCAGACAGGTTCATGTCTGAAGGTATTTGGTATTCGACATTTTCTAAACGAGGGGCGACAAATTTGGCGGTTACCCATGCACCTAGTCCTGCCAGTAAGAAAGTAGAGGCAAAAATAAAATAATAGTGCATAGTTGCCGGATTTAATGGTGTGCCGTCAGCAGTTGTAAAGGGTACACCTTGGGACTCAGCAAATACCTTGGCATTGAGCCCTAAAATCACATCAATTGGTGTTGCGGGAATTAAATTAGCACTGAACCCGGCTGATACACCCGCAAAGGCCGCTGCCATTCCGATTAACGGATTTTTACCTAAACCCGCATATAACAGACCGCCAAGTGGGATAAGAATTAAATAACCTGCGTCGGTCGCAATTGAGCTCATAATGCCTAAGAAAATAAGCATTGGCGCTAAAAAGTTGTCTGGTAATTTGGTGCCTAACTTTTTTACTAGCGCGGTTAACAGGCCTGAGTTTTCTGCCACGCCTACTCCGATCATAACCACCAAGATCACACCCAAAATACCGCTGCCAAACGCCAACCAATTCTGCAAAATGGCGTTGTCGAATATCCATCGAACATTTTCCGTGGCCGTCATATCTTTAATGACATGTGTGGTTAATCCACCATCGGCATTTTGAGTGTTAAAGGTTAGTCCACCCATAAAGGCGGTAACGATTAAGCCAATGCCTAGCAGGTAGATGAAAATGACAACAGGATCTGGAATTTTCTTGCTGAGCTTTTCGACAAATGAAATGGTCGACTTAGCTGCGGTTTGTTGTGACATATAAATTTTCCCCAAAAGAACACAATTAAGCGTATGTAATACGGTTTCTCAAATTTGTTTGTGCAATGCTTGGCAGTGAGTTATGACGAGCAGCTGTAGTGAGATACTCCCCCTTGCCAGTGATATTGCTCAGGTCGTAACTGATAATATTTTTGCTCTGTTTCAGTCGACTGCTCATCATACGGATTATTTAGTACTTCTTGCAATTCTTTAATGAGACTAAAGTCACCTTGCGCAGCTTGTTGATAAGCTGGCACGACAAGCCATTCGCGCCAGGTATATTTCGGATTTACTTTTTTCATTTTACTGCGGATGGAATTGAGCTCGCCTTGTTGCGATACAAGAGCACTCCAGGTTGCATACCATTGTTGCCATTCGCTCATAAGATCATCGTCAACCGCTTTGTAAAAGCTCTTGGCTAACGCGGAACAATCTTTAGGAATATGGCTTAACTCTCTGAAAAACATATTAAAGTCTACTGAGGTTTTTATCATCAACTGCAAAAGTTGAACAAGAACTTCAGAGTTGTAGTATGTTAAACCTAGTTTGTCAGCCCACATTTGTTCTAGTTTTTGTTCCATCACTTGTGAAAAACTGCTCCGAATTTTTTGAAGGCGATTAAGTGCATCGGTATTGTCAGTCAATAAGTGTTCTAAGGATGAACAAAACATGCCAAAGTTTTTCTCAGCGGCTAATGGTTGATTGAAATATGAAAAGTGGCGACCGCCTCCAGTCCAGGGTTGATAGACAGGATCAAAGCGCTCACAAAAACCAAAAGGTCCATAATCCAGCGTGAATCCGCCAGCCGCACAGTTGTCACTATTAAAGTTGCCCTGACAATATCCAACACGCAACCAGTTAGCCATTAATGTTGTGAGTCGTTCTTTGAATAAACTTGCCAGCAAAATGACCTTTTCTGGCAAACTTAACTCTGGGGATACCTCATTGCCATACTCTCGGTCAATAAGGTGCAATACGATAGTTTCTAGTTCTACTTGTGCCGCGGGGTGTTCTTGGCTTCTGGCTCTGCGAGCAAACAATTCGATTTGACCCACTCGAAGAAACGAGGGCGCAGCACGAGTGGCAATCGCCACCGGGTTTGGCAACATGACATCCGGTTCGTCGGACTTAGAACCCTCATAATACCAAGGGCGATTCACTTGTTCGTTAGGTGACATGAATAAACTTAGGGCTCTTGAAGTACTGATACCAAGCGCAAACATGTGCTCTTGTGCTAAAAACTCACGCACACTAGATCGCAAAACGGCACGTCCATCTGCACCGCGGCAATATGGCGTCGGCCCAGATCCCTTTAGCTGCATTTCCCAGCGTTTATCATTAAATAAGCCTTCAACCACAGAAATAGCGCGACCGTCGCCGTAACCGTTACCTGTTTGAAACGGACACTGTTGAACATATTCAGTGCCATAAATGGACAAAGCATAACCAGTTGCCCATCCATACGGCGTCATAGGTTCTGGCAGTTGTGACATATCACCAGAGAATAAACGTTTGAATTCCTCCGTGTATGCCAATGCGTCATCAAAACCTAACTCTTCAAAGAAAGCTTTGCTGTGTGTAACGTAAATAGGCTCGTTAATTGGAGTTGGGGTGACTGGCACATAATGCCCTGAAAATACCTGACGTAGTCGGTGATCATTGCCATCTGGTGTGGCTGCGGGATCGCGTGTTAGGTTTTTCAGTAAAGAATAATCGGTGTGTTGAGCGAGTTCGGTTAAGTGGCTGATTTTATTTTTCACGGGATCACTTATCAGGGGCTATTTAACTTTCATACTTCGGTAATGCTTTATATACGCACCAACTGTGATTTCAGATGAACAGTTGGTGCGTAAATTAGCGTTTTTATCAAGGTTGATAATAAGTTGCAGCGCCAGGGCCAACAGGCATATTAAAGACAAACACCCAGATATAAAACAATATTGTCCAGCCAAGTAAGAAGATCATGGAATAAGGTAACATCATGGCGATAAGTGTGCCCATGCCTAAATCTTTTTGGTATCGAGCCGCCATAGCTAGAATGAGGCCGAAATAACTCATCATAGGGGCGATAACATTTGTCACTGAATCACCAATTCGATACGCAGCCTGAATGACCTCCGGCGCAAAACCAATCAACATTAACATAGGTACAAAAATAGGGGCGGTGACCGCCCACTGAGCAGATGCACTGCCTAACGATAAATTGACTACGCCACACATTAATATAAATAGAACAAATACTTCTGGCCCGTTTAAGCCAAGCGCTTGCAGGGTCGCTGCGCCTTTGACTGCTAACACAGTGCCTAGGTTTGTCCACTTGAAAAATGCAACAAATTGAGCAGCAAAGAAAACCAGCGTGATGTACAAACCTAAGGTACTCATGCTTTTAGACATGGCATCAATAACGTCTTTATCATTTTTCATGGTGCCAGCGACTTTGCCATACACAAACCCAGGGATGGCAAAGCTGATAAAGATGAACGCAACGATGCCTTTTAAGAATGGCGAACCAGCAACTTCACCTGTGTCAGGGTGGCGCAAAATGCCATTTTCTGGAACGATTGTTAGTGCCAAAATACCGCACACGAGAGCAAATGATAGACCTGCCATCTTTAACGCTCGTTTTTCTCTAGCTGTTGGTGGTGTCATTAATTGAGGCTCAAGCTCAACAGACGCATTTTGGGGATCAAATTTTCCCAGCCTAGGCTCTACAATTTTTTCGGTGACCATAGTGCCCATAAAAGCAACAAAAAACGTAGAAATGAACATGAAGTACCAGTTAACTTCTGGGCCGACAACGTAATCTGGGTCAATCATATGCGCAGCGGCTTCTGTAATGCCGGATAATAAAGGGTCAACCGTGCCAAGTAATAAGTTGGCGCTGTAGCCTGCAGACACGCCAGCAAAGGCAGCAGCTAATCCAGCCAAAGGATGTCTACCTAGTGAGTGGAAAATCATGGCTGCAAGAGGGATCAGCACCACGTAACCTAACTCTGATGCAGTGTTTGATACAATACCAGCAAATACGATCGCAAAGGTAACTCCGCGTTTCGAAGCGTTTAAAACCAGCGCGCGCATTGCAGTCGCCAATAAGCCGCTGTGTTCAGCAACCGCGACGCCTAACAACGCGACTAATACCGTGCCTAACGGCGCAAAACCTGTGAAGTTGGTCACTAGCCCTGTAACGATGCGCTGTAAACCTTCAGCACTCATCAGGGAGACCACTTCAATCATGCCATCAGGCGCACGACCTTTGGCGTCGACTGGACGCGGGTCTGCGACTGCGACGTCGAAATAACCTAAAATACCGCTTAAGATCACTATGAATACCGATAACATGGCAAATAGGGTGACCGGGTGTGGAAGTAAGTTCCCTAACCACTCGACAGTGGCTAGGAATCGGGAAAAGAGTCCCGATTGTGATGTATCTTTTTGCGCGATAGAGTTGGAGTCGTTATTCAATTGTCTTCTCTCTACGTTATTGTAAACCGAAAAATGCAGCCGCGAAGTCTACATTTTTATTGGTTTTTGATCAGTTAGTCAGCAAATCTTATCCTCAGCCGTAATGGCTAAATTGTCAAAATTAGTGAACGCATTGAGTATCAAGCTCTAATTCAACATTTGCAAAAATGACTTATGACTTGGCAACGAGTCGACGATTCTTTTGTAGGTAGACTCAATTTGTTTTAAGTCTGTTATTATTTCCTCGACGCTAAATTGAGCGGTTAATGGATGTGTGGTTTTAGGTATAACGCCTTGACCATTGAGAACGGATAACCAGCTGAGTTCGTTGAATAACTCATTGTTCTCTCTGAATAAGTTACCGTTTGTTTGATACATCTCTATTTTGGCTTTCAATGTATCTGGTATTTCCATATCGCGACAATAACGCCAAAACTCACTGTGGTCGTTATCCGTTTGTTTGTAATGCAAAATAACAAAGTCGCGAATGGCTTCGATTTCATCTCTAGCGTATCGATTATAAGCTGAAATATTCGTGTCAGAAAACGTACGGTCGGGAAACAGGCTAAGCAGTCTAAAAATAGCCGATTGGATAAGTTGCAGACCTGTCGATTCCAGAGGTTCGATAAAACCTGCCGATAGACCAATAGCGACACAGTTTTTGCGCCAAGGTTCCGTTCTGAATCCATTGATCCAATGCAGTGAATTAGGCTCTGTAATGGTATTTTCACTGATGCTCGATGTGAGTTTGTCGATCGCCTGTTGATTGTCCATGAATCGACTGGAGTATACCAAACCGTTGCCCACTCGGTTTTGCAGTGGAATTTGCCAACGCCAACCAAAGTCATGAGTGATGGCTCGCGTATAAGAATTAATTTCTTCCTGACTTTGAGACTGCATTGCGATGGCACTGTCACAAGGTAACCAATGTCGCCAGTCTTCAAAAGGCGCGTGCAGTGTTTTTTCTATCAATAGGGCTTTAAACCCCGAGCAATCTACAAATAAATCGCCTTTAATGTTTTGACCATCTTTCAAACGCAAAGCTTCGATATAGCCGAATTCGTTAAGTTGAGCTTGTTCGAACAATCCGTCGATGCGTTTAACGCCTCTGGGTTCGCTGTATTGGCGCAGAAATTGAGCGTATTTCACTGCATCGAAGTGGAATGCGTAGTTGACGTGTTCAATCGGAAAGTTCTGCACATTCAATTTATGACTGAATTTATTCTGCTGAGCAGCTAACCCTTCGATATTGTATTCCACCAATTCAGACACCTGTTCACCGGCAAGTTTTGCTTTTAGCCACATTTGATGAAATGGCACACCATCTTTATTTAGGCCATACGGACCGAATGGGTGCATATATTTACCTGATTTAGTCCAGCCTTCGAACTGGATACCGAGTTTAAATGTGGCGTTGGTGGCTTTGACTAAAGTTTGTTCGTCGATGCCTAGAAAGCGATTGAACTCTCGAATGCCTGGAATTGTGGCCTCGCCAACGGAAACGGTTCCAACTTGTTCTGACTCAATTAAGGTGATTGAAAAATGTTGCTTGGGAAGGGTATTGGACAGTGCAGCTGCGGTCATCCAACCTGCAGAGCCTCCGCCCAATATAACGATTTTAAATGGTGTGTTCTGATTATTATTGTTCATTTGTTGTATTATTTTTTGTGATCTCAAAAAGAAAGGCGCATTAGATGCGCCTTTCATTTGATAACATTGACTAGAAGTTGTAGTCAACCTGTAGCGTGTATGAACGCATTCTTGGATCCGCAACACGTGGGTCAAAACCGGCACCTGGCGAGTAGTCGTTTTGGTGCGCTGTGAATGGCGGTTCTGTGTTAAATAAGTTTTTAACACCAGCACGCAAGGTCATGTTCTCAATACCTGTATAACTTACGCTGTAGTGGAATACTGAGTATGACTCAACGTCTTCTTCCCAATCTAAGGCAAAGTCACGGTCATCCGGGTTTTCTAAAGACTCGATACCTGCAGGTACTTCATCTTCATAACCAGAACGATATACGTTGGTTAATAGGTGTGACCAATCACCGGTAATGTATCCGACTGAGATACTGTGTTTCCATTCAAGTGGGATGTTACCACGAGAGTGCGTGCCCACTAGGTTGTCACTAAAGTCATCGGTATCCAATAACTTCTTCTTGTCTTCAATCATGTGGCTGCCATTAAAGTTAATGGCCAGTTGTCCACCGTAAACATCGAAGTCCGCTTTGGCACCGACTTCAATACCTGACGTTACACGTTCACCGGCGTTGATATAACGACGGTCTATCGCAAGTAATGTTCCGTCTGATGAACGCAGGAAGTTCGCTTGGAATAGGTCGTAACTTTCTAAAAGATCCGTCATAGAAGGCGTTTGAATTGAACCTTCGGTGTTGATTTCCCACCAGTCAACATTGAAGCTTATATTGTCAGTAGGTGCGAGCACTAGACCAAAGCTTGATTGGTTGGTTTCTTCAGGTCCTAAATCTACTTTACCACCGTAAATCATTACAGGGGTAATCGGTTGACATGCATCATTTCCGTCTTGAACGATACCGTCTTCACAGAATGCAGGGTCCGCTAAGTCTGTTCCAGTATATGGCTCTTCGATAGCAGCATTAAATAACTGGTTAAAAGTTGGTACTCTGAAACCTGTGCTGTATGCACCGCGAACCAATAGTTCTTCGATTGGACTGTATTTGAAGCCAAATTTAGGGTTGGTGGTACCGCCAAATCCGTCGTAATCGTCATAACGGACCGCAAGGTTAAGTTCCAGCTCTTCAACTACAGGCACTATAGCTTCAACAAAAACTGCGTTAACATCACGACTTACTGGATCTAATGCGTTGGCATTATCAAAAGGTGCGCCGTATATATCTGGACGGGTTTCAGCTTCTGCATCGCCATTAAATCCATATTCTTCGGTACGTAAATCGAAACCTGCTGCAATCCAGATTGAGTCGCCGCCAAGACCTAGTTCAAATCCAGTATCACCAGAGATTGAACCGTCGATTTGAGTTAATGTGGTTTCGCCACCGAATAACACAACGCCTTCTGCCGAAGCTGCATCAAGTGCTGCCATTCCAGCCGCACTTTGAGATTGGCCTGGTAAGCGGAAAGGGCTAACTAATCCAGTTCCTATAGCTTCTGCTAATTGTTCAGTATAATGGTATCCTGAACCAAGCTCTGATTCGGCCTCGTTGCCAGAACGAGAGATACCAAATTTATAATCCCAGTCACCGATCAAACCTTCCATACCAAATTGAATTTTATAAGATTTAGAAGTAGTCGAGATTTCACGAGGTCCACAATCCATACAACGCCAACGATAGGCTATTGGAGCGCCAATATTTAATTGGTCAGCGCCGTAATAGCTCGATAATGCATCCACCACATATTGATAATCTTCACCTGAAGCTGGATAAAAACCGCCTCCATGTGTATCCCAATCTCCCGCTCCGATTGCCCAAGGAGTAATTTGATTAGGCTCAAACACTTTATCGGATTGCACTCGAGCAGCTACCACTTCGACAAATGCTTCATGGTCCTCGCCCAATTTCATAGTGCCGCGTGATACTAAATTGAGTGTATCAACAGGTTGTTGTAGAACGGCAGCTCTTGGATAATCCCAAGCACAACTTCGAGTCTCTCTTGAGCGGTTCCATAACTCTCCGGTATCAACATCAGTGTTTTCGAAGGCATCACATCCAGGTTGACCTGGTAACGCCAATACGTTTGGATTTGAATTTTCTAACCCCGTTTCTGGATTGATAACGCCCGCACCAATTAGGTTGTAATGAGAAGACGCCGGGTCGTTCGGGCTACTAAAACGGTCATTTAATGACGCATAAGGTGTACCGCGAGTGTCCGGTGATAAACCGCGGTCAGGTTGGAAAGTATTGGTAAAATCACGTTCGTTACCACGCAAAATTTCTGCTTTTTTCGCGGTAACGGTGGCCATCACATTCCAACCGTCGGCGTCAATATCACCAGTACCGGCAAGTAATGAGACTTTATGAATATTACCACCACCTTCTTCGGTTAAATCAGTGAAACCTGATACCTGAACGCCCTCATAATTCTTTTTAAGAATAAAGTTGATTACACCACCGATGGCGTCTGTACCATATACGGCTGATGCACCATCACGTAGAATTTCAACACGTTCTAGCGCTGAAAATGGAATAGAGTTCAAGTCAACTGAACGTCCTTTGAAACCATGGGTAGCCACACGGCGTCCGTTTAACAATACAAGCGTCGAACTTACCCCTTGACCACGAAGGTTGGCACTTGAGGCGCCGTTATTACCACGGTCTTCACCACCAACAATGCTGGCGTTACTGGCTAAATTATCGCTTGAGTTAGATGAAATATTCAGTTGCAACATTAGTTGCTCAGCTGAGGTGATACCCGCAGCGTCAATTTCAGCTTTAGAAACGATAGTTAGAGGTAAGTCCCCTTCAATTGAAGTACGCTTAATGCTTGAGCCTGTAACTTCAATACGTTCAATAGGCTCGTCTTGCTCTTCAGCTGCATAAGCGTTGCACGCTAAGCCAGCTAAAATAAGACCGTTCATGAGCTTGTTAAGTTTCATAGTTTCTCCAGATCCATGTGTTTGTAGTGTTGTTATTGATATTTCTTATTTGTTGTTTTTTTATTCATCTCAGTAGAATAATTTATTATTATTATTCATTAGTCAACAGTTGGTTGGAATATTTTATTAATTTATGCGTGATTTTTATTTATCCTTAGTGGTAGAGTAAAAATTGTTCAGTACATAAACAGATAAAACAGAGCTTAAATAACGGATATTAATGAGAAATTTCCTTGTACTACTATGAGGAAGGACAATTTCGTCGTATCATTAAATTATACGTGGCCTGTTAAGGGAAGGACGGTCATGCGATGAATAATCAAAAATCATATATTCTAAAAGGCTTAGATATTGTGTCCTGTTTGTTAAAAATGCGTGCCCTGAGAGACAGCTTTTCTGCCAAAGAAAGGCGAATTGCTGACTTTATTGTAGAGAATAGTCACCTTATGCGTGATTACTCATCGCAACAATTGGCAAGCGCTGTGGGGGTAAGCCAGTCTAGCATCGTGAAATTTGCGCAAAAGTTGGGGTACAAAGGGTACCCTGATTTAAAAATGGCGATCAACGAATCGGTCGTAAAGGAATTAGCAAGTCACAGTGCCAGCGAACAGAACAACGAATCCGAAACTGAACAACCCAATTACTTAGCACAACTGCAAACCGCACTAAACGACTCTTTGACTCATTGCCAAACAGTGAATAACGAAGACGTATTTGATGAGTTTGCTAAAGAGTTGTTGGCAGCGAAAAACATTGTTATATGTGCGAGTCACTTCGGAAAAATAGCCGCCAAAGACTTATCTGAAAAGTTGCTGGATATGGGAAAATTAACCCGTATCGTTACCTCGGACCAACCTCATGATTTGAATACCCTGCAAAAGTTAAAGTTAGGCGATGTATTGCTAATTATTGAAGACAACCGCTTCTCAAATATGTTTGCGGCGACCGTTAATAATTTAAGCCGCAGTGGTGTGTCAAATCTACTGATCAGCAAACTAGGGGATTCGTCAATGCATAGCATGACAAAAGCCCAGCTAGAGTGGGTGGTAACAGAGGAAGACTCTACCATTGCACAGTTTCAGGCAGAGTCATGTTTAATAAACTTAATATACGCACTCGAAATCGCATTAAATAAGTTATCAGGCGCTAGCGTTAATTAAGGCAAGTCCCACTCAGGTTTTAACTTGTGGTATTGCGCCTGAGTTAAGGTCACCATTACTGGATTTTTTCTTTCATCCAACCATGCCAGAAGAGCATCGATTTTAGGCTCAGGCATCGCTGTGCAGCCTGCTGTTGGCTTTTCTGAACTTCGCCACAAATGAACAAAAATACAACTGCCTTGACCTGAAATATTCTCTGGGTTGTGATCGACAAATATGCCTTTTTTATAGAGATTTTCGTTTTTGTGAATATCTCTGCGCATTGGCTCTGTTGAGCCTTTTACAGCATCTTCTCCAACAACAGTACGGTCGACGGTTTGATTGTATAATTCCGAGCCGTTAACGTCGATGCAAAAGTCATTTTCACTCATCTGTTGGTAGGAAAGCTTGGTTGTTACTTCTTCGAGATAACCAAATGCGGAAGATAACTTAAAAATACCGGCAGGGGCTTTGCCGTCACCTTCTTGTTTATGGTATCCCTCTTGTGGAGGGTGCAGCCCCAATCCCCAAGCAATGCCTGTGCGACCGACCACAATAGGGTGAGACTCAGACTGTTGAACCCAATGTGAATCTTTTTTCTCAAATGTTGTCAATTGTCCGGCAATGGCGCTTTCATCTTCAGTGATCACTAATACAATTTGTTCAGTGTTCAAGTTATTTATAGAAAAGCCTTGCTCAGCAGAGTTCATCGAATTGTCATTGTTAATTGTAGAGCACGCACTTAGTGCGAATGTCAGCAGTAGTGGTAAAACTCTCATAATCCTCTCCGTCAGTCTTAAAGCAATGTTAAGTTTTCTACCGAAATCACGCCAAGGCCCGGCGTATCATTTAAGGTGATATCCGATTGTTCAAAAATGACACCTCCTTTAATAGAAGGGTATTGGCATAAAACAGGTCCATCTAAATCAACTTTCTTTATCGCGTTAGACTTTGCAGATGCTAAATGCGCTGCTGCAGAAACGCTGATGGAGCTCTCTAACATGCAGCCCATCATACATTCAACGCCGTAAATAGAGGCTATATCAGCAATTTGAATCGCTTTAGAAATACCACCTGTTTTCATAAGTTTTATATTGATGATATCTGCGGCTTGTTGCTGAATTAACTCTATGACTTGGCGAGGACCAAAGCTACTTTCATCGGCCATGATTGGAGTATTGACGCGATCGTAAATGTACTTCAAACCTTGAATGTCATCACCTTTAACTGGCTGTTCGACTAGCTCTAAGTGAATACCAGCGTTTTCAATCGTGTTAATGGCTTTCACGGTTTCTTTGGCTGTCCAACCTTGATTTGCGTCGAGTCTGATCAGGGCTTTGCCATCGACGGCAGCGTGCACGGCTTTCACACGCTCAATATCTAAACCTATGTCTTTGCCAACCTTCACCTTTAAAGTTTCATATCCAGCGTCGACGGCAGTAACCGCATCAGATACCATTTTATCGATATAATCGACACTGATGGTGATATCAGTGGTCAGTTTTGATTCGCCGCCACCTAGCGCTTTGTATAGTGGTAAGTTAACCATTTGTGACCATAGGTCATATACGGCGATTTCCAATGCAGCCTTGGCACTAAAATTATTTACCATCGCTTTTTGAATAACGTTACAAATATAATTTAGGTTTTCGATTTCCACCCCTAGCAGTCTAGGTTTGATGTGATACAAAATGGCTTCTTTCATTGAACCCATGGTATCGCCAGTGATAACTGAGGTTGGTGGCGCTTCGCCATAACCAATGTGGCCGCTGTCAGTTTCAATGATAACGACTAGATCCTCCACAGCATCAACGGTTCTAAGTGCCGTTTTGAACGGAGTAATAAGTGGAACCTTGATTGTCCCTAATTTGATATCTGTAATTTTCATAAGTGTTATCTTATTGATTTTATGTTGTAAATGCTTTTCAAATAACTTTTGAAAGGCAGTAGTGGTGTTATAGAAACACCATTTAATATGCCAGACACTTTTTCGCCTTGGCTGTTTTCGTAACCTAATCCATGAACATCGTGAATTATGTATGGCTGACCATTACTATAACCGAGAAACATTGCGACATGACCTGGTAGATAAAGTAAGTCACCCACCTTTAATTGGTTGTAATAAGGTAATTTTTCGGAAACTGCGGTGCCTTTCTCAAACGTTTGATTTTGCCCATATTCAGCGACACCTTGCTGACTTGAATTTCTCGGCATGAGTAAACCAAATGTCTTGTATATTTCACCAACAAACCCGGTACAATCTCTACCGTTGAAATCGTGTCCCCACCCATAGCGCTCGCCAAGGAACTTAAAAGCTTGTGTGATTATGTTCTCTTCAGTGTAAGGCAAATATTCAAATGCGACGTCAGCACTTCGTGCAATCAATGCAGGTTTCAGTTGTAACCTGCCGTCGTCAGTTCTAGTTGGCAGTTGCACGATATAGCCAGTGTAGGGGTTGTGACGATTCAGCTCGAATTTCTCAAACTCTTGATGGCTGATATGCGGCAACTTGACGCCCATGTCCAATTGAACTTCTGAAATTGATTTATCGTATGGATCAAAAGTGGTGAAGACTTTGTCACCTGTAACCATCAAAAAGTCGTCGTGCTGCTTTTTACTAAATTGTTCTAGTGTTTGTCGGCTGGTGAGCGCGACATATTTGCTCTGAATCCACGCACGGTAATGGTAGTTTTGCACAAACATCCATTCGCCAGAGCGACTTACGTGCAATACCGCTAGGTTTTCCCCGGGGAATGCGCCGGTTTCTTGGAATCGGTCAATGTCGTAGTCCATGCCAGAGTTTAAAACTCTATCAAGGGTCGGAAACTTGCGCATAGGCGCGCGTTTAACGACAACGGCAAATTGCACTTTTTGCTGCGAATTAACTGAATCAAGCGCCATTTCGTCGATATAAGGTTGGTACTCTTTTTCGGTCAATGGTGTGCCGTCAGGATAAAACCTTGGGTATTTGGAAGGCGTGCTAGCCTTTTCAATGAGTGATGTAATTTTCTGACCTGAAAGAGTATCTGGATAACTTAGTGGCGATTTTAAATAACGTTGCTGAGCAAATTGCTGTTCAGTTATTTTTAATAACTCTTCGGTTGACAAAATCACTCTTTTATTTTGAGTTGGTGATTGTAACCAATGTGAAGTCTGTAACTTTTGTTCGCTCATACCTTCCAAATTACTATAAAAACTGCTTTGTGATTTAGGATCTGAAAGTTGTGTTTTTGGAGCTGTACTATGTTGTTGTGCGGAACAGGCAAATAAACAGCTAACAATGCCTGAGATCAACAATACTCTTAACGTCATTTTTTCTCCATTATGTTGTAATCATGGTTTATGAACATATGGTTATACTTTATGAATATTACTTTCATTTGTGAATAATTGAAAATAATAATTTATTCTTTTTGGTTTGTTGTGCTTGATTTTGAATATATCACTCTAAACTTAAGTAGTGAGCCTTAATTGTTTGTCGTTGCAGTTTTGATAAACCACAATGCTGCTCATTATTTTCAGTTACGTTTTTCGGTTGCAACAAAATCATCTGTATATGTCGTTCATTATCTAACAAGAAAAGCTCACCGCTGTCTAAGTTAATTACTTGTCTTGACGGCGATACAAAAGCAGTGCAGCGTTTAACTTTGTCATTAAAGTATTTTTTATCACTACCCACAATAAACGAATTTGACTTCCACCATTTAAGTGGGGCTCGATCTTCTATTAGCTTGAAGGCGCCGTAATTGCCATCGTTTAGTAATAACTGATTTAACTTCGCCAACGAAAGCGCTGAGATATTCATATCCAAGGTTAACTTTTCGTAATTGGCACTCAAAGTTATATCCTCGATGGCAAGTGGTTTGTATATAGTGTCACGAATATATCCTTGCCAATTATTGTCAGTGAGGCGCTCAATTAGAATGGCTAGAAGTAAGTCGTTTTTGGCGCTGTATTGCCGCTCTAAATTGAAATCAATTCGACTTGGCTTTTTATTTAATAGCGCCTTTTTATGATCATTTTCATCGAGTTCAAACTGCTTGTATTCATCTGCATCTAACATAGCGTCAAAGTCGATGTAACTCTCTTGCATGAATAATGGCTTATCGCCATAGCCTGTTTGATGCAACATAAGGTCTTTTATAGTTAAATGCCTGCGCCATCTGTCATTAAACTCAGGAAAATATTGAATGAGTTTATCGTTTAGGTCTACTTTGCCTTCAGACGCCAATTTTAACAATGCAAGTTGCAAGGAATAGATTGAGCTTGCTTGCCCTAAATCTAAAGTCTTAAATTCACCTTCTTTCTTCAGGTGTTCTACTGGAACATTTAACAAGCCGTACTGCGCTGAAATTAAAGGTGTGCCATTAGAGTTAAGGATTGCTGATGGTTTAGCTTTCTTTCGCGCTTCGGAATATCTTAGTGTTGGAGCTTCGACAAAGATATCTTTCTCATTAAACTCAATGTCAGATTTGATTTCTAAAAAATTAATGCCGGTTCTGACCAAGTTTCCGATGTCTATTGAGCGGAACGTTTGGCCATCGTTAAATGTTGGAGTATTAACTTTTGATTTAAAGGGGAGTAATTGGCCGTTTATTAAAATCTCTACCTTTGATGCCGTCATAAATATGCGGTTATTAACATACAAGTTGCCATAACCTTGTTGTCCGACAAAGCTATCAAGTAGAAACTTATTTTTCATTAGAGATTCACTGTTGCCGGGTAATGCTAAATAGTGTTCGAGCTCATTTTGATAGATCTCTAACAGTGGGTTTAATTGGCGTTGTTTATATTTTTGCAGCAAGGCAAATACCGCAGCGTACGTTTTACTGGTTGGTTTGCCGTTTAGTTCCCAAGGTAAAAAATGGGCTTGAAACGCATATATAACGTCGGTCGTTTCTCGATTGATACTGCCAGTGACTTCAACTTGGTAACCGTAAGCTAACAGGGCCTTTTGCAACAGCGCAATTGATGGCTTAAATGATTCGAACTGTTGCCAATAATACTCAATAGTGTCTTGTTCATACCACGCGCCAATGCCCGCTTTATAGAGTTGAAACCATGGAAACCGTGGGCCCGGATCATTTTTTCTTCGAGGGGCTATATCGGAATGGCCTATTACCCGAGTTGGGTCTATGTCAGGATGTCTAGCTAAAATGTCTTTTGAAAGATCTATGAGTAACTGAAGTTGTTCGGGATCAAAGTCCGGAAAAGTGCACAATCTATCACTGGAAAATTCTGGTCGTTGCAGCCATGAGGGACGTGGTAGTTTTTTACATTTTGGTACATTGACGATTTCAATTCCGATGGATGAATCATTGAGGTTAGATCTGCCTTGCCAATAACTGCGGCCAGCGTGCCATGCTCTTTGGTCTTCTTCTACAAGTTGTAGGATTTTTAAGTCGGAATATGGATAACTAGGGTCATTGCTTTCCGGGATCAGATAATGAGAGCTGACATTTCCACTTTTGTTTAATGCAAACAGCGATTTTTTATAGTCGATAGCGGTGAAGTGCATCACTAAATTTTGGATACGAGAGTTTTGCGCCACCGATTCCTTCTTTTCAATAGGCAATGAGCTACAACCGACAAAGAAGAGGCCGCTCAGCGGCAAAACAAATTTTCCGATTAGTGTTCGTATCGTTGTTTTCATGATGAATAAATAATTATTTAATTTTTATATATTGGAATTATTTATTCAATATAATGTGATTTACCACTAGATGCAATAGACAAATCTCAGATCGCATAGCCTTATCGTGTCAATAGCTCACTCATGGTCTTCATTAGTAACAACTGCATTTTACGACCAGCCTCGTACAATTTATCAGAATCTGAACCTTTGGCTTGGGTTTGAGCTGTAATTGTGAAGGCTCTATCATCTTGACCATCGTTTAATTGCACATGAGCTAAATACACCATCTCACCTGCGCTTCTAGTGCCGCTATAACCCCAGCCTATTTTTTGAAAAATTTGCCATTGGTTGTTGGTTGAGGAATCTAGAGTTGCTTTAACTTGTAGGGAGTCGTTCAGTTGTTGTTCAGCGATTTTACCCAGCGCGCTGGCGATGGCGTTAGCTAACATTCTACTGACACCGGCTTGCATGCCTTGTGGCTTTTTATTTGTCGATTGGGGATCGCCAAAAAATAAAACCTCGACGTCTTTTTGGTTAAGATTCGATAATTGTGTTGTGCTGTCTCTTTCTGAAATAACAAGCCGTTTTAGCCATTCAGCTAAGGCGAGGGTGGTCATAGGTTTGTTGCCAGTTAATCCGCAAGTTTCACAACGATAACTCAGGTAATAAGGATCCTCACTCGATGGTTGATAGGTTGACGGTTTGTATTGTTTGTCGCCGCTATACCAAACATTTTGTTCAAGTGTTAACGGATTCGAGCCATATGCACCGCGTAAGCTAATTTTGTCATTAGGAAGCTTTAACCATTGTTGTTGCAACATGTTGGTGATGGTTTTACGGCCAACACTGTTAGCAAAATACGTGGCAATAACATTTGAGTCATCCTTTACGACATCTTGTTCTGAATAACTATGAACGCTCGTGATCAAATCAGCAAAAGAATACTGACCAACTGAAAAGTTAGAGTTAAGACCTTGCTGTTTAGCGGTTAATATTGCTGCTGTTATGGGCATTATTTTAGAGGAACTCCACGGCTCAAACAGCTCGTTAAAACTGCTGTTATTTGCGCGGTAGCGATAGAATACCTGTTTATCATCTTGCGCCATTTCAATAGTGAGTACTCGACCAACACTGGTTGATATCTCTATTTCTTTGTTACCTTTAAACGCACGCAGATGCCAGTCTGGCTGGGCAAAGTTGATAGTTTGGCTAGATTTAAATCCTTCATTTTGATTGTTGAGAGCAGGGATGTTTAGCTTGCGATGGTTTTGAGTATCTTCATTGAAGTATGGCGCTGCTTTCATTTGCTGCTCATAAAACAAGTCATTACTCATATCTGCAAAAGGCAGAGGTGTTTTATCACTGTTAGTTTCGGCAGCAGTTGTGTTCAAAGCTGTAATGAACATTAATGTAATAAAAATTCTCATATTGTTTTTTATTTTGAATAATTTATTACAGGTTATAGCGATATCTTTGCAAGTTCAATAACTAGTTTGTATTTGTAAAGTTGTTGTTGATATTAGAGACCAGCAGAAATGCTGTTTAACAGGTTGGCCGAGGCACTGACCTCGGCTAGCAGAAATGTTGTTATAACACTACTTTAATTATTTAATTGCTTATCTAGCCTGAACTTATGAATGAGTTTGGCAATGTTTGTTAAAACGCCTTCAATGGCTTTAGCGGTTTTGTCTGGTGTACCAAAAAATTCTAACGCTTGTCGTTGTGCACCTATTTCTAACAGAGTAGCGCCACCCTCACTCAGGCCAATGTTTTTAAGGGTTATATTCGCTTGGTAACGAATGGCGTTTTCGTATCCAGGGCGGATCCTAAATCCTAATGCATTTAACTGTTCAAGGATCTTCTGTTCAATAAAAGTTTTAGAAAAGTCTATGCTGGCTTGGCTCACGGCTCTATCATCTAGAATAACCTGTGCTCCACCGACATATAGACTTCCTGTTTTATAGTCTTGCGGCGGAATAATATTGGCGTCGTAGTGAATTGCGATGATTGTTACTTTATTGGCAACAGCGGCGGCAAGGACTTTGTCATACTCTGCATAGGCTGCGTTAAATTCGGCTTTCGTTTGAATGTCTTTGGATTTAATCATGTCTTCAACATTTAACGTATAAGTTGAAAGACCAAGGTTTTCTAATTTTGGCACCAGCGTTTTGATGGTAGGGTCGATGAACAAACGTTCAGTTCCGTCGGCACCGCCACTCGAAAGATTGAGCTGACCAGGGTAGGTGTGATCAGACAGTAACAGAACGTCAGTAGTTGCCATACGTTCAATTACCGATGCGGTATCATTTAGTTCAACAGCGATGGTTTCGCTATCAGTTTTATTTGTCTGCTCAACGCTAGCGCACGAGCAAATAGCAAAAAGAAGCAGGGCGAGTGATATTAGTTTTTTCATTGTTTATTGGTCTTTTGTTTTAAATAAGTGAAGCCATAAATCATCGCCAGTGCCATTATCATTGATGGCATGGTCAAAAGCTTTTGCTGGGTATTTGATGTTTTTCCCTGAAACTTCATTGTTATACTTTCCAGCGGCAAACTTTTTGAGGTTCCACTTACCCGCCGGATCGTTAACTATGTAGTTGTCTCCGTCAAAACCTGTAACAACGACAATATGACCAGACTCTGTAAACCAACCATGAACTATAGCAGGATGGCCAGTTTTAACGTGTTCTCGTAACTGTTGAATAGTGCCATTTTCGTAAAACATATCTCGAACACCTGAGTTCGCTTCACGAGCAAGAATATTAAAAATAGCTGCAAGTTCTTCAGGGTTTTGTTTTATGCCAAATCGCTCAAATAAATAGTCAGGTGTACGACTGTATTTGTGTTCTGGCAATGACACTTGGTAGTGATCCAATACCATAGCGACTGAAGTTATGTTGCAAGCCCGCCACCCCTGTTGCAGATTGTCATATTGAAAAAAATATGGCACCGACTGCTTTTCTGATGCCAACACAACAGGCAAGGGAGCTGCCAACATGAAATAAACTAAACACTTAAACCAGTTCATAATTCACCGAATGATGGAAATTTTGTTTTGTAAAAACTTTGAGCAACAGTCTTAGATAGTTGCTCAGCAATAGTAAAGACCTCGTTATCTTGATAAGGGCGCCCTACAATTTGTAAAGAGGATGGGATATTGTTGTCACACATACCGTTAGGCATTGCGAGCACCGGACATTGCCCCAAAGTATTGAATGGATAGGTCATAAACCAACCTTTATTTGGTTCAACGTCGATACCGTTAATTTGTATCGTATCCTTACTGTAGTCAAAGTCTGCTGGCACTTTAGTTGTAGCCAAAGTCGGGCACAGCAGTACATCATACTCTTGGAAAATAGGACTTATTTTTTCCCACATTTCACATAAATGAAGGTTAGCTTCTAAGATATCGGATGCTTTCAACTCTTTGACTTTTTCAAGGTACCATTTCGTATACGAGTTTAATTTGTTGAACTTGTCCGGAGTGCCCCAGTGTTTTAATAATAACTGACCCATATGTGAGCGTTGATGAACTTTGGCTGTGTTAATAACTTGCTCATCCCAATCGAGATCAACAAAATCAACGGTGACACCAATTTGCTGAAGTGACTCAACGGTTTCGTTTAATGCGGCCAAAATATCTGGTTCAACATTAAAAAAGCCTAAATCTGTTGAAACCGCAACTTTAATTTGACTCAGGGGCTTAGCGGCACTGTTGTTTTCGGGTACGAATGAATGAGAATCTTGCCATTCTGGTCCTTTAATTAATTCGTAACCGAGTTTTAAGTCTTCAAGGGTTCGGGTTATAACGCCATGATGGCAGTATGGGTCGATATTGTATGGTGCTATTTCCGGAACTCGACCGTGTGCAGGTTTGAATCCATATAAGCCACAAAACGCGGCGGGTATGCGAATTGAGCCACCAATATCGGTTCCGTTGGCAAAGCTAGCCATACCAGACGCGACTGCTATCGCAGAGCCGCCTGAACTTCCACCGCTGGTAACCTCCGGGTTCCAGGGACTTCTGCTGATGCCCCAGAGGTTACTCCAGCAGGTGGCGGATACTGAAAATTCAGGGGTAGTGGTACGACCATGAACGATACCACCATTTTCTAGTAACCTTTTCGCTACGGGATCTGTCGAAGTTGCGACGTCTTCTGTTAAAAGCGCACAGCCATTTGTTGTTATTTGACCTGAAATATAGGTTTCGTCTTTTATTGCCACCGCTAAGCCTGTTAGCGGTTTTGTGTTAGCAGATAATACCTCGAGGTCGGCTAATTCAGCCTGCTTTAACGCATCATCAAAGAAAGTAAAGCTAAATGCATTTACCTTTTCGTTAACTTGATGGTAACGATTGATGTAAGCTCGCATGACCTCAGAAGGTTTAGTTTGACCTGTGCGATATTGTTGTTTTAATTCTGTCGCACTCAAATAATACAACTCAGTCACGTGCATCTCCGTTGATAACCGAAATTGAAGAGTATAACAGTGTTTTCGTGAGAATAAGTTAGGTTGTATCGGTTGTGGCTATAGGTGAATATGATAAGCAATAACAGTAACCTATCGCTTGAACATATAGGTTTTATCTTTACCTAATTAACATAATACCTATGCTAAGATTTTTGTATTTAACTAAGGCGACAAAATGGCACTTAAATTCGTTTTATTATCAGTAATAACAAGCTCCTTGATCGCGTGTTCTGCAACTGACAACACGTCAAACAACAATGCGGCTGATAAAATCATTGAAGCAGCATTGCCTTGGAATGAGCAGGGTTACGAAATTGGCAAAGCAGAGCAGTGTATGAATTGGACTCGTGAAGTACTTGTTGCTGCTTGCGGCGCAAAATTTGAACTTCTAGAGAGCCAGAATCCTTGGGATAAGCATCTACTTGGAAAAGATGATGTGTTATTGCCAGAGCACGCAGACTCACTGGCGTCTGAAGAGTTTGGGCAAAAGATTGAGCGTATCGCCAGTCTGCAAGCCGGTGATTTGGTGTTCTTCAAAAACACCTACGGGAATTGGGCTGAAGGGGTTATTACCCATGTAGGTATCGCCACAGGTAATGGTGAGTATATTCACCGTATGACGTCAAATAAAGGCGTTGTAAAAATACAAAAAATTGATCCAAGTGAGTTTGATGCCGGTTTGCGGTTAAATGATGAATTGTGTCGATAGCTGCATAGTCTACGTAAATACAAAAGGAAGCCAATTGGCTTCCTTTTTTGGTTTTAAACATTAGGCGTTGAATTATTTTACGTCAAAATCCCAGTACTTGTTTCTTGGGTCAGAGCGAAAGGTGAAGTGCCACCATTCCATGCTGTAGTCACTAAACCCATGGGATAACATGATGGTTTTCAACAATTGTCTATTTTTCTTCTGTTCTTTGCCA
>JABXID010000026.1 GCA_013373245.1 Gammaproteobacteria bacterium
GCAACTCGCAACTCGCAACTTAACTCACTCTCCCTTTTAAACTGAGTATTGGCTCGAGTAACCACTCAATCAGTGTGCGCTGCTCCAGCATAATATCCGCATCAAATAACATTCCGCTTTTAAGTTCAAAATGTTGGCCGTAAGCTAACACCTGTTGTTGAGTAAGTGTTGCCCTCAAACGATAAACGGGCTCTCGTAATACTATGGGGAGTTGAATCTCGTTTGGTGCAATCAGAGCGCGATCGATGCGCGTTATTTCACTTTCGATAAACCCGAAACGTTGATACGGAAAAGCGTCAAAACGCAATCTAGATACTTGGCCTTTGGCCACAAATCCGGCACTTCTAGTAGGCAACAGTAACTCCGCAACAAGCTCTGAGCCTTCTGGCAAAATATGTAGTAACGGTTTTGTTTGTGATTGTGAAGCCGAAAGTGTTTGACCTTCAACAACTTGGATTCCAGTCACGGTTCCGGTATGACTCGCCGTTATTGTGAAAGTGTGACTACTTTTTACTTGGTTAAGTTGGTTTTCAATATCAGACTTTTGGCGTAACAGGTTATTTATATTTAACGCATAACGCTGAGGCAGGTTTGTTTGCTCATAAGCTGTTTGATCAATTTTATTGTCTTGCTGCAATAACAAACGAGAAATATTTTTCTGTTCTTGTTGAGCTTCCAACAATGCTTGCTGTTGTCTTTGTTTTTCAAATTTGGAAACAAAGCCGTTTTGACTTAGGTTATTGATATCTTGCTGTTGTGACTTTAACAGTTCTAACTTTTTATTAGTTAATTGAGATTGTTGCTCTAAGGCCAGTTTTTCTGCGTTTAATGCTGCTAGTTTGTTGCTTAAATTATTGTTTTCTATGGAGTGAATTTTTTTATACTGCGAGATTTCGTCATCAAGTAACGTAAGTTGAGAAGTTAACTGTTGTTGTAATTGAGTGCTGAGACTCAATCCGTCGCCATTGGTTTGGTGTCTGATAAGCACAGCGATAACTTGATCTTTTTGGACAAAATCACCTTCTTTGACTAACAGTTTTTCTATAGTGCCACCTCGACCGGCATAACTTTTTATCATGCCTTTGTTTGGAAGTAAGAAGCCGCGAACTGTTTCTTTTCGTGAATATTCTGCGGAAAACAAAAAGAGACTAACTAAGACGGCAATAGTGACAAGTATAGATACAGATAAAGTGATTGAAAGAGGCTGTGCAAGTACTATTGCACCAGTTAATCTTTCACCTTGATGTGAGACAGCTTCCTTTCTGAATAGTGACATTTCTGTTCCTTAAAATGCAACATACAGTAATAATTGTTCAGGTTTTAACCACTGTCAAATTTCAAACTAAATTTTGTTACAGTTTTTTGAAATGTCCCCGCTAAACCGGCAGTGATTGAAGTTTAATATCTTGCACTAAGTTTAGTCTTTCACTGTCCATTGCGGTTTTAATCGCACTGCCTTTTAAGCCTTGTTCAACGTAGGTTCTTGCTTGTACCGCCCTGCATGCTTGCGCGCATTTACGCAAATAATCTGTTTGCGGATAGTCGCTGTTTTCAAAACCAGTTCTACCTCGCATATCGGCAGTGCAAACTTGCAGGAATTGTTCGAATCGCTCAGGCTTGCGCCAGACATCGACTTTGTTGAACAACTTAATAACCGTAGCCGGCTTTAATTCAAACGCCTTGTGCGTGTGAGTGTGGAATTCGCTAACCAACAGCGCCAATTCTTTGCAATCGTTTGGGACTTTTATACGATCGCATAATTCAGTAATTGGCTTTTTCCCTTTCAGTTCATGCCCATGATGGCTCGGCCATTCTTCCGCTGGCGTTAACCCTTTCCCTAAGTCGTGTACCAAAGCGGCAAAGCGCACCGGGATGTGTTCTGATAACAAACATGCTTGTTCTAAAACCATCATGGTATGAATGCCTGTATCAATTTCCGGATGCCACTTGGCGGGATTCGGAATACCCCAAAGAACATCAACCTCAGGGAATAAGGCTTTTAACGCGCCGGTTTGTTTGAGGGTTTCAAAATAAATACGCGGATTTTTTTCCGTTAACGCGGAATGCGTTTCTTGCCAAATTCTCTCGGGTGTTAACGACGTTAATTCGCCTGAGCGACTAATTTCTGTCATTAGTGCAAGTGTTTCCGTCGCTATAGTAAAACCTAGATGATGATAACGAGCGGCAAAACGAGCGACCCGCAATACTCGTAGCGGATCTTCAATAAATGCATCTGAAACGTGACGAAGTAAGCGACTTTTTATGTCTTGTTGGCCATTAAAAGGATCTATGATTTCACCTGTTTCAGACTCTGCCATAGCATTTATGGTTAAGTCTCTACGGTATAAATCTTGTTCCACGGTGATCTCTGGAGAGAAATCACAAACGAAACCGGTATAACCTTGTCCTTGTTTTTGTTCGGTGCGGGCGAGGGCGTATTCTTGATTGTTTTCAGGATGCAAAAAAACCGGGAAAGATTTCCCAACTTGTTGATAACCCAACTCAAGCATTTGATCTATGGTGGCTCCGGTGACCAGCCAGTCTTTATCTTTTACTGGGTAATTTAGTAGTTTATCTCTAACTGCGCCACCTACTAAATAAAATTGCACATGCACCTCGTTTGCTTTTCGTTTTTAATAGCTTAACAACAACTTGGTTTTCGTCGTTAAGGATTCTGTTATGATAACAAATTCAATACAGAACCATAATAACTTTAAAATGTACCTCGACTATTTTCAGTTAAATCAAGAACCATTCAACATTGCACCTAATCCGAATATGTTGTACCCAAGCGCGCGGCATAAAGAAGCGATTGCTTACTTACAGTACGGTCTGCGTGGTGCTGGTGGTTTTGTTATGCTAACTGGCGAAGTAGGGACTGGAAAAACAATGGTAAGCCGTGCGGTTCTAGGGGATTTACCTGAGCATTTTAACGTTGCTTATATTCTCAACCCGACTTTGAATAATATTCAATTGTTGCAAACAGTGTGTGAAGCTTTTGAAATTCAGGTGTCGGAAAATGCTGATTTAAAACAACTAAGCGATGGGTTGCAATCTTACTTAATTGAGCAAAATCAGCTGGATAAAAGTTGTTTGTTGGTGATTGATGAAGCACAGCATTTATCAGCAGAAGCACTTGAGCAACTAAGGTTGTTTACGAACTTAGAAACCAATGAAAAAAAGCTTCTGCAGATTATTTTAATAGGCCAACCAGAGTTGCAAGAAAAACTCAATACGCGAGAGCTTCGTCAGTTAGCGCAGAGGATCACTGCGCGTTATCACTTGTTGCCTTTGACGAAAAGCGAAACCTATTCATATATCAATCACCGTTTACAATTTGCTGGAGCTCTTCGTCCTTTGTTTGATAAAAAAGCCATGAATTGGGTGTTTAAGTTGAGTAAAGGCACTCCCCGGTTAATTAACCTACTCGCAGATCGATGTTTGATGGGGGCATTTGCTAGCAGTGCCAGTTATGTTGATCAATCCATTGTGATAAAAGCCGCGCAAGAGGTATTACTCATGTCTGAGCCTGGAATGGCAATGTCTTGGTGGCAGAATAAACTTTCGATTACATTGAGTGCTTTGACAGTGATTGCCGTCTGTGGTGTCAGCTTTTGGTTATTAAAATAACGATTACCGAGTTAATAGGAATTTAAATGAGCTTTTTGTACAAAGCGTTGTTAAAAGATAATCAGCGACAAACGTCGAATAACAATGTTGATAATAACAACACAACAAACGATTTTGCTTCGGGGCAAACATTCAATGCAGCAGCTCAACAAGCATCACCAAACGTTGGCTTTCAATCTACGTTTGCTCAAGCTGAGAAAACATCATCAAATGGCATTATGTGGTTCGTTATTGCAGTCTTGTTATTAATTGTCGGTTTGTTATTGGGGTTTATTTGGGGCAATAAACTGGGCGTAAACACTTCGACGTCGATACCTCCCGCTCAAGTCGTTAGCAATTTTCCCGCCACAGAAACCTCCCCTATATCGATAGGAAAGGAAGTGAAAGACGATTTTTTACCTGATGATAATGCACAGGTAGATGAATTAAAGCAGGCTGATTATCCAACCGACAAACACGTATCAATTGCAGTCGACAGTCAAGGTAAAGTAGTAAGTAAAGTCACCGAACAAAACTCGTCATCTCAACCAAAACCCATTTCAGAGCCGAGCAATGAAAATAACTTAGCGAAACCATCTTTAAACGCTACCGCAGATGCTGATGTGGAAAATAGTGAACAAGGCACCGTATTAAACAACGAAAGAGCTAATCAAGTTGCCGATGAAGTCTTGTTAGAAAATATTCCAAACTCGTTAAAAGCCCGCTTTGCCGAGGCGGTTAAAGCCACTGAATCACAAATAATAAATACTGAGAGTGACAATGAATTATTTTCAGAGCAGAAGTTAAACTATGAGAACGGAAGTTCTATTTCTCAATCGAAAAGCAAGGTGTCGGTGGAGTCCAGCCTGCTAGATATTAATGAACTGGAAGAACGAGATAGTTTGCTAATTCCAGCGATTAACTATCAAATGCATATCTTTTCGTCGTTATCACAAGAACGCTGGGTAAAGCTTAATGGCATGACTTTACGTGAAGGTGATCAGTTAGTTAACGGACTTACTTTGTTAGAGATCCGTCAAAACAGCATTATTTGGCAAACGGACGCCAAACGTTTTTCACAACAAGCGCTCGACGATTATAAATAAAATTTCTTGGTGGTTTTAAAGGTATGAGAACAACACGCATAATTCGAAAGTTACATAAACTAACGGCCGGCATTGTTGCTGTGCAAGTCGTACTTTGGATGGTGAGTGGTTTGTATATGACGTCAGTGCCGATTGATATCGTTCGGGGCTCACATTTGGTAGCCGATAAGCAAAGCCAATATTTGCCCTCAGCTAATATCAAGCCGATGGACGATATTTTGTTGAGTAACAAAGAAGTCATGTCAATCGAACTGCGAATGATGCGAGATGTACCCGTTTATCAACTGAAAACAAAAACCGGGCGAGAATTCTTAAATGCAGTTTCTGGTAAGCCATTAAAGCCTGTAACTGAAATTGAAGCTAAGCAAATAGCCAAAACTGTATATTTAGGCGAAGGTGAATTAATACAAGCAAATTGGATTTCTAGCGATAATGCACCTGCCGAGTTGGGTGGTCGAACATTGCCAGTATGGCAAATACAATACGATGACTTTTGGCAATCAACGCTTTATATATCGGCTTATAATGGCGAAGTCAGCGCAGCGCGCAGCAATATCTGGCGAATATTCGATTTTTTATGGATGTTACACATCATGGATTACGACGAACGTGAAGATTTTAATAACCCGTTGGTTATTTTTATGGCCTCGATAGGCACCTTGCTTACGTTATCAGGAGTTTTGATGTTATTGCATGCTATTAGGCGCCAAGGGTGGAAATTTAGCGCCTGAGTTATCTTTTCGGTGAATGTTCTAATCCACTGGCTATAGCAAAACTTCTTTAAAAAACTTCAAAATGTTGAGTTTAAACTCTTCCGGCATGACGGATTTTACAATTTCGTCGGTACAATTTTTTGCCGCCAAGTTTACTTGCTTTGGCGGAATGTAACTTTTATTGGTGACGCTATAAAACACTTTAATTACTGGTGCTGTCGGGTTTTTCAGATTTGAATGAACCACAATTCCAAGCTTGTTACTTTTTAATTTGACCAACGAACCGACAGGGTGAATCCCCATGCATTTTATGAACTGATTAACCAAATCGGCATCGTATTTATCGCTTTGGTTTTTTAAGTCTTTAAAACTGGCGATAGGTGTTTTAGCCAGTCGATATGGTCGGTTAGATACAATTGCGTCGTAACTGTCTAAGATAGCGACCATCCGCGAAAATTGATCCAATTCTTCGGCTTTCTTGCCGTTGGGGTACCCAGAGCCATCCAGTCGTTCATGATGATCCAACACGATTTGTAAACTTAACTCGGGTAAGTTTTTGGATTTTTTTAGTACTTTGTAACCTAGTTCAACATGGCCTTTTGCCGCGCTCAATTCACCAGCAGAAAGTTTTGTTGTTTTAGATAAAATCGAATGTTTAACGCCTATCATACCTACATCAAGCAATAGGGCACCGGTGATCAATTGATGGCATTGTTCTTTTGGTAATTCTAAATAGTCAGCAAACACACCCATTAAAATGGCGACATTGATCGAATGCTCTAACAAATAGTCGTCTGTGTTGTGCATACGAGTTAAACAAGCCAACGCATCTTTATTTCGTTGAATTGAATCAAGCAAGCCACCACTAACTTGCTCCACGCTTTCGATATCTATCGGCTCGCCAACTTTTATTTTCTGTAATACTTTGTTTTGAGCTTCCTTCGCATTTTGATAAATTTTAGATGCACGAGAAATTTCATTATCAAAAGAAGTATGCGAAACGTTTTGTTTTGAGCTGTTACTTGGTGCTTTCTCAAGTGAGCCAGAGTCTGGCGCATTGACATTGTCACTCGGACTTAATTTGCTTTTTGATAAGTCAACAGAGACTTTCAACACACCTTTATCC
>JABXID010000094.1 GCA_013373245.1 Gammaproteobacteria bacterium
AAACTCGAAACTCGAAACTCGAAACTCTTTTAGAGATCCCCGCTACACCCTCTAAGGCCATCCATGGCAGCCGGGTGTTGGGCAATCCATAGCGTAAAAAGCACGTGGGGATGACAGGTTTTAATTGGTATGCTTTCCAGCCCTATAGCCTTCAAGCTTGTTTTGCCTGCAGCCTACAACTTACAACTTACAACTTACAACTTACCCATTACTCATCATCATGAAAAAACAAACGCATTTCTTCGCCGATTTTTTTACGCATGTCCATTAGTCGGATGGCCGTTTCGTGTTGTTTTTTGTCTTCTTCGGTTTCTGGTACCCATTGCGGCACAAGTTCTTTGTGACCGTTTTGGTCAACGGCAACCATGATCACAATGCACGATGTGGTTAATCGGCGGTTGAGTGATTTAGGGTCGCAAGCCGTTACCTCAATGGCAATGTGCATCGATGTGTTGCCGGTGTAAATAACTTTTGCGCCTACTTCAACTAAGCTTCCCACGTGAATAGGTGCTTCAAAGCGAATACCACCTGCATAAGCAGTAACGCAATATCGGCCGCTCCAACCTGCAGCACATGCGTATGCTGCTAAATCTATCCATTTCATAACGGCACCACCGTGCACTTTACCGCCAAAGTTAACGTCTGCTGGCTCGGCTAAAAATCGTAAAGTGATGTCGCGTTGTTGTTTTTTCATGGTTGTCTCTTTGTGCGGAAATCGTTCTAGTTCAAATTAATATCCTAAATGCAGGTCAGTGACAACTGATTAGTCAATATACTTAATAACAAAGTCACTGGTAGGATCACGTGTGTAAGTGATTATTTTTATTCACTTTGACCTTTAGCTAGGTGAATTTGATCTTAAATTGCATGAACAACTGCTTTTCCTTCTAGAGTAAAAGCTTTATTATTCACTGCCTAAAAATACCCCACCGTTATTATTGGAAATTGAAATGACCTCGATCATTATCATCCTAGCTATTTGTGCATTGTTGCTTGTTGTTTTTGAAGAAGTTATTCACGTAAATAAGGCTAAATCAACCTTATTTATTGGTACTTTGTGTTGGTTGTTGGCTTATTTATTTCCGATGCACGGTGCAACGCCGAAACTTATCACAGAACAGCTCAATGAAAACTTATTGGAAATTGCCACGCTTTGGTTGTTTTTAATGGCGGCGATGACTTTTGTCGCTTATTTGAATAGTAAGGGATTTATCTCCAATTTAGTTCAACGACTCTTGCCTAAACAGATGCACGAAAGAAAGTTTATGTTTCTATTAGGAGCATCGGCGTTTGTCTTTTCTTCGTTTGCCGATAACGTTACGGCTACGCTGGTTTCGGTGGCGGTTATAGCGTCTCTTGAAGTACCAACGCGACAACGTCTTAAATACGCGACTTTGATCATTTTTGCGGTTAACAGTGGTGGGGTTTCTTTGATCACCGGTGACGTTACGACCTTAATGATTTTCCTCGAAGGAAAGGTCACCATAGCGAATTTACTATTGTTGATTTTACCGTCTTTAACAGCGGTATTAGTGTTAGCACATTTATTGTCACGCAAGATGAAAGGTCAACTTACTTTTGACACAAATCCAAAGCCGATTGAACGGAATGATAAAATTATCGCAGGTGTGTTTTTAACCACCATTTTTGCTACGTTGTTTTTTAACGCATTTTTCCAAATTCCACCGGTATTAACTTTCTTATTTGGTCTAAGTTGTATGTTCTTAATTGCGCAATACCTGATGCGTAAAGCCAATCAAAGTATTTTAAATTACATCCGTGAAATAGAGTTCGATACCTTATTGTTCTTCCTCGGGGTGTTACTAATTGTTGGTATGTTAAAAGAAATTGGCGTGTTAAATAAACTGACCAACATTTATCAATTGATGGACACTAGCGTAGCCAATTACGTGTTAGGTATGTTGTCTGCTGTACTAGATAACGTGCCACTAACCGCAGCTTTATTAAAAGCAGAGATAGATATGAACATATCTGATTGGTTGGCACTTACTTATGCTACTGGGGTTGGTGGTTCTATGTTAGTTATCGGTTCGGCGGCAGGTATTATCGCTATGAGCAAAGTAAAAGAGCTTAACTTTATCAGTTATTTATCTATGGCTGGTTATTTGTTGGTGGCGTATTCTGTGGGTTATTGGTTAAGCTATTATTTGACCAATTTTATCTTGGCATAGTCGCCGACTCAGATTTTATAATATAAAAATAAAAGGTATGCCGTTATTCGCATACCTTTTTTGGCCTGTGAACACATATTTCATCTGCTGAAAAGAAAACTGTACGCTGTATTTATGCGCAATTAAGGTATTTCTGTTACTCTCTGTATTGCATCTGATTTCACTTCGTTAGACACTAAAACCAACAATAATAAATCCGAAGTTTTTCATGGTTAATATTTCTGACGTCCAGTCTAAAATTACTGAGCTTTCACAGCTACTTTCTTTGTATAACCACCAGTATTATGTGCTCGATGCACCGACGGTTCCAGATGCTGAGTACGATCGAGTCTTCAGAGAGTTACAACAGCTGGAAACTGACTATCCTGAATTTAAGTTACCCAATTCACCTACTCAAAAAGTAGGCGGCGCACCATTGGATAAATTTGAGCAGGTTACTCATGAAGTCCCTATGTTGTCACTTGATAACGCCATGAACGAAGATGAGTTTGTTGCCTTTCATAAGCGCATTAATGACAGACTAAAAACAGAACAAGATTTTGAGTTTTGCTGTGAGCCTAAGTTGGATGGTTTAGCGGTCAGTATTTTGTATGAAAATGGCCAGTTTGTAAGAGCCGCTACGCGAGGTGACGGTGCGGTTGGTGAAAACATTACAGAAAACGTTCGCACGATAAAATCAATACCTTTAAGTCTAGTGGACGACGGCAACTTACCCGAGCGTATTGAAATACGTGGCGAAGTATTCATGTGGTTAGACGGCTTTAAAGCATTCAATGAACAAGCACTAAAAAACAATACCAAACCTATGGTGAACCCTCGAAATGGGGCTGCAGGTAGCCTTCGTCAGTTAGATTCAAAAATTACCGCCAGCCGTCCGTTGGCATTTTACGCTTATAGTATAGGTGCGGTGTCAGCCGACTTTAATTTGGCGGATAAACATTACGACCGCTTGATGCAAGTAAAAGCGCTTGGTTTACCTGTTTGTTCAGAAATAACCGTGGCAAAAGGTGTTGACGGCGTTCTTGGCTTTTATAAAAGCATCAGTGAAAAACGTGCCTCTTTAAATTACGAAATTGACGGTACGGTACTTAAAGTTAACGACGTTGCAATTCAACAGCAACTTGGTTTTGTGGCGCGCGCACCGCGTTGGGCAATTGCTTATAAGTTCCCTGCGCAAGAGGAAATGACCCTATTAAATGATGTCGAGTTTCAGGTGGGAAGAACGGGTGCAATTACGCCAGTGGCCAAGTTACAACCTGTGTTTGTAGGTGGTGTAACGGTGTCGAATGCCACACTTCACAATTCTGAAGAAATTGAACGACTGGGTATAAAAATTGGTGATACAGTGATCATTCGCCGTGCTGGTGATGTGATCCCGCAAATTGTATCTGTGGTGCTGGACAAGCGACCAGACGATGCTAAAGATATTGTGTATCCAACGGCCTGCCCAGTTTGCGCATCTCACGTTGAAAAACCAGAAGGTGAAGCGGTTACTCGTTGTACCGCTGGATTGTATTGTGGCGCGCAACGAAAAGAAGCGATTAAACACTTTGCTTCCCGTAAAGCATTAGATGTTGACGGTTTAGGCGATAAAATAGTTGAGCAATTGGTTGATGAAAATCTCATTCAATCACCAGCCGACTTGTTTTCACTAAGCCAAGAACAAATCGCGGGCTTGGAGCGTATGGGCCCAAAATCAGCCGAAAACTTAGTGCAAGCCTTGAATGAAGCTAAGCAAACGACACTACCAAAATTTTTGTATTCGTTAGGTATACGCGAAGTAGGTGAAGCAACCGCACTGAACTTAGCGAATTACTTTTTGACGTTAGAGGCAATTAAACAAGCAGACATTGATGCCCTTATTGAAGTGGATGATGTTGGTAAAATCGTTGCGGAGCATGTTAAGGCGTTTTTTCTTGAGTCGCATAACCTTGAAGTCATTGAAAAGTTGCAGCAAGCTGGCGTTACATGGCCTGATATCGAAAAGAAAGAAGAATCAGAGCAACCTCTCGCAGGTTTAACCTATGTGTTAACTGGCAGCATGAGTGCGATGGGACGTACAGAAGCCAAAAACGTGTTGGTTAGCTTAGGTGCCAAAGTGGCAGGCAGTGTGTCAGCCAAGACCGACTTTTTAATCGCCGGTGAAAAAGCCGGTTCAAAGTTAACTAAAGCACAAGACTTAGGCGTCGAGGTGTTAAACGAAGATCAAATGTTGGAGTTGTTTAAGCAACATGGCGTATCTAATTAATCGGGATTATGAGTAAAAAACGATGGACATGATACTTTCTATTTTCGCCGAATTAGGGAGCCTGATTCGCCCGTACACCAGCGATGTGGCGCTCGCATTGGTGGCGTCTTTGTTGGTGATCACTGGTGGCGATATCAATCGTTATATTAAGCGACAAATCAGCTCGGCTAATTTCTTTTTTCGTACCATAATATTTGTGCTTGTATGCACCTTCGGTTACGGTGTTTTAACTGTGGTGTTGACCAATATTGTTCGCACTCAGTTGGCTGGATTATCGGCCGCTTATTTGGCGATAGTGGTTATTGCCGCGTTTCTCGCGTTAGGCATTTATGCTGAGCGAAAACGTCAAATTTAAAGAGTTATGCGAATTGGTATAAAGCTAATCGTTTGAACAGTTAAGGAACAACCATGTCAGAACAGTCGAAAATAGACGAACAAACACCCAGCCAAAACTTCTTGGTGGGTTACTTACAAAAAGTAAAATTTGTTGTTGAAAGTTTTTGGTTGCACCTGACTCAAGACCTAAGTACAAGTCAAAAATTTTACTTCGCTGCGTTAGTGACACTATTACTGTCTATGCAAAGCGAATCGAGTGTTTTTGACGGATTTACTCTCACCGGCTTGTTGGCTTTAGCCGCTCTGTTTTCCGAAGTTTGGCCGCGTTTTGTCAAAGTATGGGAAACTCTGCTCGGCCGAGTTTTTATTGTTCTGTTCTACGCGATTCTGGCTAATCTCGCAGTGGCTATTGCCGCACAAAAGGTTAATGAAGTTGTTGGTATTGACCCTTCGCCGCTGTTTTACACGCTGGGTTTTACTACTGTTGTATTGGCTCCACTTTGGTTTTTAGGACTGACAGCGGTTTCCATGGTGGTTTACATGATAGCGCTGCAAATATGGATCATCATAGTATTTTTACTAAAACTTATTCGAGTGCCCATATATCGGAACACCGGTAAAACCAAAGTTTTATACCCGATTTTAACTAATGTTTTGCGAGTGATATTGATACCCATAATGTTGTCGTCCTTGGCTGCAGTCGCTGAAGTATATGTTGGTGATATTGACTATCAATTAACTGACGAAAGTAAAGAGAAAGTGACAAACGTGTCGAATGGTTTGAAAGATACAATAAAAAATCAAGCCGCCAAAGACGCAGGACGAGCCTTAAATGTTGAAGAGCAGTCTGCGCTCGATGAAGTATTCAGTAGTTTTGAACAAGAATTAGTTGGTGAAAAACAACCTTCATCTGACAGTGCGCCCCCTATTGAGACAGAAAAAGGGGACGGGCCAGACGATAAAAAGATATTAAAATTGATTGCGTCGTTTGTGCACAATATTGAAACGTTTGAATACTCGCAGTGCAAAAAAGCTGATAATGAACGAGCTGTTTTTGTAGGTGAGACAGATATTCTGATTAGTAAAGAAAACCCTGAGGCTCGACTTGGTTACGAATTTTCTGTTCGGGTGTGTGAGTTAAAAACAGCGGATTAATGCTCATATAGCTCCAACAGTAGTAAAACCGTCAAAAATTAATCAAAGTGTCAATTTTCAGTCGAAAATGGCCGCTTAACACTTGATTGTCAGATCAAGCCCGCTACAATCATTTCATTAACAATGAATTAGGTTGTCTCATTTTGTCTTTCGCTAACACTATTTATATTCTGGATGAAAACGAACGTCGTGCGAACCTGGTAGCAGGTTTGCTCATTTTTATCGGAGAACAGTGCGAGGTTATTAACGAGTCGCAATTAGCGAGCAAATGCATTCCAGAAGACGCCGTAACATGTTGTATTTTAGGGGCACTAGCAAGTGGCGAACATGAAGCCATTGTTAAGTCGCAACCAGCCATTCCATTCTTATTGATAGGCGACACGCTTAAATACCTGTTCGAGCAAAAAAATGTGATTGGTATGTTATCAGAGCCTTTCACCTATCCAGTAGTGACTCAACACATCCGTGATTGCCAAGAATATAAACGATTGATGCCAAAAGCGCCAAAGTCGTTAAATGGCAGTAAATTTGACGGCTTAATTGGCACAACCCCGGCCATGGATAATATTCGCTTTTTGATCACTCAAGTGGCCAGTAAAGACGCCAATGTTCTGATTTTAGGTGACTCTGGAACAGGTAAAGAAGTCATTGCCCGCAATGTTCATTTGTTATCTGGCCGCTCATCTGGGCCATTTGTTCCGGTTAACTGTGGTGCAATACCGGGGGAGTTATTAGAAAGCGAGCTGTTTGGTCATGAAAAAGGCGCATTTACTGGCGCGATATCGTCTCGTAAAGGTCGATTTGAATTAGCGCAAGGCGGAACTCTGTTTTTAGATGAAATCGGCGACATGCCTTTGCAAATGCAAGTTAAGTTGTTGCGTGTATTACAAGAGCGAACCTACGAACGTGTTGGCGGCAATAAGCCAATTAAAGCTGATGTTCGAGTGGTTGCTGCAACGCATCGTAATTTGGAAAACATGATAGAAGACGGCAAATTCCGTGAGGATTTGTTTTATCGACTCAACGTTTTTCCAATAGAATCACCTTCTCTTTGCGACCGTGCAGACGACTTAGAATTGTTGATCCAAGAGTTCACAAACCGTTTTGAAAAAGAACATAAAGCGCGATTTAATTTGACCGACCGAGCGATGGAATCTTTAAAGCAACACCCTTGGCCTGGCAACGTCCGAGAGCTGGGAAATTTGGTTGAACGTTTACTGATCATGTTTCCAAATCAAGTGGTGGATGTTCACGACTTACCGCAGCGTTATTGTTATAGCGATGATGAGCGTTTTGTGCCGGAATACCCAGATGAAATTCTAGAGCGCCAGGCGTTGATAGATATCTTTGCTGACAATGACGATCCAGACGACGATGGCAGCGAAGACTTTGTTATGTCAGCCACTACCATTGCCGACCCTGCAACTATGATGCTGCCGCCAGAAGGTATCGACCTAAAAGAGTTCTTGGCGGAGCTTGAAGTAAATCTAATCGAACAAGCTCTGCAAAGCACCGATTATGTAGTTGCTCGTGCAGCAGAACAGTTGAGTTTACGTCGAACCACGTTAGTGGAAAAAATGCGTAAATATGATTTAAATAAAGACGATTAGCCGCTAGCAGGTGTGGTGTTAATATCGCTATCTAAGCACAAAAACTTCAAGTATATTGCAGCGACTAAGTTGATATAGAGAAACGTCATGATGGACATTACCAACTTTCAGAATGTGTTTTATGACTATTCTGCCCAAACCTTTGAATTACTGTCATCGCCAATGACCTACATTCAAATGAGCTTAATTATTGCGATATATATCGCGGCTTATTTTATTTCATACCAAGTGAAGAAAAAATTTTCATGGGTGCAGCAAACACCAGAAATTAATAGTCATCCAATCCGCCGTTTAACCTTTGGTATTCATCGTTTAACTTTTCCGCTCATTGCCATTATTGGTTTAAAGATCTGTTATGAGTTTGCCAGTAGCTTGTTTCAAACCAGCGCGCACTTTTTAGAGGTGGACAACAACAACACCGGAGCTTGGCTGCTTAATTTTGCTTTAAGCGTGGCGATGCTGTTGTTTTTAAATCAAATTATTAATCGATTTGTCACCCATAAAACCATGGCGAACCTGTTTAAGTGGCTGGCATTACCGATACTATTTTTGCACTTGGTTGGCTGGTTAACGCCAGTTGTTGAAGTGTTAAGAGGCGTACAAATATCTGTCGGCAATGTTGAATTTTCATTGTATGGCGTTGCTCGAGTGGTCATTTTTGGCACCTTTTTGTTCTGGTTTGGCAGAGCATCAAGTCAATTTGGTAAAGACGTTATTCGCAAGCAACAAAACTTAGATGTTCCCACCAAAGAGGTGATGAGTAAGTTATACGAAGTGGCGTTATTTACTGTCGTCTTGCTAATTCTACTTAACGTGATGGGCATTAATTTAACGGCACTTGCGGTATTTGGTGGTGCGTTAGGTGTTGGTCTTGGTTTTGGTTTGCAATCAATAGCGTCAAATTTTATTTCTGGCGTGATTATTCTGCTCGACCGTTCTATTACGGTCGACGACTACATTGAATTTGATGATGGCAATAAAGGGTATGTGCGCGAGTTTAAAATGCGTTATGCCACCCTTGAGACTTTCGATGGTAAGTTCATCATGGTGCCAAATGAAAAGTTTATAACTTCGACCTTTATTAACTGGTCCCATAAAGATTTAAGACAACGGTTCCGCGTTGATTTTTCAGTGGCATATAAAACCGATATTCGAGCGTTAGTCGAAATTGTAAAAGACGTAGTTGCGCAGCACCCGCAAGTGATCAATGGCGATGACATTCCTATTGAGTATAGACCGGACTGTGAAATCGACAGCTTTGGTGATAGCGGTGTCAATATGTTCGTTGAGTTCTGGATGGACGGTGTTGACGATGGTAAAAACCGCGTCGGTGGTGACTTGATGTTAATGATCTTCGAAGCGCTGCGCGAACACGATATCGAAATCCCATTCCCGCAACGGGAAGTTCGGATTTTGGGCAATGTAACCGAAGGCTAGGGGGCTATTAGTCGACTCCTAGCCATTTGTTTCTGATGACTTGTAGTTTTCCACTGCGCTCTAGTTTGTTAAAGGCGTTTTTCATGCGCTGAACTAATTTCGGATCTGAATTTATGCTCAGTGCTATACTCGGTGACATAGTTACTTCTGGAATAGTCACCACAGGCGTCAACTGCTCCATGGGTATATTCGCCATGTCCGCACGATGTTTGACCAACTGATAACTACCACTGACAAAATCGACACGATTGAGTTGTAACATTGGCAATATGTTTTGTTCTGAATTTAGTTCCACTAGAAAGCTAAAATCATTATTACGTAAATACGTTGCAACGTTCGATCCCCTGAGTGATGCTATTCGATAGTGTTTGTAGTCGCTAATATTGCTGGATTTTGTATATGAGTGGCTTGCCAATGACCACAAATATAAAGGTTCTTCTGACGCTTGCCCTACCCAATGGAATTTGTCTTTGCGCTCTGGGGTTTGTGCGATTGAATAAATCATCACGTTTTTTTCTTGTGTTGCAATACGGAACGCGCGTTTCCATGGCAATACTTGAATGTCGGGTTCATCGCCTGCAACTTCAAAAATAGCCAATACAACTTCAGTCATGAAGCCACTTAATTTGCCGTCAGCATCAAAGATTTGATAGGGAGCTAAGTGTTCGGTAACAACTCGTATTTTTTCTGCTTGGGCTAACACAGGCAATAATATTAATGCAAATAGTGTTATTAACTTCATTGGCCACCTTTACTCCGAACGACTGGTTACAGCCGCTTAACTCCATTACATTAGAAAGCGCTAAATAAATCAACCTTCATCTAAAATCCTTTGCCAAATTTTCCTGTTTTTCTTGAGCGTCAAAACTTTGTTTTTCTTGATGGTTGTAAAATAATCATTGTAACCTATTGAAATAAAACAAATAAAAAAGTGGCACAAAGATTGTTTTATCTAGTCTGAATAAGACCATGAGGGACAGAATTATGTCACAGAGTATCGCAACCGTTATGAAGGAAAAAAGATTGATAAATTCCGATTTGGATTTAGCATCTTTTGCGCCGATCCTAAAGCGTCGTTTCTCTCGTCCGAGTGAACAATCGTTCACAGATGCGACATTCTCACCTCCAATTGAAGACAATACCATCGAAGATCCTGTTACCCAAGAGTTGAATGCGCTGAGAGAACGCAATCAAGAACTTAGTTATTTGGTAGACGTTTTGCCAAATGGTGTAGTGGTATTAGACAACAAAGGTAACGTTTGCCAAGCCAATAAAGTGGCGATTGATTTACTTGGTGAGCCGCTGGAAGGGGAAAGATGGCGAACTATTATAGGTCGTTCATTTAAACCTCGCAGTGATGATGGTCACGAAGTGTCTTTATTTGATGGTCGTCGCGTTAAGTTAGAAATTATGCCTTTGGCGTCGGGTCAATTGATCGTGATGACAGACTTAACCGAAACCCGAAAGCTACAAGAACGTATTAGTCACCTGCAGCGCGTATCCGCACTTGGTCGCATGGTTGCGAGCCTAGCGCATCAAATTCGTACCCCGCTATCGGCAGCGATTTTATACGCTGCGAACTTGTCCAATAAAAAGTTAAAAGTTGATATTCGAGAGTCGTTTGTCAATAAACTGACGTCACGTTTGAGCGATCTCGAAAAGCAAGTAAACGATATGTTGATGTTCGCCAAAAGTGGTGAAAATCAGGTACTCGAACAAGTCTCAATGCAGCAATTGCTAACTGCAGTGCATCAGAGTTCTGATTCAATGGTGCAGCAAGTTGGTGAATTTAATGTCGAATTACCTGAGCCGGATATTTGTATTTTGGCCAACAAAACCAGTTTAGCCAGCGCCATTACTAACTTAGTCCACAATGCGGTGCAAGTGGTTGGTAAAGGTGTGAATATTCATTTAAGCGCCAAACG
>JABXID010000229.1 GCA_013373245.1 Gammaproteobacteria bacterium
GTATAACGGTTGATCATGGAGTCCATGTTGCCGGCGGTGACACCAAAATATAGGTTTGGCTTGCCAAGTTTTTGGAAATCGTCTTTTGAATGCCAATCCGGCTGGTCGATGATGCCAACTCGAAAGCCTTGTGACTCCAGCATTCGGCCAATTACCGCCATGCCAAAACTCGGGTGATCGACGTACGCGTCGCCCGTAATTAAAATAATGTCGCAGCTATCCCAGCCTAATAAATCCATTTCTTCACGAGTGGTCGGCAAAAATGTCGACGCGCCAAAACATTCCGCCCAATACTTCGGGTAATCCCAAAGTTTTTTGTCGGTGTGCACTGTGGCTTGCGGTTGTGAAGACTTTGGTGCTCTGGTTGCGATTGATTGCATGGTATAACTCTGTGCCTACTTTCGAACAATGAGGCGGATTATACAGTAATTTAGGGCGCTTGGTGACTATTTGTAGTTTGATTTAGCATAAATGCTTGCAGCGTTGACTGAGATATTTACAATGTTGCCGGACAATATTTTTAATGGAAACTAAACCATGAGTACAACGGTAAATAATAATGATAATAATCAAGACGTTGAGGTTAAGTCGAACAAATCAACTTGGTTAGCGCTGGCGGCGTTCGTCGTTGTTTCTTTGTTCTTTTATTTATTCCCTGAAGTCGACTTGTATGTCGCTCATCTGTTTTACGATCAAAACCAACGCTTCTTTTTGAACGAAACGCCATTAGTGCAAATTACTTACGATATTTTTAAACATATGCCAAAACTGCTTCTGCCAGTGATGTTTATTTTTCTAATTCTAAGTGTGAAATCAACCTACTGTAAAATTCGTCGCCATCTATGTTTGTTTGCTTTGGTGACACTACTTGTAGGGCCGGGCATTATAGTTCATAACGTCTTTAAAGATCAGTGGGACAGAGCGCGTCCTCGTCATTTAGTCGAGTTTGGTGGCGATAAACAGTTCACTCCAGCGTGGGTAATTTCCGATCAATGTGAGCGTAACTGTTCATTTGTTAGCGGGCACGCCGCTATGGGATTTTATGCCATGATCCTAGGCTGGTTGCTGGGCAGTCGCCGTTGGTTTTATATCGGTTTAGCAATTGGTGCACTCGTTGGTTTAGTTCGAGTCGTGCAAGGAGGGCACTTCTTAAGTGACTCCATATTAGCTGGGTTTATGGTGTATTGGACGATTTGGCTGTTTGCTAAGTGGATGAAGATCCCAAACCCGGGTGATGAGTGGAAATGCCCAGAAATTGAAAAACAGCGTGCGTTGGCGCAACAAGCAGAAAAAGCTTAAATCAAATGATGTTGTGTGCCGTTCGAGGTTTCAATCGTGCGGCATTATACCTCAGCTACAATTAACAAAAATTTTTCTTGAGTAAACTTCAAAGTCCACACCAAAGCCTCAATATAAGTGTCCCGGTAACTCAGCTGGATAGAGTGTCTCCCTCCTAAGGAGAAAGCCGCAGGTTCGAATCCTGCTCGGGACGCCACACTTGTCTCAATTATCTAATATTTACTTTTATTTGAACTCACTAGCGTAACTTTCAAAGTCTTTAACGTTTTGATTTTCATGGTCAATTAGTAAAGAGTGCTTTGCAGTAACATTTAAACCTTGCTCTATTTGATTTAGTACAGTGGTGTCGATTGAGTCGTGAAACGATCCGTTTCTCGTTAAAAATGCACCGACGTTCTTATTGATGACTAAGCTGTTAAGTGCCTGTTGTGCTGGGATGTATGGCGTCAAAGGTTGATACGACTGTTTTGCAAATACTTGTTCAGCAATCATTTTTCCTTTCATTTTCGATTTTGATTTATTTCTTACAATGACGGCTAATCGATTATCAACTGAAACTTCGGTATTTCCATGCATGTGATTTGCTGCCACATAAAGTTGATTAGGTGGATTGTTTTTGTCGTAGGACTGATCAAAAAAGTGTTTGTTTTTGCTGTCAGGGCCCGGAATGTAGTAGTTGCCAACAATACTGACTCGACCAGATTCGTTGCCATAGGACGAATTAGAACCCCAGTTAAAGATTACGTTATTGATAACTTCCACATATTCTTGCTCTTGAGGGTAAGGAACACCGAGACGGTGACCGTTAATTCGTGGTGTACGGCTTTTGTGGTTGGCAATGACGTTATTAATAAATGTTGCCTTGTTGCCTCCCCAGATACCGCCATAGCCATGCTGTCCTTTTTTATGGATTGAATCATTTAAGCTATTGGCAATAATAGAGTTTTGTAATGTTAGGCGAGTGTTGCCGTATAAGCTAACTGTTTCGTCAGTGCTCCAACTGAACGAACAATTAGCAATAATAATATCGGACACATAACGCGCAAACAAAGCGTCGTCTTCATAACCGTATGTTCCTAAGCGTATACGTAAGTGTTGCATAATCACTTGGTTGGCGTGGATTGAGACCGGTGCACCAACTATTGCAATCCCGTGGGGCGATGTTTGTCCTAAAATAGATAAAAAACCATGTTTGATTTTTAATGGTTTATTAAGTTGAATGACACCAGAAACATCAAAGTGGATTTGCCTTGGTTGTTTTAGTTTGATGCCATACCTTAAGGTTCCCGGTTCGTCGTTGTCCTCGAGGCTGGTAACTCGATAAATTTCAGCGTTTTTACCGCCTTGAGTATATTTTCCAAATCCCAAAGCTCCTTCAAACGCCAGTTCTTGGTCTGTAGCAAAAGCTGGAATGGAAAGGGTTAAAATTAATAAAAACAAAATGTTAGTCATTTTTTTGACTTGCAATGATGCACGGTTAGGTCTCATTGCCTACTCCTAAAGGTTACGACTAAATATATATTGACAAACTATTAGGCATAATGATAGTTTTTTATGCCACCGGTGGCATAAATTGAATAATTAAAAAGTTATTAAATGTAAAGAACCCATATTTACTAACTTTTTACCTTTAAACAGGAACTATGACTTAAATCTGCCACCGGTGGCTTAATTTAAAATAATATTAAGTGTGGTTTTGCAGTAGTAACCACTGATGTCAACAGGAGCCTCTTAAGAGGTTAATTGGGGTATAAGAATGGCTAAAACATTCCCATACAAAGCGCTCTCCGCTTGTGTATTTTTAGCGCTGGGAGCACAGGCGCAAGAAAGTGAGCCTGAAAAGAATAAAACAACAGAACAAGATGTAGAAATCATTGAAGTTCAAGGTGTGCGACTTGCTGACCAGAAAGCTCGTGGCATGGAGCGGGCGGCCGACGCATTTAGTAACGTGGTTGCAACCGACGATTTAGGAAACTTTGTCGATCAAAATATTGCCGAATCATTACGTCGTTTGCCTGGGGTTACCTTGGAACGTAATGAAGGTGAAGGTACACACGTTGCAATTCGTGGTTTAGGGCCTAATTTCGTATCTGTATCGATGAATGGCGCGCAAATGGCCGGGGCAGGTGATGAACGTAAAGTTGGTCTCGACGGCATATCAGGTGACTCCCTCGGAGCCATTGAAGTATTTAAAACCTTAACACCAGAAATGAACCTTAATTCAATCGGCGGTATGGTGAATGTAAAAGCTATTTCAGCTTATGACAAAGGCAAAGACTCCTTTAAATTTAAGCTACAAAACTCTTATCAAGATTTGAGTCAACAGCACTCTCCTAAATTTACCTTTGACGGTACGTCATTATTGTTCGATGAAATGATAGGTATAGGTTACTCGGCGGGTTTTGAAAACCGTATGACACATGTTGAGGAATTTCGTCAACATGATACCTCGCAAATGTCGTTTAGAAAATTTGATGCCGCGTTTGTTGATGGTGATCCTGAAACATTAGACATCGTTAATGATGACGGCATGATCTTAGCTCCTGTACAGTACGAGAAACGCTTAGAAGATGCGGAACGAGAACGTAAATCAGCCAACATTAACTTAGAAATTAGACCTTCAGACTTACACTCATTTTATGTTCGCGCAAATTATTCAAGTTACGCCGACAATGACATTGCATTACGTGAGAAGTTTGACTTTGCTGATGGCGGTTTGTTAAACCGAAGAGCAAATTACGACGAAATCACCGGTGAATTACTTGGTTATTCATACAGCTCAAGTGGCGAACATCCATACGTCAACGCTGAAACCAAAGAATTTATCGTTACTGATATTGATTTACAAAATCAGTACTTCATTCAAGAAGGGGACAATGTCACCAAAACATTCAGCCTAGGTGGCAAACACCTATTGGGTGATTACACCACATTTGACTACGAGGTTGCGCACTCAGAATCAGAATCAGAAATCAAAGATGGTCGTCGCGCGCAGTTCCGTGAACGGGACTTAATTGTATACGGCCAAGGGCATAAAGATCGCATCGATGCCATGGTGTTAACGCCTGCACAAGCGGCTGAAATATCAGGTATGCCAATAGACTTCTTTGATGGTGCAAACAATAGTGATACTCGCGGTGATGCGACTACGTACGACACCTTTGATTTAGATAACATCTTTTTAGAAGACAGTACCCGTACCGACACCATTGAAACAGTTAAGTTAAATCTAAAACAAGAGTTTGATTCAGATTGGATCAACTACGTTAAAGTTGGTGGTACTAGCAGTAAACGTTCACACGTTCGTGGTAAAGACCGTTGGAGCTTTATTCCAACTGACGGGCAATGTTTACAAGACGATCAGGTTTGTGCTGATGTACAAAACTCTGTGTTAAGTGACTACGCTAACGAAATTCCAGACACCGGTAATTTCTCGTATGCATTACCAACCAGAGATTCAGTGGAATATATCATTGATGCTATTGGTTATACTGCAGATTCAGCGACTGGCGGTACAACGTTTGAAAGTACTCGAGATGATTATGAAATTAACGAAGATGCCTTTGCTGTATACGCAATGACAGAACTGCAGCTAATGGACGATATGACCTTAATCACAGGTGTTCGTTATGTAGAAACTGAGTTTGCATCAACAGGTTTTATGTCGATAAACAACGATAAGTTTAATTTCGGCTTAGAAAAAAGTTTAGACATTTCTATTCCACTGCCACAAGCAAAAATTACTTACAGTGAATACTATCCAAGTGCACACCTACGTTATGAGCCAACTGATGAAATCCTGATTCGTGGTTCTATTTGGACCAGTTATACACGTCCTTCATTTAAGCAAGCGCGTGCATTTGCAAAGTTAGACAGCCGTATTGAATTATGTGACCCGCACAACATAACGAATTGTGCCGATGAACCAGACGATTTAGGCAGTCCAAATGCTATTGAACTGCAAGGTTACTTGCTGGGCAGTGACAACGCATTGGATGTAGGTAACCCAAACCTAGTTGCAATGAGCTCTACTAACTTCGATTCATCGATTGGTTGGTATCCAAACAAAGACCTGTTTTTTGAAGTGTCCCTTTTCTATAAAGACATCACAAACTTTATCTACGATGCGGTTGGCATTAGAGACAGCATCAGCAATCTTCCTTTGACCTTGCCGGTTGACCACATCAGTGCGTTCGCTATTCCACAAGACTTAGTCTTGAACGACATCAACATTACCTTAAACGGTGATGATGCTGCGGTGATGGGGATGGAACTAAGTTATAACCAGTTCTTTGAGTCGGGCTTTTTCATTCAATCAAATACGACGTTCTTAGACAGTGAAGCGAAAGTCGATGACAAGATCCGTGTCGAAAAAGTGAAAATGCCAAATCAGGCGGACATCACAGCAAACTTAGCAATTGGCTGGGAAAATGATGACTTTTCTGCACGTGTTATCGGTAATTACCGCTCTAAGATTCTAGATGCCATTGGTGCTTGTCCAGCCGATGCAGATCCGGCCGACCCATGGGATTGTAGAGTCTGGAATGATCGTTATATCGATGCTATTTCGACCGTTGATTTCAAGGTGAAATATGACCTTACCAAGAATCTATCCATGTATTTTGACGCGATTAACTTAACTGAAGAAGTTGACTTGAAATATTACCAAGGCAACCAGTTATCGGGTGGCAACATCGCGTATAAAAATGAGTTTTATGGCACTTCGTATCAACTCGGTATGACGTACAAGTTTTATTAATCAAACCAATAACTAAAACAATTTGAATAATAAATATTGAGCTTGAATGCGGTTGCTGAAGTGGCCGCATGTATCCATCCTCGGGAGGGATGTATGAATAACAAAAATAAATTAACAACCAGTTTGTTAACGGCGATCGCATTAGCAGGGTGCGGTGGCGAAAGTACAATTAACGTAGTGGCAGAACCAGCACCACCGTTAGTAGGTCAATTTGTGGATGCGCCGGTTGCGGGTCTGCAATTTAAAATTACTCGTGAAGCTAGTGGTGTTTCCGAAGAAATTACTGGTGTTACGGACGCCAATGGTAATTTTGAATATTACCGTGGTGACTCGGTTACCTTTCATATAGGTGATATCGAGTTTCCAGCAACGGCAGGGGCTAACTTTATCACCCCACTGCAAGTATTTAGATACGACACGCCGTTTAACGACAGTGTTACTAATGCCTTGGTGTTATTGCAAACGCTAGACAGTGATGGCAATCCAGATAATGGTATTTCCATCTCAGAATCTGCGCGTACAGCAGCAGTGATGAACCTTGCTGATGGTGAGACAGTGCAAGACTTTTTCTCACGCGATCCTGAAGACTTCGCTGATGATATTGAAACTTGGGTAGGGAGTGCGGGTACCGTCAACACACAAGCGGTGAGCCCAGCATCTGCGCAATTGCATTTTGTTAATTACGTTGAAAAAGAGTTAGGTTTTCAGTTAGGTAACCCGTTCAATGTAAGCAAGTTTAGCGGTGTAGTATTTAATCCTACCGTTGTAAATCAGGTGCCGGTTACTCACAGTTATGAGTTCACACCAACAGACGATGAAAACTTAGATGGTAGTTTTGTATTTACTGACGCAGATACCGACGTTGCACCCGTCACAGGTACTTACAAATTTGTATTCGGTCGTCAGGCGTTAGAACTGACTTCAGGTGATCAAGTAACTTATTTAATTTCTCGTTCGTATGACACCGTTGATGATGTTTACAGCTTATGTAAAACAGAATCTGCAGAAGCGCTAGCAACTTTGGTTCAAGATTGTGCTTTTGAAGATGACTCGCAAGTCAACTTGTTAACTTTTAGTCAAGAGCAAACAGACGTCGAACTTATCGCGTTAGATGAGAAAAAGAATGACGTAGGCGTTGAGCTTATCGAGGAGTTTTCTACCACAACTGAAAACTTTTTAACCTCGAGTTATAAGAGCCTTTCAAAAAAGTTAGCTGACAGACCTCTATATGTTGAAACTGGTGGCAATATCGCGGTCGATGATACAACAGGTGTGCTGCAATTAGCCGGTGCGCGTTTTACCATTGGTAATGCGGCACCTGTGTTAGAGAGTGGCGATCAAGCTGAAACCGCTGCGACTGATACGGTAGGCACAGGTATTTACAATATCAGTGAAGGTTTCACGATTTCGTTTGATATCGTAGGTCACGGTACGGGTGGTTCTTTATCTTTATATGTTGATAACAACTCAACCAGCCAAGGCAAATCGTTGCATGGCGATGCGTCTAAATTCTTTGGCAAAAGCTTGGCAGAAGTTGCTACTTGGTCAGAGTTTGAAGCGGATGCTTCGGTTGGTGTGGGTAAGTTTACCTACACTTATACACCGGGTGATGACGTGGTAAACGGCGCTAATTCAGATCCAGCAACGGATCGCGGTGTACTAAATACCAATATTACTAACTCTTTCTTCCAATTCCGTACTGACAGTGCCGGTGATATCACGATTGATAACTTAAGAATCGATACGGTGGCTGACACAGTGGATGCCAGCGATCTATTCATTCCACCAAGTGCTATAACGTTTAACGATACAGTCGACTTTACCGCGGATCCTGCCATTGATATGTTCTCCCCCGAATATCTTAATTTGGCAGGTGAAGCGACTTCTGGCGACGATCAGCCGGGTGAAGCCGATAATATTGCAATGTTTGCATTAACCGGTGGTTCAGTTGTACAAGAAGTCGAGGGTGTTGCATTAACTGGCGGCAGTTTCACTATGGGTGACTATTTACCTGGTGAATCGACAACAGCTGCAGACACTAATAGCACCGGTGTGTTAGACCTAAGTCGCCCTTATCAGATTGTTTTAACGATTGACTCAGTAACGCAACGTGGTGCCAACGATACGTTTGAAATCTATGTTGATAACGACACAGCGACCGCTGCTAATTCAGTACACGGTGCCGATTCATTGATTTATCAAGCCGACGTTTCTTCGTTAACAGCGGGTGAAATGGTAATTGATAATGACGGTGCGGGTATAGATGTAGGTACTGCTAAATCGTTCTTACAGTTTATATCAACAGGTACTAGTAAGGTGGTGATTAGTTCTATCACTATTGAACCTTATGTACCACCAGTGCCTATCAAAGTTTCATTACCGTATGAAGTAGATTTCAGCGAAGCTGGTAGTGCGGATAATTTGTTTACCGCCGAGTTTCAAGCTGTTGACGGTGAAGTAGGCGTGACGGATGAAGATACTCCGATGTTCTATAAAACAGGCGGCACTGTAGTGGTTGATTCAAACAGCGTTGTGTTAGACAACAGCCGCTTTAGTATTGGTAATCACACGCCAGAATCTGGCGGCAGTAAATTAGAAACGTCTGCTGACGATGCGACAACGACCGGTGTATTTGACTTAAGTCGCCCATACACAATTAGCTTTGATGTAGTTGACGCAGTCAAAACGGATACTTCAGATAGCAGCACTAGCTTTATGATTTACGTTGATAACAACACGTCAAGCAGTGGTAAATCTATTCACGGCAGCGACTCTAAGTTCTATTCGGTAGATATCGAAGAGTTTACAGCGGGCACAACGGTTACCGTCGATGGGTTCTTAGCGACTGCAACTTCGTTCATTCAATTACGCGCAGAAAGCGGTGCCAAAATCGAGTTAAATAACTTACGTATCGAATATGCAGATCCGAATGTGTTCTTCGAAGAAACCTTCGATAACACTGGCGCGGATTTCTTCTCTACTGAATACCGCACTTTGCCAGATGACAGTTCAACACCAATGTACTTCAAAACAGGCGGTACTGCTGAAGTTACTGAAAATAGCACTTTGTTAATTACCTCAGACCGTTTCACCATTGGTCACTCAATTGGTGAAAAAGACACAACCACTGACGCGGATTCAACAACCGTAGGTGTGTTTGACTTTAGCAAACCATACAAAATTGTATTTGATGTAATCCTTGCTGAAGAGCCAACGGATGACAAAGACAATTCGTTCCAAATTTATATGGACAACAATACGTCGAGCAGCAGTAAATCAATCCACGGTGGTGACTCTAAGTTCTACTCCATCAAGATTGCTGATATGACTCCAGGAACATATGAAGTAGAAGGTTTCATCGGTACGGCGACTTCGTTCTTACAATTAAGAGCTGAAAGTGGCGCAAACGTTGAAATTGATAACTTACGTTTTGAGTACTTATCAACCAACGAAGTGTTAAGTGAAGACTTTGAAACTGACGCAGATACATTCTTTTCTGCCGATTACAAAGCACTTAGCAGTGACGAAAATACAGCGTTGTACAAAGCGACAGGTGGCAGCAGCCGTCTGACTATTGCAGATGGTGAGTTAACCATCGACAACGCACGTTTCAGCATCGGAGAAACAGCGCCAGATACTGAAACGTCGGGCGAAGATACGTCTGCTAGCGGTGATTTAGACTTGAGTAAAGCCTATAAAATAACGTTCGATGTTATAAGTGCCAGTGAGCCGGATGCCGGCGACCAAGACAACAGCTTCATGATGTATGTAGATAACAATACATCAAGCAGCAGTAAATCTATGCATGGCGGCGACTCTAAGTTTTACTCCATCAAAATTGCTGATATGACGGCGGGTACGGTTGAAGTTGACGGTTTTGTTGCAACTGAGAACTCTTTCATACAGCTTCGCGCTGAAAGTGGTGCGGTAGTTGTAATTGATAACTTTAAAATTGAGTACGTAGAGCAAGATGCTGTGCTTGCTGAGCAGTTCGAAACTACCTCGGACGATTTATTTACTGCTGATTACGCCGCATTACCTGATGGTTCAGCGCCTTTATACGTTGCCACCGGCGGCTCAAGTCGCCTTACGGTAACTGATGGGCAACTCACCATTGATAATGCGCGTTTTACTATTGGTGAAACCAGTCCTGATGTCGAAACGACAGGTGATGATACTACAAGCAGTGGTGCTCTTGATTTGAGCAAAGCTTATAAAATCACTATGGATGTTATTAGTGCATCAGAGCCTGATGCGGCTGACCAAGACAACAGCTTTATGTTGTACGTAGATAACAATACATCGGGCAGCAGTAATTCCATGCATGGCGGTGATTCTAAGTTTTATTCGGTGAAAATTGCTGACTTAACAGTTGGCAAATTAGAAATCGATGGCCTTGTAGCTACTGAAACTTCTTTCATTCAGTTACGAGCGGAAAGTGGCGCTGTGGTCGTTATCGACAATTTAACTATCGAGTACACAGAATAAAGCTCCCAGTGTAAGCAACAATAAGGGCATGTGTCGATTTCGTATCAGCGATCAATACATGCCCTATTCATTACTTTACAAACCAAATATTAATCAAAAATTCAACCGAAAGAGTCAAACCTAGTGTATACAGCTGACCCAATTTTAGTCGGATGTTAGGCTCTTCCGAAGGAACAAAAAATGAAGTACTTACCCCTTATATTCTTGTCTAGCATCACTTTTTTAACTCTGACGGCATGTTCAGAATATGACTACCCTGAACAAAAAAACACTCCGGAAAACGTTGAGGGTGATAATACTCCAGACGATGGCGATGATAATGATGACGTGGCAGTTCCATTCAGTGACGGAGGCTTTGCTGGCTATAACTTCACTTTAACAGGCGGTGCTGGTGGCGATGTTGTTACTGTCGATAATGGTGTCGCGTTGCAGGATGCACTGACCAGTGCCAAGAATTCGGACACACCTGTGATCATATATGTCGACGGTGTGATCACAGATGCCAACAGCGGTAATCGAGGTAAAAACTTCGACATTAAAGACATGGATAATGTTTCTATCGTAGGTGTTGAAGACCGCGGTGAGCTGTCGGGGATTGGTATTTCTATTCGCCGTGCTAAAAATGTGATCATTCAAAACTTAAAAATCCATGATGTACCAGCGTCTTTTGGTGATGCTATTGGTATTGAAGGAGATGATGAGACATTTACTACCGGTTATATATGGATAGACCACAATGAATTGCACGGTGACTTGAGTGTCGGTAAAGACGACTACGATGGCTTGATTGACTCAAAAGCGGGTGCAGAATATATCACCGTCTCATACAATTACATCCACGACCATTACAAGAGCATGTTAAATGGCTCAAGTGATGACGACGGTGCTGGTGAACGTTTCATTACTTATCACCACAATCATTTTAAAAATCTAGAATCTCGTGTGCCTTTATTCCGTTACGGCAAGGGGCATCTCTATAACAATGTCTTTGAAAGTATTAATTCAACCGCAATTAACTCCCGTATGGGCGCCGAGTTGCTGATAGAAGGCAACGTATTTAAAAACGTACAAAATCCTATCGTGTCTTTTTATTCAAGAGAAGTCGGTTTTTGGAACGTACGTGATAACGACTTTGCCAGTGTAACTTGGACAACACCGGCAAGTGGTGACACTCGATACGACGCTTCGGTTGGTTCCACGTCAACCTATGAAGTGCCTTATGATTACGCCTCGTATTTGACAACAACCAGTGAAGTTGTTGATCACGTCATGGCAAATGTTGGTATCGGCGTGATTTCACAATCAACGTCTGAATAATTGCATATTTTGTATTTATAAAAGAGCAAGATAAATGTTTAGACACATAACCTATGTAATTACGGTCTTAGTGGTATCGGCAATGTTTAACGACACGATGGCTGCTAGCCCATGGCAGCAAGCGGATAAGATTGTTGAGTCGATTGCAGCGCCAAATATTCCGAAACAAGAATTTAATATTGTTGATTTTGGTGCGCAGCAGCGTGATGGCAAAAACGCAGATACCAGTGGTCAACCGGACGCCAGACCTGCAATTTTAGCCGCCATTAAAGCCGCCAGTGCGCAAGGAGGCGGTAAGGTACTTATCCCAGCAGGTCATTGGTACTCAAAAGGTCCAATCCACCTAAAAAGTAACATCAACCTTCATTTGGCCAAGGGAGCGCACCTACTGTTTTCACCGGAGCCAAGTGATTATTTACCAGCGGTTAAAACTCGCTGGGAAGGTACAGAAGTCTACAGTTATTCCCCATTGGTTTATGCAGCCGATGTTGAAGATGTTGCTATCACTGGCGAGGGTACGATTGATGGTAATGCCAATAGCAAGTTTATTCCATGGTATAAAAAAGCCAAACCAGGTTACAAAAAGCTAAGAAAAATGGGCGCATCAGGTGTGCCCGTTGAGCAACGTGTGTTTTTAGAGGGCGAATATTTGCGTCCGCCGTTAGTGCAGTTTTTTCATGCTGAGCGCGTTTTATTACAAGACTATAAAAGCATTAACTCGCCATTTTGGGTAACACATTTAGTTTATACCAATCACGCTGTGGTTCGCGGCATTAAGGTTGACAGCCACATAGGTAATAACGACGGTGTAGATGTTGAATCTAGCAGCTTCGTATTAATTGAAGATTCGTGGTTTCGCACTGGTGACGACTCTGTTGTTATCAAATCAGGTCGCGATTTAGACGGCAGAACCATTGGCATACCAAGTACCAATATCGTAGTGCGTAATAACGACATGGGCGGCGAAGACGGTATCGGTCTTGGCAGCGAAATGTCTGGCGGCATCAAAGACGTATATTTTTACGACAATATCTTGCGCGAGGGCGATTCCGCATTCCGCTTTAAAGCTAATTTAGACCGCGGTGGTGTCGTTGAAAACATTTATATCAAAGACTTTACCGTTGAAAATTTCACTAACTTGTTTTGGTTCCAACTGAATTATCCAAGAGAAGGCAAAGAAAAATTCCCATCATTATATAAAAACATCGTAATTGAAAACATTCAGGTGGCGGAAGCTAAAAATGTATTAGAAATACATGCGCCCGCTGAACAACCTCTGGTGAATGTCACCTTCAAAAATATTGAAATCAAATCATTCGAGCAACTGTTTAATGTCGAGAATGCCAAAGATATACGTTTCGACAATTTTATCATTGGTGAACAACGACTCGACGGCACATTAACTTGGTCGCAACAACCATAAATTCAATTCTGGAGATCTCTATGGCAAATCAAATTTCAAGTCAATTTTCGCGTGTAGAGCAAGATGGCAATATATGGCTAGCACAGCAATCATCAACCTCTAAGAGTTTTGAAGACAAAGGTTTGAAGCCAATCATATTGCCCACCGAAGAAGCGGTTGGACAAGCCATGTTTGATGAGTTGATAGCCACCGCTAACGAAAAACAAGGCGAAATTAATATTGCGCTGTTAGGTGGTCGAGGTGGGCAAGCGTTACATCGTTTGTTAGGTGAAGTGGCGAAAACATCTGAATACGATCACTTATTAGAGCGACTTAACGTATTTACGCAAGACGCATTAGCGCCAATGAGTATGGACAATGGCTTCAGCTTTGTACGTGATTTTGAGCGTATTTTAGGACCCGACTTTTTTAACAAAGTAAAAAGTTTTACACCAATGCAAACCGCAACCGATGACATTGAAGCGGGGGTGATTGATTATTTAAACAAGCTAGAGTCGCAGGGGGGATTGGATATCTTTTTCATAGGTCATGGCCCTGAAGAAAACGAGGCATCACACTTAGCTTACATAAAGCCATTTTCCGGTGCTAAACAGGCACATGTGGCTGGCGTTATTCCAATCTCCAGCAGTATTTTAGAGCATCATATCAGTAAGTTTAAAGCCGGTGGTTCAGACGCCAGTAGCGAAGATGAACAAGAATGTCGTGACGCTAAATACATTTTAACGCTGGGGCCTGCTGCCATCTTAAATGCGAAAAAAGTCGTGCAATCGGTAGTTGACGCCGACACCGCACCTGCAAAAGTAAAAACGTACGCCAATGTACTGAAGACGGAGTTGAGTTCAGACAGTGCTGAATTAGCCGAACAATTAGATGCGAACCCAGGGTTATGGATCCGCTTTCACAATAACGTTAAGTCATTCGTTTTGCCTAATTTAGACCTTTAATTTGCATCTATGTGAAGTCTTTATTTGGCGGCTGGAACCTGATTGATTGTTATGAGTGACGCTATTATTCAAATGGAAAAACGTTGTCAAAGTATTTGAAGGCGATGCGTATTTGTCGACCGACTTTTTGACGATAAGCTGTAGTAATTGAAAGACGTAATCTTCTTTTGGATATTCAGAACCTATTTTGGTAGGAGAGGCGATGGTGGGCACACTGCCCCCTCTTTCTGTTGACTGTCCCGTCCTGAAATGTGTTTACACA
>JABXID010000147.1 GCA_013373245.1 Gammaproteobacteria bacterium
AAACTCGAAACTCGAAACTCAGCTAAAGATCCCCGCCAAGGGACGGGGAGATGACGGGTTTTATTTGGTTAACCTTCCAGCCTTATAGCCTTCAAACGGTTATTCTCGACAAACAAAAAATTTTGACGACCATCTCTGATCCATCAAGCTTTTTAGCTTACCGCTACTTTCTTAGCCGCAGAACGAAAAAAGCCTGAGATGTGTATCTCAGGCTTCTATCTAAAATTCTAAATCTGCTAAGTCGTAATCGAGTGTTGGATCAATACTTTTTAGTTCCTCTTTAAGTCTGTATTTTTCCTTAATGGACTCTATCTCTCTCCATTTACGTTTTGATTGACGTTTTGTTGGGGTTTTAGCGTTTACCGCACTTTCAAGAATATCAGTTAGACCTTCCATAATGGCCTCCTTCATCTCTAGTTGTTGTTATTATTTTGTTTTAAGGCAACATCAAAGTCGTCTTAATATGACTATTTAACACATAATTTTGAATTGTAAATAGCAAACATGAAAAAAAAATGTACGATTTATGACAAAAATATGAACATTGTGTCGTTAAATTAAACACGCCTTTTGGTAAAGGCCCCTGTAGTTATTGCGACGCCAAGCAAAATTAAACAACCACCGTATATAATTTCTGGCGTAATCGATTCTTGTAAAAATAACCAACCTAAAAACACACCAAATATTGGGATTAAGTAAGTCACCATCATTGCTTTTGTTGGCCCAGAGTGTTCTATGATCCGATAATAAAAAATGTATGCGATGCCAGTACTTAAGGCACCAAGTGCCAATAGAGATAGTGCAGCGTCTGTAGAGAGAAAATAAAGGTGAGGTAAAGATAAAAGCGTTAATGGCAAGGTTACCATTGCACCTAAAAATAGGCTTGCAGAGGCGATGAACAAGGGTTTAACACCTTGTAGGTTATGTTTGGCATAGTTGGCGGAAAACCCGTATAAGCCGGTTGCTGCGACAATGGCATAGACACTCATTAACTCGGCGTCCAGATCGCCTTTTAATTTATTAGAGCTTAATAACACAACACCAATAAAACCTATACACAAGCCAAGAAGTGAAGCTTTTGAAAGTTTATTGGCAAACAGTAGACCCGCAATAAGTGCGCCCCATAGCGGCGTTGTGGCGTTTAAAATGGATGCAAAGCCAGCGTTGATATTGGCGGCAGCGTAGGCGAATAAATACATAGGTATGGTAGCGTTAGTCAAACTTACGACAAAAATATGTTTAATCACTTGTTTGTTGGACATTGAATTATTAATTGAAAGCGGTTGACGTGCGCGTTTCAACCAAAAGTGAAAAAACAAAGGTGATAGGGTCAATGCAGCGATGGCCATGCGAAAACTGGCAAGGGCAAAGGTGTTCAGTTCACTTGCTGTTATACGCATGAATAGGAAAGAAGCGCCCCAAATAGCGGATAGCAATAATAATTCTAAAAAGTGTTGTGGTTTCAATTCTTGTTTTCCAAAAAAGAAAGCGCCTCAAAAAGAAGCGCTTATTAATTACAACGAGAAGCTAGTTGTTAGGTTACCAAATGCGAACGCGTTGTTCTGGTGGTAAGTACAACTCATCACCCTCTTTAACATCAAACGCTTCATACCAAGCGTCGTGGTTTCTAGGAGCTAAGGCTCTGAAACGACCCGGAGCGTGTGTTCCGCCACGAAGCTGATTTAGCATACTTTCTTCAGTACGCTTTTCACGCCATACCTGTGCCCAAGCTAGGAAGAATCGTTGGTCGCCAGTAAGCCCGTCGATAACCGGTGCTTCTTTGCCGTTTAGGCTTAATTTGTATGCGTGATATGCCATTGCGATACCACCAACATCACCTATGTTTTCACCTAAGCTATTACGACCGTTTACGAAGTTTCCTTCGATTGGTTCATATTGGCTGTACTGCTCAGCAAGCATGTCAGCTTTTTTCTCAAATGCAGCGCGATCTTCTTCGGTCCACCAGTTACGTTGGATACCGTTAGCATCAGACTTCGAGCCTTGGTCGTCAAACCCGTGTCCCATCTCGTGGCCAATAACCGCACCGATTCCGCCGTAGTTAACCGCAGGATCTGCGTTTGGATCGAAAAACGGTGGTTGTAAAATTGCCGCAGGGAATACAATTTCATTAAACGAAGGATTGTAATAAGCATTGACGCGTTGTGGTGTCATACCCCAACGGTTACGGTCCGTTTTCTTCAGTTCTTGTTCAACGCTTTCCGCTTGGAAGAACTCACGAATGTTGTGAATATTGCTTACTAAATCGTTAGCAGAGATCTCAAGGCCTGTGAAGTCTTGCCACACATCTGGGTAACCGATTTTAGGATTAAACGCTGCTAACTTTTCTTTTGCTGCAACTTTAGTTTCATCACCCATCCAATCTAGATTATCAATGCGCTGACCAAGTGCCTTGCGAAGGTTTTCAACCAATTCAGACATTTGAGCTTTTGAACTCTCTGGGAAGTAACGGTCAACATAGACTTTACCGATGGCAAAACCTAGGCTTTCAGTGCCTGACATTTCAGATACAGCGCGTTTCCAGCGAGCTCTAGGCTCTTGTTGGCCTGATAAAGTTTTGCCGTAAAATTCGAAGTTAGCGTTGTACACGTTTTCTGCTAATAAATCGGAATTGTTACTTACTGCGTGATATGTCAAATAAGACTTCCAATCGTCCAGTGACAAACCGTTGATCAGTGCAATTGCGTCATTGACCGGCTCAGGCTGTGTAATGTTTAAAAGAGGAACTTTATAACCGCTAGGTTCAAAGAAGGTATCCCAATCAAAATTTGGATATTCTTTCGCTAAGTCTTCGCGTTTGATCTGGTTTAGCGTTAAGTCACGGTTACGGCGTTTTTCACGCGGCC
>JABXID010000266.1 GCA_013373245.1 Gammaproteobacteria bacterium
TGTTGAACTCCCAGCATTGCTCAACCCCACCTCCAACGGCTTCGGTTCCATACTACTTTCAGTTGAACAACTATTATGACCCGTACGGAACGTGTTCAGTAACCTCACTGGCAATGGTGACAGATATGCACGGATTCACCAACCCGAGTGTTAATGGCCGCTCACCTGATTACCTCTATGAAGAACTGGGCGGAGTGTTACAAACCGTTCCATCTTTGGCGTGGGGCTATGACACTATGGCAATACGAGCTGGCAGCAACAAACGAGCAGATAGCAAAACAAACGGAACAATCACCGAACTTAGACAAGCACTCGCTGACGGCAAAGTAGCAATCGTCCACGGATGGTTTACCAATCCAGGTCACATAATGGTAGTTAAAGGTTTTGACGGCACACATTACACAGTTAATGACCCGTTTGGCCGATGGAATGAGCAAAAGTGGGGCAGTTACAATACTTCTGTATATGGTGAAGGGCAACGATATTCAAAAGCTGCATTTGAATACGCTATCAACGATAATGGCGCAGGCAACGATTTATGGCTGCATATTTTTGAATAATTAAGCAGGGATCGTCATACAAAAATAAAGCCCACTCGTCACAGGTGTGGGCTTTTAGTTAAAGTTCAGTTTCTGGTACTACCTAAACATAAATAGAGTCTATATGGTTCAAGTACCTAGCGAGTTTTTAACTACACCAGTTCGCAAATCAATGACCTGACCATTAATTACCGCAAACTTAATACCTCGGCCATCAAACAACAGAAACGTTGCTTTTTGTCCACGACAAGGCAAGTCGCATTTTAGAGAAGACGCCACTCGCTGAATTGGAAATCGAGTTTTGTTTATTAATAATGACTCATCCCCAACAAAATGACTAACACCTCGTTTTAACAGACGAAAATAATTACTGTCATTTAACGTTAATTTCCCTTCTTTCTCCAAATCGTAGGCTTTTCCTTGTACGTACTCATAACCCAAGGCATCTAACTCATGATATGAAGATAACTCAGAACCATCTCCTATTTCATTAATGGTTGCTTGCTGTGAACCATAAATATTTAAATTGACTATTAAATCAACCTTATAGTCGTTCTTAGTATTTCCATCACTTTGCGCTTTTACCTTTACATTGCGAACAATTAAGTCTTGAAATTTTCCCTCTTGATTCATAGGTATCGCAAAATATTGCTTTATGCTGTTACTCCGATAGGTTTCAGATGCAATCGAGTCAATAGCAGCAAGTACCATTTGATACATTGCCTTTCGAGCAACTTGACGGTTATCGTCGTTTGGAAAGCCCCCTCCCTCAAACAAAATGGTGCTTATTCCCATGCGCGTTAACGTATCACCAAAAGCTCGATGCGAGTATCCATCGTCATAACGTCCAATATTGTTAGACAGACGAGCTTGAATTTCTTGTATGATATCAACAATGACTTGCATGGCTTTGGTGCGAGTTTCATTCACATCGCGCTGGTGATTATATGAAGGCGACAGAACTGAAATAGTGGCCGGGTGATTTGCCGAACCAGCACGATAGTTTCGGCTTTGGTCGTGTAAATTAAAACCAAACACTGGCTTCAACTCTTGTGCTAACGCCATCAATATCCGACCTTCTGGGGTTTGTAAATTTCTGGCGTCACGATTGATATCAATGCCTTGTGCGTTAAAGCGACTGACAATTTCAGCGCCGTCTGGGTTTAACATAGGTACAAACGTGAGGGTTAACTTTTCAGCCCAACTTGCTCGCCATTGCTGTTGTTCGTCGTCGACTATGTAGTTTAAAACGTCAAATATTGACGCCGTAGCTGTTGGTTCATCACCGTGCATTTGTGACCACAGCAATACATGCATTTTCCCGCTACCGATTTGTAACTGATGAATGTCACGCCCCTGAAACGACTCTCCAATTTTTTTTACTTTAACTAATTCATGACCTTGAAAAGATTTAATTTTCTCTAAAATATCAAGCTGTTGAATAAAGGGTTTGTCTAAATTATCAGCTCGATATTTCCCGTATCGCACATCTGCCGCAGATTTTGCCGCGACACTCGTAACTAAAACTAGGTTAGTTAATAATATCAATACCAAACATCCTATTATTTGGTAACCCCAATGGTTTTTATGCGATGAAGCCGCCGATAAACGACGAGGTATAAAGGTATTAAAATCTAACAACATACTTACTCCCAGAAACTTACTATTATTAAAATCTTTTATTACTTTGAAAGTCACAATTCAAAATTATTTTGACTGCAGGCTTGGCTTTGAAATGACGTATTTCCCCAATCAATTGCTGATGCTTCTGTCATCAAATTACTATCTGAAATTCGCCAAACCGACGCGTTAGGGCCGGCGTATTGTATGAAAGTATTGAAGTCTTGCGCTGTTAATAATTTATCTTCATGAGAGATAATATGCCAGATAGGTTTTGTTGCGCCTAATTCTCGATATTCACAGTCGCCAATATTTATGGTTCCTGCTATGTCTGCGATGAAATCTGCGCCCCACTTTTCTATATAGGTTTGTGGTATGTGCGCATCTACGTATTGATCAATCAATGCGACATTCATATCGTGATCTTTTGGGTTTCCCCATGTCGTGGCCGCGAGTTTAAAGTGTTCTGGGGCTGAATTTGCTAGACTATTAAAACGAGATTTGTGGGCTTCTAGTAGTTGTTTTAATGACTCTGAATCACCATCAAATTCCACTTCTATATCTAAAACAAAACCGTCATAACCGACTTTAATAGCCGCTTCGAGCATGTCTGCTTGTTCTTCATAAGAGTGCGTATCGTTGTAAGTCCAGGCCCATACTTCCAAGCCTTTTTGTTTGTAGAACTCAAGATTACTTGGGTCGCATGCATCTTGCCAAACACCACAATCTACGCTGAATTCAGTGAAACTAATTTTATTATTTTGCCATTGATAATTAATGTCGCTAATTTTAATGAACACACGTTTAACGCCCATATCCGCAAGGTAATTAGCCATGTCTTGATGGTTATTATGAATTAAACCCGGTTCGTCTATATAAAAAATCCAAGCGCCTAATTTATTGCCATCCATGATAACTTTATCGTTACCCTCAGCGTCTTCACTGCCCTGCTCTTGCTTTTCCCCGTCCGTTGGCACTTGTGAAGTATCAGTTGTCTGTGACTCAGCATTGGAACTACTCGAACCACATGACGGTAGGACTGCACAAAAAAGCGCAGCTAATATAAATCTCAAAGTCATAATCTATTCCTATTTTTTAATAAGAATAGGAATAGATTGACCAGTTCCCAAATGAGAACCTATCGGATAAAACTATGGAGATGTTTATCTTTTAAAATTGATAGTTACTGGAGATTGACCCAACGCTTTTTCTTTACCAGAAAGTACTTTAGCCAGCGCTTGATACACAGCGCCCGTTAACTTGCCGTCTTCACCCCTGTGCTGATTGTAAGAAAAAGTCGCTAACATGTGATCCGAATATTCTGCATAGTGTGGCGCTTCGTAAGGCATTCTTAGCGACACAAATACAGTCTGCTTATTGTTTGATTTTGCAAACTTTAATAAAGCATTTAATTTTTCTTTCTTTTGGCTCGATTGTAATTTGGATTGGCGACTTAGTTGTTTTAGTCTTGGCCAATCTTCTACGCCCCCCATTTCCGCCAAACTTTGGTTTGGCGTAACACTGCCCGCTACAAACACGTCAGCGTTTTTGATATGTGTTTTTAATTTTTGCTCGTCAAAGGTCAAATAATTAATGCAATTCACATTGTAATCTTGGTTTTCTGCTATTAGTGCATTTTCTAATGCCTTGCATTTGCTTTCATCCGGCATTAACAACGCAAGTTTTTTAAGGTCGGACGATAGCTGACCAGTGCCTTTTATTGCGGTTAGAGAAGCTAAGGCCAACTCTTGCTCCAATTGTTTGGCTTGAGCGGTCGCCAATACTTGCTTGGCATTCGATAATTTTTCGGCAAGTGTTTTTGAATGATTTATGCCATCTAACATGGCAAGTTTAGTTGCACGTATGCGCTCATATGACGAGCTTATTTCGCTTTTGTCTAGTCGCCCATCGTTAACAGCCTGTTCTAGGTTATCGAGTAGATCATGCAGCTTTTTGAGGTCATAAGGCGATCTGATAGCTATTGGCATCAGGGCTATATCCGAACCAGCTTTGAAGGTTTCGATGACTGCTTGAGTTTCATCAAAAAAGTGGCTTATGCCCTTCATATTCAGAGCATCGGTGATAACTAAACCTTGATAGTTCATTTCTCCACGCAGTAAATCGGTAAGAATTTTTTTCGACATGGTGGCTGGCTTAACCATAACTTCTCCAGTTTTGCTAACAAACGTGGTGTTATCTAGCTCTGGATATTGAATATGTGCCGTCATAATCACTTTTGCCGTGCCTAAGTCGATTGCATATCGAAATGGTGCTAAATCAACTTGTTCAACCTTCGCTTTATCATGATCAACTCTCGGCAAACCAGTGTGGCTATCAACACTGGTATCACCATGACCAGGGAAATGTTTTAAGGTGCCAAGCAACTCCTGAGATTGCATGGCATCGAGCTGCGCTGCTGCCAACTCAGAAACAATATGCGGATCCTCACCAAAAGAGCGCACATTGATAACCGGATTCGCAGGATTAATATTTACATCCACCGTAGGTGCAAAGTTAAGGTTAAAGCCTGTAGCGACCAACTCTTGTCCCAACACCTTACCTGTTTCGCGAGCATACCTTAACCCATGTAATGGGTAAGTTGCTGCGATAGACATACTGCCGGTAAACGCCGTAGACTTATCCCTTGGTAACCTTGCTACCCTGCCACCTTCCTGATCGACAGAAATAAACAAAGGTAACTTTAACTCAGAGTTTACAGACGTTTTCTGTAAATCATGATTCAGTGTGACTATTTGCTCTACCGATTCTAAATTATCCGCAAAAAGAATGACCCCGCCTAAGTCAGTGGTCGAAATAAGCTCAGCAACTTCTTTTGGCAACTGCGTCATTGGCACATTACAACCGCTGTTCGCAGCTTTCGTCGGGCAGTAATAGCGAAAATCCAAAATTAACTTTTGAGCTAATTGCTGACGCATGCTCGCAGCGGGTGTTTCAACCTCAGTTTTCATTATTGTGCCACAACCTACAAGGCTTAACGGGATGGCGATAAAAGAGATTAATTGCAGTAATTTTTTCATTATCGGACAACTTATTTAAAAAATAATTTATTTATGGTTTTACATCTTAAACGGAATTATATATTCTTTCAATATCGAATATATGGAATAATTAATTATGGGCGTAAATATGGGGTCTCAGTTCCTTTTGGCAGACTGGTTAGTATTCATCGCATACCTCTTAGTTTTAGCAGGCACAGGTTGGTACTTTAACCGCAAGGCAGCAAGCAATACTAACGACTATTTTCTAGGTGGTAATCAGATGCCAGTATGGTTGGTGGCTATTTCAGTTCTGGCTACCTCCCAATCTGCGGCCACCTTTCTAGGTGGACCAGATCAAGGCTACCGTGGGGATTTATCTTATTTGGCTACCAACATAGGGGCATTTATTGCAGCAATGGTGGTTGCTGCATTTTTAATTCCTAAGTTTTATGACAATAAAGTCGCGACGGTATATGAATTGTTAGAATCACGCTTTGGCGCAAGCGCCAAAAAACAAGCGGGATTCATGTATTTGTTTGGCCGAGTATTCGCTAGCGGTGCACGTTTATATATGGCTGCGATTGCGGTCGCCATGATCCTCTTCGGTAATATTGACGCCGGAAGTGTTGTCATGTCGACACTCGTGTTAGTCGCGGTTGGCTTAGGTTATTCAATAATCGGTGGCATACGCACCGTGATATACAGTGATGTAATTCAATGCGCGGTTTATATTATAGCTGCATTACTCGTAATCTTTTTTCTGTTTAAAGCTATCCCGGCAGACTTTAGTCAAATTTTGGCTGTGTTAGATAATCCCGGCCCAGCTCAAGCGTCTAAGTTAACCTTGTTCAATTTTAACTTAGACTTTTCACCAAGCGGCGTGTTTACAGTTTGGTCTGCGGTGACAGGATTTGTTTTATTAAATATTGCCGCATTTGGCTTAGATCAAGACATGACTCAGCGAGTCTTAACTTGTAAAAATGCAAAAGAAGGCAGCAAGTCCATGTTACTTTCTGTGGTGTTAGTTATTCCAGTTATGTTGCTGTTTATAGCGATTGGACTTTTGCTTTATGTGTTCTACCAACGACCTGATTTAATGAATACCGAAGGTGCGGAAGCAATAAACCAAAGCTTTTCGGGTGAAAAAGTGACTATATTTATGTATTACGTACTCAACGAAATGCCCGCCGGTGTTAAAGGTTTTGTAACTATTGGTGTTATTGCGGCCGCACTATCCACGTTAAATTCAGGATTAAATTCAATGGCATCTGTATTGGTACAAGATATCTATAAGCCTTGGCAACTTAAACGTAATAAATCTACCGAAGAACGCCATTTCGTAAAAGCTGGTCAAGTAGCAATGTCGGTGGTAGCAGTAGCCCTGGGGTCAATGGCGATTCTTTGTTACTACTGGCAGCAATATTCTGATATGCCGTTATTAGCATTTGCTCTCAGCGTTATGGTGTTTTCATACAGCGGTTTATTAGGTGTGTACTTCACCGTTTTATTTACCAAACGTGGTAACAAACATTCAGTGTTTTTTGCCTTGCTAACCGGCTTTTTGTTAACCCTTATGTTTCAACCCTATGTAATGGATACCCTAGTGCCTGAGGCTTGGCAAATCAATTTAGGGTTCACTTGGCAATTGTGCATCGGTTCATTTGTTTCATTTTTAATTTGTTCATTGGGCAGCAAACAAGACATTCCAGTGAATACTTCAGATTTTATTAAAGAGGAGATAACCTCGTCATGACAGTTAAATTTATATTAGGTATAGACGGTGGTGGAACCAAAACCGTCGGCCGTATCGAAAATATCGAGACAGGCGAACGCTTTGAGCAAAAAGCTGGCGCTAGCTCACTGACTTATGACTTCGAAGGCGCATGTGTCACTTTGATGCAAATCATAGAGTCACTGATGGCAAAAGCTGAATGTAAAGCAAACGAGATTGCTGTGGTAATGGGACTGGCTGGCGCTGGTAATCAGTCACAAGTAGCTCGCTTAAAACGTCGCTTATCCATGCCTTTTGTGTTTTTGCATGTATATAATGATGCGCGAACGTCTTTATATGGCGCCAATCAAGGTAAACCAGTTGCCATGGTCGCTTTGGGTACAGGTTCTGTTGGCGCTATGTTAGATCAGCAACAGCAAGAGCATTATGTCGGCGGTTGGGGCTTCCCTATAGGCGACGAAGGTGGTGGTGCGAAACTCGGTTTTATGACCATAAAAGTGTTGTTAAAAGAATTGGATACTTTATATAAGCCCGTATCACAGCTCGCTATTACCTTGATGAATGAGTTAGGCCCTGAGCGCGACGATTTGCTTAATTGGCTAAGAAACGCAAGTCCTGCGGCATATGCACGACTGGCAAAGCTTGTATTTAAATTAGCACCATCTTGTTCTGCTGCGCGTTCTGTTGTACAGCAACATGCCAAAGACGTCGAAGAACTTATATTACTAGCTCGAAAAGAACAAAATATTCCAGTTGTATTAATGGGCGGCCTGGCAGCACCAACTTATGAATATCTGCAAGAAGACATCCAAGCAATATGCGACCTGCAGCAAGGGCTGTCTCTTGAAGGCGCATGCTTTTTAGCGAAGCAACTGTTAGAAGAGCCTATAGACACCTCAACTCAAGGCTCTCACGAAGAAGAAAATAAAGTCAAAATAGCTTTGTTATCGCAACTTAATAATATGGTATCTGAAGAACGTAACCCGAATACCATGCAAATCGATTTGATGGCGACAGAAGAAGTATTATCGGCGATTAATGAAGAAGACCGAAACGTTCCGTTAGCCATCGAGAAATGCATTACACCAATTGCAAAAGCAGTGGATATTATCGTCGATGCCTTCAAACAAGGTGGGCGTCTAATCTATATTGGCGCTGGTACCAGTGGCCGTTTAGGTATATTGGATGCAGTGGAATGCCCGCCAACCTTCGGTGTTTCTTCAAAACAAGTCGTAGGTATCATTGCTGGTGGCAACCAAGCAATTTATAAAGCCGTGGAAGGTGCAGAAGATGATCCGGAATTAGGCAAACAAGATCTAATAGATAATGCATTTACCAATAAAGATGTATTAGTCGGCTTGGCAGCTAGCGGTCGCACACCATATGTTTTGGGCGCGTTAGAATATGCACGTAGTCTGGGCGCAAATACGGTTAGTGTTGCATGTAATCCAGGTTCCATTATTGAGCAATACGCTGATATCAATATTTGTCCTGTTGTTGGTCCAGAAGTCCTAACAGGCTCTACTCGATTAAAATCAGGTTCGGCGCAAAAGCAAGTTCTCAACATGTTAACAACTGCCAGCATGATCCGCAGTGGCAAGAGCTTTGAAAACTTAATGGTCGATGTTAACGCCAGCAATAAAAAGCTTTATGCCCGTGCCATTAGAATCGTAATGCAAGCGACCAATTGTGACCGCATTGTTGCTGAAGAAGCATTACAGAAGACCCAATTCAAAGCAAAACTAGCCATTCTTCACGTGCTGACCGGTGTCGAGCCTAACAAAGGTCAAGAGATCCTCGCGGAGCAAGGCGGCTTTTTGCGACGTTCGGTTGACGTTATTCAGCATCAAGCATAGTGGGAATGTAATATGAAACTTTGGTTGTCGTTTGTACTATTAGCTACAATGCTGTTCACTCAATACTCGTTTGGTAAGCAAGTCTTGCCAACTCAGGTGGGTGCCGAACAAACAGAGCAATATTTAACTCTGTTAAAAGGAAAACGAATCGGTTTGGTTGTTAACCAGACCTCTCGTGTTAATGAACAACACATTGTCGATTTTCTAGTTAGTAAAAAGCAAAATATCGCTACGATATTTGCGGTCGAACACGGTTTTAGAGGAGATCACGACGCAGGCGCTAAGGTATCTTCATCTGTTGACGCCAAAACCGGCATCAAAATTCACTCGATTTATGGTAAAAACAAAAAGCCTTCGAGTGAAGTTATGAACGAGCTAGACGTCATTATCTTTGACATTCAAGATGTCGGTGTGCGTTTCTATACATACATCAACTCTATGTTTTATATGATGCAAGCTGCAGCACAAAACAATGTACCTTTTATTGTATTAGACCGCCCTAACCCGCATTTGTCAGTGGTTGATGGTCCAATGTTAAACCCGGAGTTCAGTTCCTTTGTTGGATTACTGCCTGTACCACTGGTTCATGGTATGACAGTTGGGGAACTAGCTCAGATGATCCAAGGTGAAGGTTGGTTAAACAGCATTGATAACGCTGACCAAATAAAACACAAACTGACGTTAACGGTTGTTCCAGTTAAAGACTACCAACGCAACGACAGCTACGTGTTGCCGGTATTACCAAGCCCTAACTTGCCTAACCAACAAGCAATTAATTTGTATCCATCTTTGTGCTTTTTTGAGGCTACACCAATCAGTATTGGTCGTGGCACAGACTTCCCGTTTCAAGTTGTCGGGCACAATGAAGCCTATATTGGTGAGTTTGCATTTACACCTCGTTCCATAATTGGCGCAGCCAGTAACCCCAAGTTAAAAGGCATTGCATTGAAGGGACTAGATTTACGTTCCGTCCAGCTGAATGGTTTTGACATGTCTATTTTTTACGACTGGTTCAAGTTATTTGAAAAAAGTGAACTTGAATTTTTCTCTCGCAGTGGCTTTATGGATAAATTAGCAGGCACAGACCAGATCCGCTTAGATATGCTAGCCGGCAAAACACTAGAACAAATTAAACAGCCGTGGCAGAACGACTTAAAACAATTTAAAAAACAACGGGCGCCCTATCTTATTTACAAATAGTTAAACGTCTAAGTAATAGGTTTGAGCGATAGGTGCCATTTTCCCAATGCCAAAACAGTGGCTTACAGTGTTTTTTAAATAGGAATTAAAAAGTAATTTATTATGAGCGGTTTAGCCTTACAGTTAAAAAATGTCAGCATTGCTGGCTGGATACAAGTTGCAGCGGTGTTGTTGGTTTCCATGATGGGAGCAGCCGTAACGACATTAATGCCTTTGTTGGTGGGTGCATATACTGATTCAGGTTTATTTACTACAACTCAAGTGGGCTGGTTAACGTCTGCGGAAGTTGCAGGAATTTTACTAACCAGTACCTCAGCTTATATCTGGAGTCGAAAGGTAAATTGGCAAATAGTCACCTTACTTGGCCTCAGTACTTTTATCGCGGCCAACTGGTTTTCAATGTCAGCCACTGAATTTGAATATTTATTTATACTTCGAGCACTAGCGGGTGTCGCCTGTGGCGCAACTTACGCAATTTCTATTGCTGCTTTGGGTGATTTCCCCCAGTCAGACAAAGCGTTTAGCGGATTGGTCACTATTCAAGTGGTGTTCGGAACCCTAGGCTTTTGGTTATTACCTAACATTATTTCCTCTGAAGGACTCGGCGGTATTTTTTACTTTTTTAATCTGTGCCTTTTACCTGCATTAATATTTTCAGCTGTAAAGTTTCCTGTAAATTCAAGGGTAACAGAACGGTTAACATTTAAAATTGATGGCAGTCTCAAAGCGGCCATACTCATTTTTTCTGGAGTTGTGGCCTATTATTTTGCGCAAGGCACTGTTTGGGCTTATTTGGAACGCATCGGCGTCAATGCAGGCCTTAGTGGCGCAGAGATTGGTTCAATTTTAGGGTTAGGTTTTGCCATTAGTGCTGTAGGTTCTTTATTGTCAGGCTTATTTGTAGAGAAGGTTGGTCGTAATTGGGGCTTATACGTTACCTTAATTATTCAAGTCCCCTGCTTGCTTGTTTTGTTTTTAATGAACAATACCAACGCCTTTTGGATATATGCCATCTCGACCATCATTTACCAAGTCATGTGGAGTTTTGTCATACCTATCATGATGGGTATTTTTAACGATATCGATAAGTCGGGAAAACTCATTGTTCTATGTGTTGCGGCATTTAAAGTAGGATTAACCATTGGACCGCCTGTTGCAGCCTTTGTTGTGACTGTATCAAACGTCAATAATGTGATTTGGTTAGGTTTAGGTGGCATAGCGTTAAGTATATTATTGTGTCATTTGTCGGCAAAAGATCTTCAGTCCAATGAACGATAATATGCAACGTAGCTTTGGCTGGCATTAGTATTTATAAAAAGCGAGAGATTTGAAATGTTACCAACACAATATGAAAATTTTATTCATCTTGTTAATAAAACAGTCCCACAAGAAAGGATCATTACAGACTCTTTTCAAACTCTAGCTTACGGCACGGACGCAAGCTTTTATCGCTTAACACCTAAAGTTATCGTTAAGGTGGCGAATGAAGCAGAAGTTATCGAAGTAATGAGACTCGCTGGCGAATTGGAGTTACCAATTTGCTTTCGCGCCTCTGGAACGAGTTTATCAGGCCAATCCATCACTGATTCCATTCTTGTATCAATAACACCTGACTGGAAAGATTATCAAATACTGGATGACGGCAGGCGCATTCAAATGCAATGCGGTGTGCTCGGCAGTGAAGCAAATAAAGCGCTAAAAGATCATCAAACTATGCTCGCTTTAATGCCCGCATCAATTGATGCAGCAAGTGTTGGTGGTATGGCAATAAATAATGCTGCGGGTATGAATTCTCTTGACACATACACTATGATGGACAGTGCCCGATTTGTTTTTCTGGACGGGTCCGTGTTAGACACAGGTTGTTCAAAAAGCCGTGCAGACTTTGCAACTCGCCGCACTGACTTAGTCGACGGCGTATTGAGATTATCTAAGCAATTAAAAGCCAAGCCAGATCTGGCTCAAAGAGTATTAACTAAGTATGCCATAAAAAATACCACAGGTTATGGACTACGCTCCCTACTTGAGTTTGACGATCCTATCGATATGATAGCTCGCTTAATGATAGGTTCTGAGGGCACGCTTGGGTTTATTTCAGAGATCACCCACAACACGATTAATAAAGAGCCGTATAAAGCATCTGCGTTTTTAGTATTCCCAGACATAGCAACCGCTGGCAAAGCGGTAACTCGTTTCAAAAACAACAAAACGCCTGTCACAGCGGCAGAAATGATTGACTATTACTCTTTAAAAGCCGTCGCTCATATGGACGGCGTTCCTGAGTATGTGAAAGATGTGCCACAGGGAACTGTAGCAATCTTAGTGCAGGCTGAGAGTGATACACAACAAGGCCTGAACTCTGATATCGAAAAGATAAACGCCGAAATTGCCGACTTACCAACCGTAGTGCCTACTTTGTTTACTGACAACCCTAAAGAATACGCGGCTTATTGGACCATCAGGAAAGGCATTTTTCCAGCTGTAGGTGCAAACAGACCAAAAGGCACTACAACGCTAATTGAAGACGTGGCGTTTCCTATCGATTCCCTGTCAGAAGCCTTAGTTGATTTGCAACAAATGATGCAACAATACGGATATTTTGACGGTGTAATTTACGGGCATGCATTAGATGGTAATTTGCACTTCATTTTTTCTCAAAGTTTCCAAACCGAACAGGACATAACTCGTTACGAATCGTTTATGGAAGCCATTTGTGATTTAGTGATCAACAAATACGACGGCTCTTTGAAAGCCGAGCACGGCACCGGACGCAACATGGCGCCTTTTGTAAAACAAGAGTGGGGAGACGAAGCTTACGACATTATGTTGGGAATTAAGCGACTTTTCGATCCAAAAGGTATTCTTAATCCAGATGTAATGATCACCGATGACCCTAAACTATATACTAAAAACATCAAACCTATCCCAGAGGTAAGCGATATTGTCGATCAATGCATAGAGTGCGGCTTTTGTGAACGTATGTGCCCTTCTAAGCATTTAACCTTTACACCACGTCAACGCATTGTTGGTCAACGAGAACTCCAGATCATCAATATCGAAGACAAAGCTGAATTTGAAAAGAAATACGATTACTTCGGTGTTGATACTTGTGCCGGTTGTGGACTGTGTTCAACAGTGTGCCCAGTTGGTATCAATACCGGCGATCTAATTCGTTATATTAGACATAACAAAAATCAGAGTGTTGAAGATAGAGCTAAATGGATTGCCAACAACTTTGCCACCGTAACTAAAGGCGTAAAGGCAACTTTAGGAACTGCAAATCTCTTCCACAAAGTGTTGGGCAAAAACCTGATGCAAAAGGTAACCGATACCAGTCGCAAACTATCGGGTGATAAATTAGGCAAATGGACGCCATCGATGCCAACGGCAGCAAACGACTTAGAACTGTCTAACCAAACTAGTAGCAAGCTACAAGTGGTTTATCTACCAAGCTGCGCGAGCAGAACAATGGGGCCTGCAAAAGACGCTACCGAGCAAGTCAATTTATTTGATAAAACCGTTAGTTTATTAAACAAAGCGGGTTATCAAGTGATCATCCCTGATGGCATTGATGAACAATGCTGTGGTATGCCATTTGAGAGTAAAGGCATGTTTAATCAAGCGGACCAAAAAGCACAAGAAACTATTGATATGTTGTTGGAAGCAAGTAAAAACGGTTCACTGCCAATCTATTGTGATACAAGCCCTTGTACCAACCGACTAAAAAATTACCAAGATGCTGGATTAAACATTTACGAACCAGTGGAATTTATTCACCGTTTTATGATGGATAAATTAACCTTTACGCCAACGGACGAAAAAGTCGCTTGTCATATTACCTGTACGGCAAGACGAATGGGTCTGGAGCAACAAACCATAGACGTAATAAACGCCTGTAGTAATAACTCCGTTTTTCCAGAGCAAGTGACCTGTTGCGGTTGGGCTGGTGATAAAGGGTTCACGACACCTGAATTGAACGAAAGCGCATTGGCGGGTCTTAAATCTCGAGTAAGTGATTGTACGGCCGGATATTCGACCAGCAGGACCTGTGAAATTGGCCTGAGTCACCACTCTGGTATCGATTATCAATCAATTGTTTATTTGGTGGATAAGTGCAGTAAGCCACTTTCGGCATAGTGCTTCGTAATTCGAATAGGTATTCAAATAGAATGAGAAACAAATGAAAAAACGCCTATACCTTGGTGTAATGTCAGGCACTAGCCTTGATGGTATCGACATTGCGCTAATTGAAATAAATCAAAGCCAAATAAACTACGTTTCAGGCGAGTTTTTTCCTTATCAAACGGAGTTGCGACAACTCATTGAACAAACGTGTCATGACGACAAAGTATCTTTGCAATCACTTGGTGAGTTACAAGTAAGGCTCAGTTTAAGTTACGCCGATGCAATCAATAGTTTCTTAGCTATTAATCAATTAAATCCGTCAATTATTGAAGCTATTGGCTGTCACGGGCAAACCGTCTATCACCAACCAAATAGTGACTTTCCTTTTTCGTTGCAATTAGTTGACCCTAGTTTACTCGCCGCAAAGACTAATATTCCCGCCGTTACTGACTTCCGTTCAATGGATATCGTGCTCGGTGGTCAAGGTGCGCCGTTGATCCCTGCGTTTCATCAAGCACTTTTAGGCAACGGCCGAAGTAACAATAACAAAGCTTTACTGAATATTGGCGGCATGGCTAACGTCACGCTATTTGAGCAAGACCAAGTCTTTGGTTTTGACACTGGCCCAGGCAATGTACTTATAGACCTTTGGGTACAAAAGTACTTCGATTTACCTTATGACGCCGATGGAAAAATTGCCAGAGAAGGCACTGTTGATGAAGAGTTACTGGATGTACTGCTCTCTGAACCTTATTTTTCAGAGCCTTTTCCCAAAAGTACCGGCAGAGAATACTTTAATTTAACTTGGTTAGAAGACCGAATACCCGCCACGACAAATGAAAGTAATGTTGTATCTACGTTAACAGCGTTAACCGCCAAGACGGTTGCAGAGGCTTTGTTGAACTCTAGCAAACAAGGAGAGCTTATTTTGTTTGGCGGCGGCTCTCACAATAAAACGCTATTGACGATGTTAAAGCAATACTTACCGAACTGGCACTTTTCTCCATCGAATAATCTGGGCATTCCCGCAGATTACATGGAAGCCGCGGCTTTTGCCTGGTTTGCTTATCTGAGAATGAATGAAATGCCGTTGCAATTATCATCAGTAACGGGTGCTAAAAACTCTGGGATTTGTGGTGTTGTTGCTCTGCCACCAGCGTCTAGTGAACGTTAACAACCGCTTTGAATTACGTGCTAGAGCAAATTTAATGTATAGGTTTAAACGATGGTTTGTAACTATGAAATATCGGAATTAACAGGCAATCTCATAAGTTTAACAATAAGAATTTGAGATCAAAGGTCAACTTTATGTTAGCGCAAATAAATCAACATTATATTGGGGGAGCTTGGCAGGCGTCTGCAGGCTCAAATACCCTTATTCTCGAAAACCCAGTAAATGGTGAAGAGTACCTTGAAATCATATTGGCGGATGAACGCCTGGTTGATCAAGCCGTAGCGGCCGCAAAACAAGCTCAAATATTGTGGGGAGAAACCTCAACCGCGCAAAGAGCGGAATACATAACAAAAATTGCGGATGAGTTAGAAGCTCGCCGAGAACAGCTAATAGATGCGCTGTCGCTAGAGTTAGGTTGCCCTAAGTGGTTTGTTACTGAAGTTCAAGTAGATGATCCGATTGATGCGCTCCGAAAACACGTGCGCTGGACCCTAGATTTAACCAACACGGACAAACACGATGAACGACTGGAAGTGCTTAAAGAACCTATCGGTGTTAGCGCAATCATAACTCCGTGGAACTACCCGCTTCATCAATTAATCGCAAAAATTGCTCCGGCATTAGCGGCTGGTTGTACTCTAGTCGTTAAGCCCTCTGAGTATACGCCAAAAACGGCGATTATCTTGGCTCAAGCAATTGAAGCTTCTGGATTACCCGCAGGTGTATTTAATTTAGTTGTTGGTACAGGTGCTGACATTGGTGACGCCTTAACGACGCACCCAGACGTTCGATGTGTATCCTTTACAGGCAGTACAAAAGTTGGCGTACACATTCAGCAACAAGCTGCTCAAAGCGTTAAACGTGTTTTGTTGGAGTTGGGTGGTAAGTCGGCTTTTTTAATAGATAAAACCAACAATTTACAACAAGCCGTTGAATTAGGTGTCGAAGACGTTTTGGTTAATTCAGGACAAACCTGTGTCGCTCTGACCAGAATGCTTGTTCACGAATCGCAATATCAACAGGCGTGTGAAATAGCAAAGCAATATGCGGAATCTGCAGCCATTAGTGCAGATCTTAGTAGCGATGCCCTGTTAGGCCCAGTAATTAACCGAACACAATTCGAGCGCGTATTAGCTTACATAGAGTTAGGTCAATCTGAAGGGGCAAGTTTGCTTTGTGGAGGCAAGTCAACGCTTGCTGAACAAACAAAAGGCTTTTTCATCGGTCCAACTATTTTTGCAAATGTTGATAATTCAATGCGCATCGCGCAGGAAGAAATATTTGGGCCGGTGTTATGTCTGATCCCATATCAAGATACTGAGCATGCCATTGCCATTGCCAATGACACGCCGTTTGGTTTGTCAGCGCGAGTTTGGGCAGATGATAAGAGCAAAGCGAAAGATATCGCCAAACAAATTGAAGCAGGCCAAGTGTATATAAACGACGCAATGTGGCACAACGCGGCACCATTCGGCGGATATAAACAATCGGGTAATGGTCGTGAGTTAGGCAGCCAAGCTATCAATGAATTTTTAGAAAGTAAATCCGTGATCTTTTGAGGGTTAATAAATGTTGTTTGCACTAGATAAATGGAGCGAATCCCTGCTTAAAACGCAGCACGCGATTGGTAAACAAGAATTTTTTGCCAATCTCGCCATGTTATTAAGTCATATTTGTCGATTTGATGAAATTTTGATTGTTGAGTTTACTAATCAAGGGATCACCAAAAAGCTATTTCAAAAGACAAGTAATTCAGACAGCAATTTAACTCTATATTTGACCAAGATGTTTGTGCTCGATCCATTTTATGTCTCTGGCAAAAAAGGCATCGAAGGTTTATTAATGCTAGATAAGCTAACCGAAGGATTAAATGAAGCTTACGATGACTATCGTTTACAATACTTTAAGCATTTAAACTTCGGTGAAGAAATTGGTTATTTAATACAACTTCCAAACGCAACTGGTTGTATTCACATTGAACTGGCGCAACTTAGTCACTCTTCAGGATTCAAAGAAAAGGAAATACATCAGTTAGAGTCCGTATTTAAAACCGTCAAAACATTAGTTTTAAAGCATATTGAAAAGATCACGCCAAGGGGGTTTGAGATGGAGACCTCTTATGTTGAAGATTTCCATCAATTGTTTGGTTCTGCAGTTTTAACTCCGAGAGAATATGACGTAAGTTTACTTATGTTGCAGGGCTATTCAGTCAAATCCATTGCCAGTCATTTGTCTTTAGGTGACGAGACGGTCAAAATGCATAGGAAAAATATATACGGCAAACTATCCGTCAATTCTCAACCTGAACTAATGGCGTTATTCATTGATTTATTAGTAATGGCCGAGCCTCCTGTAAAAGTCGACCCATTAGTCGCTTACCTAGATAAAAAATCCCAATGTTTAGCCTTTAAATAGGAATCGTATTAAGTGAAGTCTATTAACTACTTAATAATGTTCGGCATACTGTTTGGACTCTCGAATAGAGCATTCGCCGAGTCACAGCCAGCTTATTGGCAACAGGATGTAGATTACAACATAACTGCAACATTAGATCCTAATAACAAACGGCTTAGTGGCGTTGCGACTGTTGAATATACCAATAACTCCAACCAGCCTCTCGACAAATTAGTATTCGAATTGCCACAGCAACTTTATCGTCAACTAAACATTAGTTACCAAGGCAGAAAGGCAGGTTCTAGTGAGTTACTGGCGTTTGATAAAAATGAACAGCAGCTGCCAGTAAATGAGCGGGCAACCTTATTTGACGTAAAACTTGCGCAACCATTGTTACCCAATGCATCGACAAAAATTAAACTGAAATGGCAGCTACAATTTATACCAAGAAACCATACGTCTTCCCCTCGAGGCGGATTTGAATCATTTAACGACGGCAGTCTTATTATTGGGGCCAGTGAATGGTATCCGCGCATATTGGCGTTCGATCACCAATTGGGTTGGGACAATTTACCTTTTAAGGGTAAGGGAGAGTTTCATCAAGAGTTCTCAAGTTATACGATAACGCTAAAGGTTCCAAATGACTTTATCGTGGCGGCTTCCGGTGAACTTTTAAACTCAACTCAAGTATTTACGGATGAGCAATCTACCTTATTACAACGACAGAATGTAAAACAACAAATCCCTACCCTAACTTCTGAAACAACAAAAGGTTACAAAAGTTGGCGCTTCAAAGCCGAACAACAAAGAGACTTTACCTTCGCAATAGGCAACAACTTAGTCTGGGAAAGTAAAACCATTCAACTAAGCAAAGGGTTAACTCAACTTAACGTATTTTATCCCAATAACGGTCGTTGGTTATGGCAGAAATACGGTTTGGACGCGATAGAGCATTCCGTCAAATTTCTCGATGCCAATTTAGCCCCCTTCCCTGTCAAACACATGACGCTAGTCAACATCGCCGGTATTGGAATGGAGTACTCAGGGTTTACCTTTGTCGGTTTTCGGGGACCTGATAGTATCGATGGTAGAAAGCCCATATTTTCACGCACTCAAAAATATGACGTAATTGGTGGAACGATACACGAGGTAACGCACAACTACTTTCCCATGCTTGTCAATTCTAATGAAAGGCGTGAAGGGTTTTACGATGAAGGTCTGGCAAGCTATTTATCTTACTTAATTGAGCAAGCATGGTCGCCTGACTTTCAAAGCTTTTATGGCGCTCCCAAATCAGTTATCCCTGTAATGCAAAGTCCATTTAGTCGGCCTGCTGAACTGGCCGATAAACTGCGTTCAAAATTGGACTCTCACTATCATGTCCCTGCTGCGGCTTGGAATATATTGGCTAAACAGATCATAGGTGAACAAACACTATTAACATTGTTGAATCAATTTATTGTTCAGAATAGTCACAAACGGACTTACTTTTCCGACTTAACAAAATTCATCAACCAACACACAAAAGTTGAGTTATCAGAATTTTTTGATGACTGGTTTTATTCCAACCAACACGTTGATTTAACTGTTAAATCTGTCTCTACTAAGTCTACTGGTTTGGAAATTATAGTTGAAAATATTGGCGGTATTGAGATGCCATTTGATGTGGTTATCGTGTTGGAAAATGGAGAGATTAAAAGACTGACGGTGCCTTATAGCGACTGGCAAGCGCAATTTGATGGCAAGCTGTTACTCTCCCTTCAAACTCAATTAGCTGTACTGAAAGTCGAAGTCGATCCATCACAACAATCCGCTGATATTAATAGAGATAACAACGTTTGGCTGCCCACCTTCCAATGAGATGTAAATACCCTCTTGGGGGTATTAGCTAATTTTCATTCACGTATCTTAGTCGTCAGTTAAGACGTACCTATGGAGGTTAGCGTGCATTCAAACGCAGAGCTAGCACTAGCAAAAACAAAGTTCACGCCTTTTTGGTTAGACAACCCAGAAAAGCCTGATGACGAACCCAAACTTAAACACGATATTGAAACCGAATTACTTATCGTTGGCGGTGGCTTTACCGGACTTTGGGCGGCCGTTCAGGCAAAAGAAAATACACCTGAAAAAGTGGTTACTTTGATAGAAGCAAATTCTATCGCTATAGGAGCTTCAGGACGCCCAGGCGCAATTCTGTCTACTTCATTGGTTCACGGCATGACCAACGCAGAACGTCTATTTAAATCTGAAATGGCGCAACTCGAACAGTTTGGCAAACAAAACTTGGACGCAATCCGTGACACCATAGAAAAATATAACATCGATTGTGATGTTGAGTGGACTGGCGAACTTACAGTGGCCGTTGGTAAAAATGGCGTAGCTGATATTCAGTCAGAATATAAACTTTACCGCGAGTTTGGCCATGATGCAGAGCTGCTGGATGCGCAGACTATTCAACAAGAAATCCACTCTCCTTTGTTTAAAGGTGGGCTATGGTCCAAGAAGCGTTCAGGTATAATTAACCCCGCTAAACTGGCATGGGGCTTAAAACAGCTCGCGCTAAAACTAGGCGTCAATATCTATGAACACACCCCAATGGAAGAAAGTAAAAAGATTCCTAATGGAATAAAAGTCACTACTCCGAGCGCGGTGATCCATGCGAGCAAAGTGTTATTGGCAACTAACGCATTTACTAAATACAAACCAAAGATTTCAAAACGAGTGGCGGCCATTCGTGACCGAATCGTCATGACGGAGCCACTAACAGAACAACAGTTGAAAGCGCTGGGCTGGAAAAACCGTCAAGGCATTTACGATACAAGAACGCAATTAAACTATATGCGCTTGACCAAAGACAACAGAGTTTTATTTGGTGGGCGGTTAGGCTATTTCTTTGATAATAATACTGACCCGAGTTACGACAAAACTGCGTCGCCTTATGTAAAGCTAGTCAATACACTCTACGCTACTTTGCCAGCACTTGATGGTATTAAGATCAGCCATGCTTGGAGCGGACCTATTGCACTAACAACCAGAATGGCTATGCACTACCAATATTTTCATGATAGTAAGATGATTTACGTCGGTGGTTATTCTGGGTTTGGTGTGACCGCCTCACGATTTGCTGCCCAAGTAGCATTGGCCATACTGAATGAAGAGGATCATCCAGCTAAAAATCTGTCGATAACCCACAAACTACCGGCATGGATACCACCAGAGCCATTCCGATGGATAGGTGCGAAAATCACTATGTATGCACTCGACACATGCGATAAAAAACGTGGTTGGCGTATACCTTGGTTAAAAATGGTTGACGCAATGGGGTTTCCTCTTAAACCCTAACCGCACGCTATAACCCGAAATATCGAAACAAATTTAATGGATTTGGAGCTTAAATGTCAGACTCAAACTTTACACTTAGTAACCGCTTAGTTAATGGCAATTCGCCAGTGCTAAGTCGTTGGGGGATGGACTCAGAATATGGCGTCCTAAAAGATGTGCTGATTGGCCCAATGGAGCACTACACTTGGCAAACCGGTAACGCTATGTCTCGCCGTTCTATGCGTTTAGGGAGACAATTTGACAAAAACGTCGCCCGTCAACAGTACGATGAAATGATAGAAATGTATCGCAGTGCTGGCGTAACTCCTCACTTTTTAAAAGCTGACGAACATTTGCCATATCAATTATACGCCAGAGATTCTTCTGTAATGACCCCTTGGGGACCCATCATCACTCAACTATATAGCCCATGGAGACGAGGTGAATGGAAGCATGTAATGGACTTCTATCATAAAAAAGATATTCCTATTTATGACACGGTCACCGCTGGTTCATTTGAAGGTGGCGATTTTATGGTACTTGAGCCTGGAGTCATACTTTGCGGTTTCACTGGCGAACGTACGAGTGAAGCAGGTCTAAATCAAGTGAAATCTTGGGTTGAAAAGGAAGGTTGGGAATTTAAGAGTTATTCCTTTGACCCGTACTTTTTGCATTTAGACGTCAAAGTTGCCATGTTATCTGAAAAGTTAGCGGCAGTTTGCACTCAAGCAGTAGAAGATGAGTTATTAGATTGGTTTAAAGCCCGTGGTATTGAAATTATAGATATTTCATATCGCAGTGTACTTGAATTGGGCGTCAATGTTGTTGCGTTGGGTAATGATCGCGTGCTGATCCCTGCCCAAAGTAAAGAGCTGATCGAAAAATCAAAAGCTCACGGCCTTGAAGTTTATACGCCTGATATGTCGATGTTTACGGCCGGCGGTGGCGGCGTGCATTGCATGTGCCAACCTTTGCATCGTGCACCCGCCTAAGGAGTCATTATGTACTTTATTAATGTTGATAGGTTATGGGATTCCTTAATGCAAATGGCACAGATTGGCCGCACTGAGAAAGGCGGTTGTAATCGACAAGCATTGACTGACCTTGATAAACAAGGTCGAGATTTGTTCATTTCTTGGTGTCATGAACTTGGTATGTCAACCCGTTACGATGAGATGGGTAACCTGTTTGCGCGTTTAGAAGGAACACAGCCAAACTTGCCCCCCATCATCACGGGCAGTCACCTTGATACACAACCAACCGGTGGCAAATTTGACGGCGTGTACGGTGTTTTGGCTGGATTAGAAGTGGCTAGAACCATAGTCGAAAATAAACTTAAGTTAACCCACCCTTTTGAGATCATCGCGTGGACCAATGAAGAAGGCGCTCGTTTTTCACCGGCAATGATAGGCTCTGGCGTTTGGGCTGGTGAATTTGATTTGAACTATGGTTGGTCGTGCTCAGATAAAAACGGCGTAACGATTAAAGACGAGTTGAATCGTTTAGCCATGTTGGGAAAAACTGCCTGTAAAGCGTTTGATGTGGCTGCAGCATTTGAACTGCACATTGAACAAGGTCCTATTCTTGAAGCGGAAAACACCCAAATCGGTGTCGTTACCGGAGTGCAAGGCATCAAATGGTTTGACGTTGAATTTATCGGTAAACCTGCTCATGCCGGCCCAACACCAATGAAAGTTAGAAAAGATCCAATGCGCGCATCCGCTGCGTTGATTAATAAACTGTATGAACTAACCGATGAGTTTGGCGAATGGTCTAGAGTGACCTTTGGCGACATTAAAGTGGAACCTGGGAGTCGCAATACGGTACCTGAAAAACTAACGCTGGCCGTGGATTTACGTCACCCCGATAACGCGATTTTAAATCAGATGAATCAAAGGCTTGAAGATATCTGTCGCTCGATTGAGCAACACCTAGATATTAAAAACACTATTAAAGAGCTTTGGCACTCGCCAGCAATAGAGTTTTCAAATAAATGCATTAACGCCGTTGAGCAATCAGTTAAAGACTTAGCGTTAACACATAAAAAGATGGTTAGCGGGGCTGGTCATGATTCGGTTTACGTTTCAAAGGTGGCACCGACATCTATGATCTTTATTCCATGTAAAGACGGCTTGAGCCACAACGAGCTAGAATCAGCAACCAAGCAAGACATTGGCTCAGGTGCAAATGTTTTGCTCAACGCCATATTAAATTCTACCGAATACCAAGACGCATAATTTGATAAAGAGAGATAATTAAAGCCATGATTTCATTTTTAAGAAACCACTTTGATCGCATCCTATCAAAATGCCCACCTGATAGGCTGCTTGCCTTAGATGTCTTAAGAGGCTTGACTATTACGGCGATGGTTATCGTTAATAATCCGGGCAGTTGGTCTCATATATACGGGCCACTGAAACATGCTGATTGGCACGGATATACCCCCACTGATTTAATATTTCCGTTTTTTGTCTTCATGGTAGGCATATCGATTGGCATAGTACAAGCTAGGCCATCATCAGTTATGCACCATAAAACCGTTTGGGTACGAGCCGCAAAGTTATATGGACTTGGCCTATTTTTATTTTTGTTTTATGTAAACTTTCAATCCCCTAGTTTCAGTTGGGTTGAACATAGGTTGGGACAAATCAGGATCATGGGTGTATTACAGCGGTTAGCCTTGGTCTTTTTAGTGACCTTCTATTTAGAGCATTATTTATCTAGAAAGTCATTGAGCTTAACGTTTGTCGGCATTTTGCTGCTCTATTGGTTAACTATGATGTTTGTCCCTTACGCTGCGCCCGATGGCACTGTGTATCGCGGCAACTTAGAATTTGGCAATTCCTTTGCAGCCTATCTTGATGCGACATTACTAGGACAGCCACACCTTTATTATAAAACCGCAATACCATTTGCCTTTGATCCAGAAGGTATATGGAGCACTTTGCCTGCTATTGCGTCTGCAATTAGCGGGGTCCTATCGGCGCATCTGATTCTTGCCAAAGACAAAGACAATGGGGTCAAAGCTAAGTTACTCGCACTATATGGGGTTTCAGCGCTGGCAATTGGTTATGGTGTTGGTGAATTTTTCCCAATAAATAAACAGCTCTGGACCCCTTCTTTTGTTTTAGTGACAACTGGCTGGGCATTAATTTCCTTGAGTATTTTAATATGGATACTGGACATCAAGCAGTATAAGCGATGGAGTGCGCCGTTTATCGTGTTCGGTATGAACGCTATTGGATTTTTCGTATTTTCAGGCATTTTAGCGCGAGTGTTGCTAATGATCCCAGCTGACGGTACCAGCCTGAAAGGTTTTATGTATCAAAATTTTTTCGCAGAGGTAATAAACCAGAAGTTCGGTTCTTTACTATTTGCGCTTAGTTTTTGTTGTATTTGTTATTTGGTGTTTTATCAGCTTTACAAGAAACAGATCTTCTTCAAGGTTTAATAGCTTAAAAAAGAGCAAGTTTGTAAACAAGAAGGCTCTCAATTATCGCTCATTATTACTTCAAGCAGAGAGCCATTTGCTTTAATGTTTGCTCACGTACTCTGTTACTGCCTCGTTAGATTTAGCGACTTGTTTGCGGAACTTAACTGACTTTTGCGTCATAGCAATAAACAAGGTATCAATGATCAGCTCTTGCGACGTGCGCGCTAAAATCGAAGATAATCGCATTTCAGAAGATTCAGCAACCGTACACAAATCAATGTCGGAAAACTTTCTGAGTTTGTTTTTACTCACGCCAGTAATGGTCAACACATTTGCCCCAAGCTTTTTCGCAAGACCAGCAACTTCAACGACATCTGCAGTATTACCAGATTCACTGATTGCTATGACAAGGTCGTCAGGTCCAAAAGTCGCAGCGTATGCTAATTGACTATGTCCGCTGGCTTCAGATACCGCCGCCAATCCTATTTTCTGCAGTTTATAACTAAAATCTTTCGCCACCAGACCAGACGCACCAATACCACTCAACAAGATGCGTTTGGCCTTCAATATTGCATCCACAGCCGACTCAAAGTGTTCTTTGTCGTTGATTTGCAAGGTCTCTGTTAATACACCAATTTTGCTCGCCAACAGTTTTTTTGCTAACTGCTCTAAATCATCCTTAAGAGAAATATCACCATGTAAATTGGTTTCTTCTTTTACAGTACTAACGGTCTCTACCAGTGCCATTTTTAATGCAGGGTAGCCTTTATAACCGAGCTTTTGGGTAAATTTCACAATACTGGACTGACTTACACCAACTTGTTGAGCTAACTTTTGCGAAGACATATCTTTGACTTTTTTACTATTTTTAATAATAAAGTCAGAGATCAGTTTTTCATTCGAGGTGAAAGATACACTCATCGTTTTTAACTTACTTAATACTGACATAGAAACAACTTTCCTTATTCAAATGTTTTTCGACCATTTTTACCACTGCAATTACTTAACTAAGGCTTTGCCAACTTGGGCTAACTTTTCAATTAGCCACTCACCCGCTGTACCTAGCGAAGCTTCGTGGCTCCATATCAGATCCACATTATGCGGAAAGCTTACTGATTGATGAATTGTAGTCAATCGATTGATCGCTTTATTCGATCGAAACAAGTGCATGGGCAACTCTGCCCAGCCGAAGTTTTGAGAAACAAAGTCCAGCATCATATTACAAGTATCGGTATACCAAATATTGGTAGATAAGTCTGAATCATAGGTCCGGAATCCAGCTAAAGAGTCTGTCACTCGAATGTGCCTATGCTGCGCCAATTCCTCTGGAGATACTTGATCCAACTCTGACAGCGGATGGTTTGTACCTGCCACGGTACAATAGTGAGTATGGCTTATGCCCCGAAAAAGTACGCCTTCTGGGTAATCATCTTTTGATAATGTAATAGCAAGATCTGCCCGTTCATTCTTAATTAATCTATACGCTTCGTTATGACTGCAATTCATTACGAGCAGCGAGGTTGTTGGGAACTCTTCTTTAAATTCAGCTAGAACCTGCACCAACACATCTCGAGGAAAAGCAAATTCATCCAGAGCAATTCTAATTTCGTTATCTACTTGTTGAATTAAGCAGTCTACTTTTTTGACCAAATTTTCGTGGCTTTTAAGTACTGCTTTAATTTCCCTTAACAGAATTTCCCCTTCGTGCGTTAACACGGGTGAGCGAGAGGTCCGATCAAATAAGTCAAATCCGGTATCAATTTCCATATTTGAAATGAGGCCGCTGATAGATGATTGCGCTTTTCCTAATTTACGTGCAGCCCCTGAAAAACTGCCAGCTTCCACCGCAGACGCAAATGCTTCGAGCTGTTCTAGTGAAAAATTCATATAGCCCACCTATAGGTCATCCCGATAATAAATAACTTTGTCTAATAAATACACCGATGCATTGTACACGTCAAAGGAATAATAAATACAGAATTTATTATTTTAAAGGAATTATTTATTACAACAACTCCAATATAACGGGATGGTGATTTCGCTGTTCAAATCAAGGTTATTTGTCAATCGACTTACCTAATGGCTTGAAACATCGGTCACCAATGAAAAGAGGCAACTATGAGACTAAGTAAAATATGCATGGCGTTAGCCACTCTGTCTTTTGTGCCATCAGTGCTTGCAAATGATGTGTATCAAGAAGACTTTTCTACGGGACTAAATGGCTTTACCGCCGTCAGCGTTAAAAATGATGCGCCCCACAATTGGCAGCTAATTGCATCTGAGGGGTATGTTTCTCTCGATGGCCATGGCTTCGATTTTGGTACAGCCACGGCAGAATCAGACGACTGGTTAATTTCACCTAAGCTTGATATTTCCGCGACGGTAGCACCAAGTTTTAGCTTCAATTCGCGTTTACAATACAACGGCCGAAATATCGAAGCGTATGTATTGACTGATTATACCGGTGATTTAGAAACCGCTACAAAAACAAAGTTAGACATTCCTACCTTACCAGATGACATGGGCTTTAGTGGCGCATTCTCTGACTGGACAGACTCAGGCACGATGGACTTATCAGCCTTTCAAGGTCAACAAGTTCACGTCGCAATTCGCTTTATAGCCACCGCCGAACAAGTAGCTGATGCCGATTATAATGTTGCCCAGTGGGAAATAAACGACGTTTCTGTGCAAGGAGCAACAAAGTCATTGCCAACCTTCACTGAAGATTTTTCAGATGGCTTAGGTGACATAACAGCCGTTAGTGTAAAAAGTGATGCACCTCATAACTGGAGTACCTTTGCCAACCACGATGAGTCTGGAACCCAATTAGAATATGTCACATTAGATGGACATGGCTTTGATTTTTCCACCGCAACTGTCGAAAGCGATGACTGGCTCATCACCCCTGCATTAACCGTTTCACAAAGTGATGAGGCCGCATTTAGTTTTGATTCTCGATTACAATACTTTGGCAGAAATCTAAGTGTATGGATTTCTACCGATTACGATGGTTCAGACCCAACCGCCGCAACTTGGACAGAACTTACCATTCCTAATCTACCGGCCGATCCTGGCTGGAGCGGCGAATTCTCTGCGTGGACCAACTCTGGTGCGATTAGCCTAACCGACTACCAAGGCCAGGACGTTCACCTTGCTGTTCGTTACATTGCTGATGCGGATGCGCTTACCGACCCCGATGCCAATGTTGGTCAGTGGGAAGTGGATAACATCATGGTAAAAGGAGCCTATTCAACGTTTAAAGAAGAATTTACGGAAGGCTTAGGTCGCATTGAGGCTATAAGCCTGAAAAGTGATGCGCCACACAATTGGAGCAACTATGCAAACCATGACGAAAGTGGTCAGCTACTTTCCTATGTCACTTTAGATGGCCACGGATTTGATTTTTCTACTGCAACAGTTGAGAGCGATGACTGGTTAGTAACGCCTTCTATTATTGTGGAACAAACCGATGAAGCATACTTCAGTTTTGATTCCCGTTTACAATATTTTGGAAGAAACTTAAGTGCTTGGATTTCAACAGACTTTGATGGAGATGTTTCGACCGCTACTTGGACTGAATTAACCATCCCTAGCCTTCCGGCAGATCCGGGCTGGAGCGGCGAATTTTCGGAGTGGACCAACTCAGGCGAAATTAGTCTCGCCCCTTATCAAAATCAAGAAGTCGTCCTTGCTGTGCGCTACCTTGCAACCGCTGACGATGTTGCAGACGCAGACGCCAGCATTGGTCAGTGGGAAGTTGACAACATAACAATTAATGGCGGTATCGCCCCTATTAGCTTCGAACCTATATTTCCACAAACAGCAATCAACTTTACTGTCACTCCGCCACCAGAAGGTGGTGTTGTTGGTGCAGAACTCACCTTCAGCGCAACTGCAGTTAGTAACGTCGTTGAAGAGTCAGAGTATGACTATCATTGGGACTTTGGTAATGGTGACACTGCAGCTGGTCAAACGGTTAACTATACCTATGAAACTGCTGGTACCTATACCCCTACTCTAACCGTGACTTATGCGGGTGGAGAATTAATCCAACTTACCTCCGATGGCAACGAAGTAATAGTGCAAATCTTACCTGAAGAATTGCAAAGAGAAGGTGATGCGATTGTCGTCACAGTCGCTTATGTCGACGAACCGTCTGAAAACACAGAACAAGACGATGACTCAGATGATGAAATTCTAGGTCTTACATTCAGCTGGCCACTTTTCATCCTTGGTTTATTAGGTTTACGCCGTCGCGCTAAGAAATTGCAACTTAGAAAAGCTGACTAGAAGGCAAACCTGACTAAGAAAATGATTAATACAAAATTCTAAAAAGAGATGGAAATGAAAAGATTCAATAGAAATAAGCTTAGCTTACTAATATCCGCCACTTTGTTGTCTTCAACCGCGGCAATAGCACAGGAAACAGAACAACAAGGCAATCCAAATGTAAAAGATAAAGAGCACGAAGTCATTGAAATTATTGGTATTCGAGCCTCTTTACGAGAAAACTTAAATAACAAACGCTACTCAGACTCAGTTGTTGACTCCATCAATACTGAAGACATCGCCAAAAACCCCGATAAAAACATGGCTGAGGCGCTACAACGCATTCCGGGCGTTCAGATTGAGCGTGAATTTGGTGAAGGTTCAAAAGTGTCAATTCGAGGCACAGATCCCGCCCTGACTAACACCTTGGTTAATGGTCAATCCGCCAAATCTGCTGAATACCTACCGGGCCGAGGTGAAAGTAACGCCTTTGACTTTTCTAATATCCCAGCAGAGCGTGTTTCTAAAATAGAAGTGCATAAATCCGCTCGCGCCGACTTAGACGCCGGTGGCATCGGTGGTACGGTGATCATGCACACCAAAAAACCACTTGAACAAAAAGATGGTTATGGGTATTTCAACTTCGAAAGCGAATACAACGATAATTCAGAGCAATATTCCCCACAATTATCTACCGCGTATAACTTTAAAAACGAAAGTGAAACCTTCGGTGCGTCGATCGCAGTAAGTTTACAACGCAGAAACTCATTCCGAACAGGTTTTGAATCAAGTGGCGTAGCAGGTGGAACAAACGCAGTTTCAACCGGTTTTACCTCAACTGATGCGATTATTTGTCCGACTGAAGCATGTAATGCAACGGATATTAAACTCCGTGATATGAATGGTCACAATGAAATTATCAACCGACATATGGCATTTAACGGCTTTACCTACGGGCAACAAGAGTTTGTCGCTGGCGGAACCGGCAGTTATCCAAACAGCGATGATGGCTCAATTGCCCCATGGAATAACGCAACTGGCTATTACGCCATGCCGAATGATATTATCGACCCAACCTACATAGACTCCATATGGGGTTTATTTAGACCGCACATTCGTGAAGCAGGCTTTGGCCAAACACCAGGTAAAGTATTAGGTAGCTCGGTGAGATCGCCAGCGCGAGCCAGCGAAGACGAGCGTTTAGATACAACAATCAATTTACAGTGGGCGCCAACTGACGAATTAAGTTTTAACCTAGAGTTAAACCGCAATACATCAGACCGCGATAACAAAGACGATAATCTATCGGCGCAAGCATTCCGATTAGCTCAATACCTATACAGTAATAACGAAACAGGCATTGATCCGCGCTTAGTTATGGACCATGAAGCAGACGTAGTGACTTCGCTTGTGGGACCAATTGATGGCGCCTACCTTGTTGGTTACACCGGTGCAGTTTGGGATGGTTCGTTTGATGATACGTCGGTTGTACGTCACGCCAAATGGGGTGAAATCATTCGTCGCAGTTCAGAAGACAGAACGGGCTCAAAAACAGAGCAAGATCGAGTTCACCTAACGGTTGATTACTTGGGGGACAGCGTTGAAGCGAAATTCCAAATCGGTCGCACTAGTGCAAACAGTTCGGCATTTGTTTCAGAGACCTTGCTAGGTACTCGTTACGGTGACTATCTATCACCTTATTCTGGCGACCAAAACGATGTCCAGATCCCAACATACAACGGGGTTAACTTAGGTTATGGTTATGACTTAGACAGCGATAAGGTATATTGGGGTGTACAAGCCGATCCTTCTTTGACAGGTGACGAATTAACCGCTGCACAGCAACGTGCTAGTAGTTTCTTGTTAGCGCCGACCAACGAGTTTTATGTGATGGACATCGGCAATAGCAAACGTTTCCGTGAAAATACGGAAGACTTTGCACAAGGTGACTTCACTATTTTATTGGACAATGACTTTTACATCACCAGTGTAAAATTCGGTGCCAAGTATCGTGACATTAACCGCACGCAAAACTACTTATCGGAAGAATATCGTTTCCACAACTTTGCTGACCAATCGTCAGAGTTTCCAACCATTTTAGCTGGTGAACTTGCCAGTGGCACCGTATCAGGCATAGATACCGCTGGACACGATATCCCTGATGAATACTTTGATATCAACCTTGGCAATTTAACCAGCCTAGTCGACGATCATTTCTTGTTGCTGCCTTCTGATGGCACACCAAACCGAGACTTGTGTATCGATGCAATTGCCGCATCAGATGCTCCAACTCCTAGCCTTCGTGGATATGAAACACGTGGTAAGTATTATGGCTGTCGTTCAGGCTTTAACGAATCATTTTTTGACCGCTACAACAATAACGAAGAAATTTTTGCTTACTACGGTATGGTGAACTTTGGTGGTGATGACTTCAGCGGTAACATCGGTGTTCGTGTGGTTGATACTAAACGAGAGTCAATGCTTTGGGACACCAAAAAAGATGAAAATGGCGTTGAGGTAAGATATACCGACGATCCAACGGCAGATAACTACATAGCTGAACTTTCTGGTTTTAGACAATACGAAGCAATCACTCAAGAAAGTAGCACTAAAGACGTGTTACCGAGTTTTAACATTAAATATAACTTAACTGACAACTTAATTTTAAGAGCTGCAGCGTCTAAGAATATTTCGCACCCAAGCTTGGCTGAGCAAAGCTCACGTTTTTATGTCGCAACAGAACGAGCGCGATTATTAGTAGGGCAACCACAAGACATGGCGTTGGTGAGTGATGGAGCCGGCGGCTACACGGAAACTGATCGAACAGAGCGATTATTCCACGAAGATCAGCGACGTGCTTCAGTGGGTAATCCAGACTTGGGTTCTTATACCTCTATCAACAGCGAAGTTGGTCTTGAGTGGTATTTTGACGATTCGTCAATATTTGCGGTTACTGCATTCCAAAAGGATATTTCCAATATTGTACGTGCATCCTCTGAAGTACAAAATCTTGATTACCTAGGTGAGCAAGGACAGAAAGATAACAACGGTTACGACATTTTTGGTAATTACGTTGTCAGTTCTTACTTCAATACCGCCGATCAAAAAGTACAAGGTCTTGAAATGCAGCTACAGCATGAGTTTGGCTACGGGTTTGGTGGCGTAATCAATTACACCTATACTGACGTACCGGGGCAAAACTACAGTTCCACGCAATTTACTTACGTTTTAGACGAGTCAGGCACCCCTGAATATCGCGATAGCGACCCATCAAAACGCCCATACTATGAAGTGACAGGTTTCAATACAAAAACCACCACTCAAGTAGAGCCTATGTACGGTCAGTCGAAAGACACTTTAAATGCTTCACTTTATTTTGAAAATGAAACATTCTCTGCACGTCTTTCATACAACTATCGTAGCGAATTCGCTATTGGCTCAGACACCAATGGATTAAGATTTACTGATGCTCGTCAACAGCTAGACTTCAAAGCAACTTACCAAATCAGTGACAACCTGATGGCTAACTTTGCAGTAACTAACTTAACTGACGAAAACGTTGTGCAATACCATGACTCATCACAAATCGTACAAGCCCCTGTTATACACAAAGCTAAGTGGATTGATGAAATGGATGCAAACGGCAACCCAACGGGTAATCGAGTTATCGCCACAGATCAAAATGGTGTCGAAATCATCGAAGAATCAATCACTGGCGATGCGGCATATCAAATGTTGGCAGATGCTATCGGTACCGATGCAAATGGTGAAAACCTAGTAACAATTAACGATTTAAAACCTTATTATGAAAATCGTGTTACTAAAATGGTTTACAACGAGTACACCAATGGTCGCCGTTTCTACTTAGGCTTGAACTGGACGTTCTAAAGTAAATTTAACCGACAGTTTATTGCTAAAACAAACTGCCAAAATTTCGCTATCGACTTTAACTAAACTTCATGAAATAGTTAATAGCGAAACTTGGTATTACTGAAAGGCTCCGAAAAGGAGCCTTTGTATTTTCAACTCATTAACTAGGACGCAATGTGGGAAAATTTAAACTAACTTTAATTTTATCTTTATTTTACTTAGCATCTTGTTCATCTACAAAAGCCGATAAAAGCCCTTTTATCGATCTATCTACTCTTGTCCCTGACGCAAATTATGACATTCGATACTACGGAAAGAATAACTTTGTAGGTACTCAGATCAACGGCTACCTTGCGCCTAAATGTTTGATACATAAAGATGCTGCACAAGCCCTTGTGGCAGTGAACAACGAATTGCAACAAAACGGTATGAGGTTAAAGATATTTGACTGTTATCGCCCCAAAAAAGCAGTCGCCCACTTTATGAGCTGGGTGAAAGACAAAAATGACACTTCCACCAAAGCCGCCTATTACCCCAACTTACCAAAACAAGAGCTAGTTGGTGACTACATTGCCGAAACATCAGGCCATAGCCGTGGATATACAATTGACCTAAGCATCGAAAAGCTTGTCGATGGAAAATATCAGGAGCTGGATATGGGCAGTCCTTTTGATATGTTCGATACGTTATCAAATACCGACGACCCTAGAATTGGCAAAGAACAGAAGAAAA
>JABXID010000263.1 GCA_013373245.1 Gammaproteobacteria bacterium
AAAAAACCAGCCCGAAGGCTGGTTTTATACAATTTAACTTTAAAAAGTTAATTAGTCGATAGAACGGCCTGAACCGTAGTACACTTGACCGTTTGCACGACCAGTTGGAGATACGTTTTGAAGAGAAACTTCAAACTGATCTTCATCAGCTGCACCGTCAAACGTGAACTTAACAGACATGTGGTACGTGTGAGTTGTGTCTAGGTCTACTGCAGTTGTATTATAACCTTTTAACGCGTCACCAGTTGGCGTGATTAACGCTTCAACAATTTGTGTACCTGTTAGCTGTGCAATGTCATTAGCAGCAATTGTTGCCACTTTGTAGTCTGTATATACTACTGCATCAGTACCAGCTGTCATATCTTTCAGAGTTACAGTTGCAGCAACATCTACTTCTTCACTAGCTAAGTTCGCTAGTTTAGCTTGAGAGAACCAGCCAGACGCATTTACGTGATACATGTACGGTACGTATGCGTTAGACCCTTGAACTTGAGCAATCCACTCATGAGATGTACCAGATAGCAATTCAGAATCATTACCTAACTCATCTTCAACACTTACTGTGTACGTCCAATCTGTAGAGGTAATATCGTCTTCATCGTTAACGATAATTTCGATATCGGCAGTACCTGCAACAGCGTCAGCACCAGCTGTTGCGTTTGCAGCACCAGCAAATGTCCACGTACAAGTGTCGTAGTCTTTGCTTGTTGCGTCTTGCGCTGTTTGACCAAACTGAACAGATGCTAGATCGTCGTCTACTGCTTCACAGGTATCCGTTGTAACAGAAATTGTCACAGTATCGTTAGCATCCAATACTAACGGCTCACTTAGCGCCGCAGCAGCAATACCAAGATCTGTAGCTTCAGAGCTAGTATTTGTTGTTAAGAAGTCAGTACCGCCACCAGCGAAATCAACTGAAGACTCGACAGAAGTAATAGCCGTTGATGTATAACCGTCAGCTGCCGTTACAATAGTTAACGCAGAAGCAGCGCCATCAGCAAAGTCTACTAAACTTGGTGTTTTAGTAGTTACGGCTACTGAAATCACATCATCTTTTGCTAGGTTACGGGCAGCTCGAAATACAGCTGGTGTACCATCAAAAGTGTTATCATCGCCACCAGCAGCATTTGATTGAAGGATTAAAACATCACCTAAATCAATTGTTGAAGATACTTGGAAAGTAACTGACGAAAGGTAACCGTCTGCGTTTGTTACTTTAGAAAAAATAGAGCCTACTGATTCTTCATCGTTATCTGTACCAGGAGTAACCTGGCGAGTTAAGTCAAGCGTACCGCTGTCAGTAATACCACCGTTTGTAAACGTAAAGGTAATGAAACCGTCATTTGGGATACCAGTACCAGAAGCTTCATAAGTTATAAAGTTAGCTGTTACCGCTGCGTTAGCAAATGCGTGAGAATTAGTTGCTGTAGTTGCAGACAATTCCTTCGCAAAAGTCAAGTCTTCTACCGCTGCAACAGTATTAGTACCGTCAGCAACGTCAGTCGTCGCGACTAAAGTTAGATCATTTGCTGCATGTGCTGCAGCTGATGCACTTAGCGCTAACGCCAATGCAACTTTTGTTAACTTAGAGTTAAACATATTTTATTTCTCCATAAATTTTGTTTTTCGCATAACGAATGCATTCGTACAGAAATGCGATCTGTACTGGAAGTGAGTTTATATAAAGTGGTTTTTCTGTCAAGCATGTTTTTTTATGTTTTTCGCGGTTTTAGCGTGATTTTTAACCAAAAGATATTTCAATAATAGTTAATGAATATTAATTAACCAGTTTTTTTTTTAAAATTAGGTAAAATAGTTCGTTAATAATCACTACATGTAAAAAAAACTCTTTTTTTACAATAATATGTCATTTAACTTTTTAACAGGGCTTTAATGACAATTGCAATAATGGGCAGATTTAATTAGGTGATAACTTCCTTAAAACGTGTTGTTGTTTTTTGTCGCTCCTGCTTTTGTTCTGGTTCTTTTCTGCATCGCGATTCATTAAATGTAAATAGTCATTATTGCCGGATTTATGGTCAAACCCGTCACAATACTCAAGTAATAACGCTAACAGTTGGTTAGTGTTCTGCTCGCGCAACAGATTTTTTACTAATGCCACCATTTGCTCTAATTTATCTAGGCTGATATCACTTTCTTTCGACATCATAATACGACTATGTTCGGTGCCTTCTACATCGCCACTTATTAATAATTCTTCGTAAAGCTTTTCACCGGGGCGCAGGCCATTAAACTTTACTTCAATGCCTGAGCTTTCATCATTTTCGGTTTTTAGACTTTTGCCCATCAAGTGCACCATTTTTTTGGCTAAGTCATAAATTTTTACCGGCTCGCCCATATCCAATACAAACACTTCACCACCTTTGGCCATGGCACCTGCTTGAATAACCAGTTGTGAGGCTTCTGGTATAGTCATAAAAAATCGGGTTATTTCTTTGTGTGTCACCGTAATGGGCCCCCCCATTTTAATTTGCTCTCTGAACAAAGGCACAACCGACCCTGATGAGCCTAAAACATTACCAAAGCGCACCATTGAAAAAGTAGTGGCGCATTTATTTGCTTTGGCAAACGCTTGAAAACTCAATTCTGATAAACGTTTTGTCGCGCCCATTACATTGGTCGGTCTTACGGCTTTATCTGTGGAAACCAGTACACAGGTTTCAATATCATTGTCACAAGCTAATTTAGCCACGTTATAAGAGCCAATCACATTATTGTGCACACCTTGGGTCACATTGTGCTCAACGATTGGTACATGTTTATAGGCTGCTGCGTGATAAATAGTTTGTATATTAAAGGTTTTTATAAACTCGTCTAACCGGTTTAGGTTTTTGACGTCTCCCAAAGCGGCTATAATTTTTGTACCTAATTTAAGTGAACGACTTAATTGTTGTAAATCTTGATCAATTTTATAAAGGTTGAACTCTGATACTTCGTATAAAACAATAACGCTAGGGTTTTGAGCAATAATTTGTCGGCATAATTCAGAGCCTATAGACCCCCCGGCTCCCGTCACTAAAACGGCTTTATTTGTAATACATTTGTGCATTAACTGATCGTTAGGTGTGACCGGGTCACGCCCCAACAAATCGTTAATGTCAATGTCTTGAACTTTATTAATTTGCTCAGGCTCAGACAATATTTGACTTAAGCCTGGTAACGTTTTGACGCTGACTTTTAGTGTTTCTAAGTTTTTTAGAATACGTTTTCTGTCGGCGTTATTGCTGGAGGGGATGGCAAGTAATACTTTGTTGCTGTTGTATATTTTCATTACTTCAGCAAGTTTACTTGCGTGGTACACGCGAATTCCGTCTATACGCACTTTGGTCAGTAACTTATTGTCATCGACCAAGGCGCAAGGTCTATACCGCTTATCTTGGTTTAAATTATTTAATAAACGTCTTCCTGCAGCACCTGCGCCATAAATAATAACAGGCTCACAATGCGCTGGGTAAGTGCGACTGATAATCTGTGGTAATAATCGAATGAATCCAACTAATGCCAATAGTGTAAAAAAATAAACTGTGGTTAAAGGCAATGCTAAAGTAAAAGATTCACTTGTATTTAATACAACAAATAATAAAACACTTGACGCGGTTACTGGAAAAATTAAGGATAAAATTGAACGATTATCAATAAATCGAAGTGCGGTTCGGTAATTCCCCATTATTAGGCCAACTAGAATATATACAGCAGGCGTTAACCACAACAAGCCAACAACTCGCTCCAAAGACATCTGATGTTGCAGTATGACTAAGCTGGCAATGAGTACGGAACCTATAGCAACAATAAGATCGATTAATAATAAAATACGTTTTTTAGTCGTTCTTGGTAAGGAGAATAGCTTTTCAAAAGCTCCAGATAAATTAACCATATTTAGTCATCATTCAACAAGTCTAACGCCTAGTTTATCACATGAACAAAGAGTTGTAAGCGACAAGCTATAACGCTTGTTTTAGGACCTTTGTTAATGCGCTTTGCATCTTTGCCATTTGAGCGTTCGTTATGCCTGGATGAACCAGCAACATATACGACGCTTGGGATAACTCGTGGGCATTGGGTAATACTGGTTGTTGAAAGTGTTCAAACGCTTTTTCTAAGTACATCTCAGAACATGAGCCCGAAAAAGCTGGTAACCCTTCTTTATTGAGCGCTTCAATTAACTTGTCTTGTGTCCAATCTTGCGCGAGTTCTTGCGGATCAATAAAAAAGTAATATTTATAATAGCTGTGATACACATCTTCATCAGGTTGCGTCAACCTTACCGCAGGAAACTCTGCCAAAGTGGTACTATAAGTTTTGGCGTTATTGCGACGTTCTTCTACCCAAGAGTCGAGTAATTTCAGCTGATACCTGCCAACTGCAGATTGGATTTCAGTGAGCCGCCAATTCGATCCAAATGACTCATGTAACCAACGAAAGCCTGGCGGGTGTTGATTATTATAAACCGCATCGTAACTCTTACCGTGATCTTTGTACGCCCAAGCTTTTTTCCATAACTCTTTATTATTCGTGGTTACCATGCCCCCTTCACCTGCCGTTGTCATGATCTTGTCCTGACAAAATGAGAATGCATTTATGTGGCCCCAACTCCCTGCTTTTTTATTTTTATATGACGCACCATGTGCTTGAGCGCAATCTTCAATTACCCATAGGTTTTTCTTTTCTGCCAATTGACAAATAGCATCCATTTCGCACATCCACCCTGCTAAGTGTACGCAGATAATGGCTTTTGTTTTGTCTGTAATTACCTTTTCAATGGTTCTGGCTGAAACGTTTTGCGAATTTTTTTCAACATCGGCAAATACCGGTGTTCCGCCTTGCACAACGATACTACTTGCTGATGCCATAAAAGAACGCGAAGTGACTATCACTTCATCTCCCGGTTGAATATCAATAGCACGCAATGCTAATTCAAGTGCCAATGTACCGTTGGCAACTGCAATCGCGTGACTAACACCTGTATAGTCAGCAAACTCTTTTTCAAATTCTCTTCCTTGGGTTCCTGTCCAGTAATTCACTTTATTTGACTTGAGAACATCCGTTACTATTTTTGCTTCGGCTTCCGAATAATTTGGCCAAGGTGCGATAGGTGAATTTAACATTGTTAGTCTCTTTATTTCGTTTTATTGGTCGCGGGAGCGCCGTACCAAATTTCATTATTGCCCATATTACTTAGCAGAACAGACCCCGCGCCTAATACAGAGTTTGCCCCTATCGTTTTACACTCAATAATAGTAGCGTTAATACCAATCCACGTTTGCTCTGCGACTGTTACACCGCCAGCAATCGCTACGCTAGGGGAGATATGAACATGATCCGATATCTTGCAGTCGTGCTCGATGACACAGCTGGTATTAAGAATGACATTATTTCCAATTTGAGTATTAGCATTTACAACAACATTTGGCATGATAGTGCAACCCTCACCCAACGTTGATGAAGAACTTAAAACCGCTGCAGGATGAATTAACGTCGCAAAACAATAACCGTGATGTGTGGCCTTTTGATACCAAGCCGCTCTCAAGTCAAGGTTGCCTATACCCAAGTGCAGTTTTGTCTTGGTAGAGTCATAATTTAGATAATCATCAACCCTGCCAGCAACTGGTAATCCATGTGAATATTTTAATTCAGGATATGCATCATCTAATATAATTACATTATCAAAATCACTCGTTTGCTGCGCTATTTCTAATACAACACCAGCATGGCCTCCCGCCCCTAAAATGATCAGCAAACTCAATCATCTTCTCCAAACTTACTCATGGTTACATGGCCATTTTGAGAGACACCGTCGCGTTTTACCACAGTAATAACGGTTTTAAATAATATTTTTAAATCGAGCCATAAACTTTGATTGTCTACGTACCATACATCCATATCAAAGCGCTCCTGCCAAGAAACCGCATTGCGACCATTTACTTGAGCGTACCCGGTAATTCCTGGCTTAACTTCGTGTCGCCGAGCTTGTTCTGGGCTGTATTTGTCTAAATACTCAACCAGTAATGGCCGAGGCCCGACCAAACTCATATCCCCTTTAAGTACATTAAAAAGTTCTGGTAATTCATCTAAAGAGGTTGACCGTAACTTAGTGCCAAACGGTGTCATCCGATCTTTATCCGGAAGCAAGTTACCTGCTTTATCACTGGCATCTAACATAGTTCGAAACTTAATCATTTCAAACACTTTACCGTTTTTGCCTGGCCTTTTTTGCCTAAAAAATACTGGGCGCCCTAAGTTTCTAGATATTAAAAAAGCAACGAATAGCCAAATAGGGCTTAATATTATAAGAGCTAACAAAGATACAACAATATCTATAAGGCGTTTTATCATATGAGTAGGCGTTCTTTTATTCTTATTGATATTAAAATTATATCACTGCTAAAGTTTGAGAAAAGTTTAATTAAATATTTCTTTATAACGAGCGGCTAGTACCTTCATATCATGCTGCTCAATCAAGTATTGATAACCTTGCTCACCTAAATCATTTAGCTCACGCTTCGACAAACTTGCCATTTCAGTCATTGCACTTGAGATGGCTGATGCATCCATTGCTTTGACACTGACTCCACAGTGTGCGCTTACTACTGGATCATGTGGCGAAGAGCAAGCATGTAATATCGGTTTTTTGCAGAGCATATAGTCAAAAACTTTATTTGGACTGATACCGTAATCATAAATAGACTTGTCTAACCAGCCTAGTACTGCAATGTCTACATTATTGATAAAAGCTAGTGCTTCTATTTTTGTTACTGGAGAGAAAAACTCTATCGTAGAAATATTTGATTGCTTCGCTAACTTTATTAGCTTGTTTTTGAGTGGCCCATCACCAATTATAAATAGTGCCGTCTTGGCTCCCTTTTGTTTTACCATTGCTTCGATAAATTGCTGCATAGCATTCGGTTCGCCAAGCGCCCCAGCATAGCCAAAAATACAAAACCCTTTCTGTTTATAGTCTTGAAATTTTTGCACGATAGTTTCAGGTAGCGAATCAGCTGCTTTAAGCGTTAAGTCAGCGCCATTTGGGATCCAAGTAAATGGCAGTTGTTTTTTTGATACTTTAGTAAAGTGCTTATCGGCACCTTTTAGCAGCGCAACTCTGTGATCCACTATTTTATATGACCACTTTTCCAGTAATTTAAAGCATAGGACAATTGGATGAAATGCTGAAACCCCTGCTATTTCTATCAAACTTAATGGCCAAATATCTCTAACTTCAAGTATTAGTTTAGCATTGAATTTTTTAGCTAAGAACCACGCACTGAATATGCCAAATAAATGAGGTGAGGAATAAACAATTGTCGATGGCTTAGTTTTACTTCTTCTTAGCTTTAAAAGATTAAAGCCGAATGTAAGCGAGTTCTTTAATCGCCCCAGTCCATTCCCCTGATAACTGGGGGTTTTGATAAATTCGTAGTTAATATTCGTTTCAAATTCACTTGGAACAGAATTACACTGCTTTTGGTTAAAGTTTAAGTGGTTAAACGTCGAGGTAACCACTGTCATTTCGACTTCTTGCGACTTTAACTCTTTAGATAACAAATACGGACGGTATGCTCGGCCAAGCCCTGGGCCACCAGCGTAATGATTTATGTACCAAACCTGTTTCACGTCTTGTTGCCTAATAAGTAGTGGTAAACACTAGCTAGCTTCTCAGATTCTTTATCCCAGTTGTATTTAGTCATCACCGCCTTTCTGCCATTCTGTCCAATCCGTTCCAAAGATTTCGGGTCAGAAAGCAATTTATTTAACGTCTCACGTATTAAATCAGGGTCAGTTGGATCTACACATACTCCGGCATTTGTAGATTCAATTATGTTTGCCCATAAAGGAAAATCAGAGGCCAGTACAGCAACTCCACTGGCCATATATTCAAACATTTTTACTGGATAAGCGTCTTCGTAATCACCGGTTGGTTGCAGCAACACTAATCCCAAACAAGATTGTGCCAATAATTGAGCGATCTGCTCCCTATCTTGCCAGCCGATAAAGTCTACGTTACTCCACCCCGGCAATTGTGCAGATTGGTCCATCAGTGTTTCAGGCTGAAATTTTCCAGCCAAAGTAAATGTTAAATCTGTGCCAGAAAATGCTTGAATCATTTGAGCAATTCCTCGGTCTTCTGAAATTCCACCGATGTAAGTAATTTTATCTCTTACGTGACTTGCTTCTGAATTGTTAAACTCTTTGAGCACTGGATAATTTCTAATTTCTGTGACCAGTGTATTTGAGAACCTTTTTGCTATTGAAGGCGTTACTGTTATTACATGATCGACTAAGCTAGCAGTAATAGACTCTGCTAATTTAGCGATTACTGAAATCAAAAACCTTAAAGGCTTAGGTATCCAGTGCTTTCGATAAATTTGTCTAGGAAGATCTTCATGAACATCATAAATAACCTTTGCACCTGTCAACTTCAATAACAAACCAGCGGGCATTAATTCAGGATCATGAAAATGGTAAATGTCTGCATTTAGCGACTTTGCGGTGCGATAAACACTCTTTGGTCCTCTTAACATTTTAGAAAAACGGCTACCTTGAGGTTTTCCTACATCATGAACTGTTACGTCGTTATTAATTTCATCACCCAATCCATCCGCTACGACTAAATGGGTATCAAATCCTAGCTCAGTTAATGAACGACACATTTTTACAAATATACGGGTATCATAACGAGGGTGGACAGACGTCAAATGCACAACTTTTCTAGGCCTACTTGTAGTACCAGTCACCTTGGACTCCGTTTCATTCAATTTATCTCATTAAGAGGTCTTGTAGTCACGTATATAGCCGACATCTAAGGACCAACGTCTCATATAATGACCGATTATTGGACTGTCAGTAATGCTATATATTGCCTCTAGCAGGTATATATGAACATAATGATAGTGAGCAGGCGCTAGATGAACACTTTGTTTTTCATCAGTTAAATGCCAAATGTCATATGAACTCATGCCAAGTTCATCATAATAGGGTAATAACTTTTCGAGAGTTTTTACCCCTTGTTCAAAGTATAACTTTGCGATGTGATGAGATCCAGCCTGTGCGTCAGGCTCTAGTTGCCACCAATCATAAAGTCCAATCAAAGAAAATAAATTACCATTTAATATATGAGGCTGCGCTTCAGTATCAGATACAATTTCTTCAAACATAATATAATTTGAAAGGCTTGGGTGAAGATCAGCTAAAGTTGACATGACACCGCCTTCTTCTATTGGCGTTATCATATAGTTTAATGCCCATTCGCCGGCATTATGCAAACCTTCTAACTCATGATCTTGCAATATTCTAGCAAAAAAACTTAAAGCTTGACCCTGAGCCATACCACTTGTCCAACCTGGGGCTAAATCAACTGATTTATATTTAAGATGATACAAATACTCAAACCCCCCGAATTGATTTTGAGCATTTAATAGGTCTTTCACGTAAGCTAATACTTCTTCATTTAGGTTCCGTCTATGATAAAAGTATGACTGGATACCGCACTGAGCACTTAATACGGGCGTAGACATAAAACCGTCATTGGTTTTCAACATCATAACACCATCTTTATTGAGTTTCTTTTTACCTTCTACTTCATTTTGCTGACAACTTGCACCATGAACCCCATAACTAAAGTAAGTCCCATGTGAGTTATAAGGGTAAGCTTGTCTATATTCGGGGCTGTAACCTTTTTCCTTGAATTCTTGCTGATATTTAACAACGTCTCCCCTTGTCTTATCGCTCATATCTGGGTAGTGGTTTGGCCAAAATTCTGCTGAGCTTAGAGCAAAGTAGGACGTCTCCACTGTTAAATTAATAGGTTCTCGATCCTGATAATTTATTTCTTCTATTTTTGTTTTTTCTGAGCACGCAAATAAACTTGAACATATCAGTGCTCCCCAGAATACTTTTATCATTTATAACAGCGCCCTATATATATTTATCAACTTTTGTTCTTGCACTTGCCAATTATATTTTTTAATCACTTTTGGTAAGTTTCTTTTCATTTGCTCTATATCTAAGGACATTATCCGTTCAATTGCTTGCTCTACATCTCGCATTTTATTACCTTCAACTACTATTCCTACTTGATAACCTTCAACTACTTTCTTCATTTCAGGTAAATCTGATACAAGCACAGGTAGACTCGCCATCATATATTCAAACAGTTTGTTAGGTAAACAATATCTATAGCTCAGGCAAATATCTTGTATAAATGAGATACCTATATCTGCCGATGCGGTATAATTCAAAACTGTTTCTGGCGGCACCGCTGGCAAATAAAAGATATTTGACTCTTTTTCTGCATGCTCTTGCACCCAGTCAACAAGTGGGCCATATCCCATGAAAACAATAACTGCATTGTCATGATCTCTAGCCTTAAATACTTCTACGAGCTCTTCTAATCCACGACCTGAAGCCATTGCCCCTTGATACAGAAAAATCGTTTGATCATTTCTTATTGGGAACTTACTTCGAAACAAATCTTGCTTTTCAATTGATTGAATCACAGGGCAGTTTAAAATTACCTCAGGTGTTTCAATGTTATATAATGATACATAATCTTTCGCTATAGAATCGCTAACGGTAATTACTTTATCCGCATGTTTTATTAATTTAGATTCTAACAAGTAAGCTGCTTTTTTCATCCATCCGGTTAGGCCATTTTTTTCAGTTTCATGCTCGTGAGCGTCATAAACTATCTTTACATTTTTTTTATTTAACCACTTTGTTAATACTCCGATAGGCAGCGCATTTAGATCGTGACAATGACACACATCCGCACCTTTAGTTAACCTTATCGCCTTACAAATAAATTCTATATATTTAATCAATTGGATTGGCTTCCATTTACCCCAACGTCTTGTAACTAGAGGAATACGATGAACTACCCCGCCGTCAATCACCTCTTCTGTGGGGAGGTCAACCTCATGCATCGCGACCACCTCTACATTATGCCCTAATCCCATTAAAGTACGATTCTCTTTTAGAACTCGACTGTCATTTTTGAAATTATTTAAAACAATGGCGACTACTTTCATTATGAAACTCGTTTAGTAATAAGGTGATATAGTTTAACTCGTTGTTTTGAGCAAATTGCGCTGTAAACCAAGGGTAACCCTTAACAACGTCGGCATTTAACTCACAATTCCCTAATTCTACCCAGCCCAACCTTGGCATATACCGGCGAGATAAAAACTGATATTTGCCATCTCCGCTCATGAAACGACTATATTTTCCATTTCGTTCTATCCCTTGAGTGGTGTTTGCTATTTCCACCTCAAACGCCCCTACAGTAATACTTTCTCCAAGAGAACTATTTAAAATTGAGTTTATTAGCCAAATATTAACCCCCGCATGTGATAAATCCTCATACAAAGTATCTACTTTCGTTGGCCAACTCGGTGTATTAACGGATACGTTGTCCTCTTGAGTCCAGCCTTGATAAAAGACATCCGGCCAGTAATGCCACATCAATTGTCCCTCATTTTTATACACCCAACTATCAACAAACTTTTGAGTTAGCTCTACCGCTCTATTTTTGTATCTATCATATTGGGTTAGCTTATATGCCTCTGCAAATGTTAAAGCCATAGCGGCAGACATATTCCAAGGTAATACAACACCGTCCGCCCAAAAAGGAGAACCATAAGAGAACCGATATAAACCTAACTCTTTATCAAAGTCTTTTTCGTGAAATTTATAGTACTGCTCAATTAAAGGTTTAAGTGCCTGGACTTGCTCATTGCTTAACAACTCTCGATTTGCAGCCCTGATTAGGGGGTATAAGACCATTCCATCATTTACCGCAAGTGACAACAATTGTTCCTTATCAATGGAGTATTTCTTAGTCGGCCAAAATAAATGCCCTTCCGATTGATAAACACCAACGTTTGATAGTAAACAGTTAACTCCATAATTTAATGCAGCTTCTAAAGGGTAATTTACCTTTTTATATAGCTCTGGGGCTAACTCTTGTAGCTCGAATAACTTAATAAGCGAATGCAAACGGTAACTCACTGTCCAACTTAATCGGCCATCAAAGCCTGTGCCACAAGCAAGTGCAAACATAGGGTCATTAGTACTAAGTTCATTTTGGATCATCTGAATCAATTTAGCCTGAGTTTGACTTTGTGAGTAACAGTTCACTTGACCGTTTACATAATAACAAGCGTTGCTGCCTGCTCCCTGAGCGGCTATTGATTTGTTAACAACATCAACATAGTAAACATTGTTTTCAAAAGTTATGCTATCAATACCATCGATAACAAACTGACTGCCGTCCCATACAATTTTATTGGGGAATACTTCTACAGACCAACTATTAAGTGTCTCGTTATTCAAATTGTATATCCAGACCGAATTAGTATCTGTGCTTGAGTCATACCCATTAAAAACCAACCAATTATTATTCATTGCTAGGTTTTTATACATACCTTGTGGCAAATCAAGCACAACATTATCGAGATAAATCAAAGAGCCATTCCCAGAGTTTTGCTCTACGGTATAAGCAAATCTTGCTTGATTATTGACAGTTACTTCAAACTCAATCAAGTTATTGTCTGTTAGCTGCTGCTTGGCATTTGCAAATGCATCCCATAAAAATACTTCTGTCCATCCGTCAATCATTTGAGAGTAAATGATGTATTGCTGATTTTCTGATACTGTCGCGGTATAGACAGTGTCTAATTCCAGTTCACCGTGAGATAATTTATGATTGCGGTATTCGAGATTAAAAAATGATACCGTTTCAGCGCTCTGGTCTGAAATTTGAAGAGCTACTTTGGAACTATCACACGCCGATAAGCAGCAAATGATAAATAATAATATTCTAGTTTTGTTCATACTTTTGTATCCTTAAATACTAAAGTAACTCCAAGCAGCCCGATACTAAACCACAATGGCATCCAAGTATAAAAGGTTGTCAAGACCGCGAATAGTAGAATAATGGTTAAAACGAGCAATCTAAACAAAGCAAACTGTTTATGGTGGTAAAAAGTCTTTCTTACTGTTAGTGAGCTATAGATATCTCGATAAATAAACACGATTAATAAGACAAACAATAAAGCACCTACTAAACCTAAATGAGTTAACAATGAAATTAACGAATGTGCGTATGTACCTTTACCAGTAGTTAACGAATCAACCTGTGTATGGCCCCAGATTGGACTATGAGCCCATTGGGTCAAAAAATTATTTTTTAGTAGGGTCAACCTTGAGTCGACTGAACTCACGTTTCCTGAACCAAAGCCAAATATTCTAAATTGATAAATGTCTATGTTCATTTTATCTAGAAGCCATGCCAATAATAACGCGACTAAACCTATTAAAGTAACCCCGTATGCAACTAGCTTTCTTGTGATCCAACTCATAAATACATGCTTTAATTTCACATGTCTTTTTAATAACGAAAAAGCTGAAGTTCCTATTAACAACCAATGACTCCAAACAATTAACATCGTAAAAGTGACTGTTATTAAACCCGAGTTACTGCCTATGAGTTGAGCTTGTGCCATTAGCACCATAGCAATAGCAGTAAGCAAGAATAAAGATGTTAGCCCCCAAAGCCTATGAGTGCGTAAATAACTTTGGAGAGTTGCAAATATTGTACAGAGTAAAATATATAACATCAGCATTATTTTACCTGGGCGTTGATATAACCCGGATTGGTCTTGTACTAAAAACAAATCCGAACGCACGTTACCGATAGCCTCTTGAAAAGTTCTAAGAATCAATCCAAAAGCCACTAAGAAGAGAAATAAGACAAAAGGCTTTGTCAATTTCAACATAAATGGAGCGCAGGAATACACTTTGTGCCATCCTGCCATTGCAATAGCTGCAATAATACCTGTCAGTAAAGAAAATATAACCCCCCCTGAAGTACCAATAGTCACTTCTTTAATTTGCGCTATTGATTGACTATCCCAGAGCAAGTTCAATAAAAAATAAAGTAAGAGTAAAGTTAACACACCAAGGCTATATGACATTCGTGTAAATATCAGTCTTTCAGACATAAGCAATACAGTTAACAACGCAGAACCTAAGGATGCCAAGAGCATTAGGGAGCCCTTCCCACCTTCAAACGTAGACAGGTTAAGGCTAAAATATATTACCATGCATAATAACTGTAGTGATGCACTTGACCACAGCAATAAAAGTCGCATTAGTTCCTCACCTTTTTCACACTTGTGATCCAATAACCTACGCTAAACTGCAGAAGGTATTTAACTACATAACTTACCGTTAAACCTTGTATCATCAACATAAAGTCGTTATGAACATAGCTAATATACAATGTTAAAGCGATGGCAACTATAAGTAACGTTTGAATCAAAAAATCCCACTTTTTAAAATGTGCGAAATACAAAACACTACTTAAAGGACTAACAACAAAACCTAAATAAAACCTGATCGCCATCACTTGCGCAATTTCACCAGCAAAACTCCACTCTTTGCCAAAGACAATTGAAAACAACTGTATCCCCATAAATTGAAGAGCAAGGTAAGGCAAGAAGCCGATGTACAGCATCTTTTTAGCAGTATCAATATATAAGTTAGATGCAGACTCATTATTAGATAAGCGTTGAAAAGCCTCTTGTTTAAATACATCTGCGACAGCTTTGCCTAAAATGGCTGAAGGCAAAGATACACATTTATTATAAAGGCCATAGTTCCCCACTTTATTTAGTTCAAAACTGCCTTTACTAAATATTAAGGGTAGTTGGCTGGACATGACATCCATAAAGCTAGATGGCAGGATAATTCGGTAATAACTCGGTTCTATTTTTAGTAATTTGAATGACTTTACTAAATTGGGGTTTCTGTATGCTCCATAGAGAGATGTATATATAACAGAAGAGAAAACCCCTGCGATAGATGCCCAAATCAAACCTAGCGAGTAGTCTTCCATTATAAAAGGGAATCCAATCGAAGAAATTAAGAATACATTAGCCGCAAGAACTCGGCTCGTACTCATAACTTTATATTTATTTTGTCTGTTTAATAAATAGTAATTAGCTAACTGCCAACCAGCCAAGCCCACACCCAAACTAATCCATATAAATATATCTGTTTGATAAACAAATATCGGCGTTAAAAACTGGGGGATAAAATAAACTAAAACCGCTGCAATAATAGAAAGAATTTTAATCAGATTATAGCTATGAGTAACTCCCGACTGTGAACGAGATAATAATATATGGTTTTCGTATTTAAGCGTTGCAAACAATGTCAAAATGGCTACAACTGCAGAATAAAAAGCAAATAAACCAAAGTAGTCTGGTGAATATAAACGAGTTAAAAAAGGAAGCCCAGCTAAATTAATCAACTGGGCTACCCCTGTGCCGGAAAATAGAACAAGTATCTTCCGGTAATAAGTATCCTTCATACTGAAAAGTTAACTTACAAATTTAGTGGTTATAAATAGGGATGCATAGGCAAACTGAACACGTGCTTGGCCAAATGAGAAGCAACGGGGAAGTTTTCATCACTATAACCTAACTCTTTAAAGGCCGTTTGCTGATGCATACAAGTACCATAATAAATCATTGTAGGGATGCCTTGAGCTTTGTATTTTGCCATTTCCTCATCTCGGTTTTCAGCAATCAAGGTATATTGCGCCCACGAGCTAACATAGCCTTCAGGTACAAAAGGCGTTTGATAAGTCTCACATAATTCTGCGTTGTATTTTGCTGCAGCTTTACTCCTGGCTAGCAGTTCAGTCGGAAATTCTGCCAACTTCTCTAATAATATTGCGGCTTGAAGTGTATCTAAACGAGAGTTCATACCAATTCGAATATTATCGTATTTATCTTGACCTTTGCCGTGCACACGATAAGACTTTAGTAATTCTGCATATTCATCATTATCAGTAAAAATAGCACCACCGTCGCCATAGCAACCTAATGGTTTGGCTGGGAAGAAACTTGTTGTTGCTATGTCGCCAAAACTGCCAGCGCGTTTTCCATTGATTTCGCCGCCAAACCCCTGTGCAGCATCTTCAATTACTTTCAAGTCGTACTTTTCTGCAATTCGCTCAATTTCTGGATAGTTTGCAGGCAAGCCAAATAAGTCAACCGCCACGATAGCTTTAGGTGTCATTTTCCCTTCAGCAATCACTTTTTCGATTTGCTTTTCTAAATGCACAGGACAAATGTTAAATGTCTCGTCATCACTATCGACAAATACTGGTGTTGCTTTTTGATATGCAATAGTTTCTGCGGTAGCAAAAAATGTAAAAGTAGGACAGAAAACGGCATCCCCTTCTTTAATATCGAGTACCATCATAGATAAAGTTAAAGCGTCAGTACCATTTGCACATGTAATACAATGTTTGACACCGACGTATTCTGCTAAATTTTGCTCAAGCTCTTGTACTTCTGGCCCCATGATATATTTACCATGTTCTAGAACTGTTTGAATACGAGCGTTTATTTTTGTTTTTAAGTGTTTATATTGAGCCTGAAGGTCGATGAACTGCATTTAAATTTCCGGTTTTGCTAATTATTGTATTTTAGTATTAATTTACTGCTGTAACTAATCAGTCACTAGTGAGAGTGTATTACCAGATAACTTATATAAGTCCCCCGTGTGTGGACAAGTTACGGTTAAATCACCAGTTAAAGGCATATCTAATTGTTCACCAAACTTACTCATCCATCCTATTTGTTTTGCTGGTACGCCTACCATTAACGCAAATGGTTTAACGTCTTTATTTACTACAGCACCGGCACCGACAAAACAGTATTCACCTAACGTTACGCCACATACAATGGTGCAATTTGCACCTAAAGTTGCTCCACGCTTAACGTGTGTATCTAAGTATTCGTCTTTGCGTTCAATTCCCGATCTAGGATTGTAAACATTGGTAAAGACCATGCTTGGCCCACAAAAAACATCGTCTTCTAAGTAAACATTGTCATACACAGAAACATTGTTTTGTATTTTGCATTTATCACCAATCTTTACTTTGTTGCCAACAAATACGTTTTGCCCTAAAGACACACCTTCGCCAATTTCAGCTCCTGAACACACATGAACAAAGTGCCAAACACGAGAGTCCTTACCTATTTGCGCACCATTATCGACTACAGCGGTTTCATGTTGGTAGAAGCTCATAGTGACTAACCTTTTACTTTAGCTAATAGAGGGTGTGGATTAGCTGGATTTTTCACAATAGTAGATTTACGCATTGTATCAACCGTCTGAATTGCAGCACGGTTATCTTCTACACCATAACCTAATCCTGCGAGTATACGCTCATAACTTTGAGTATGGAGATCAGTAAAGCCGCCAGAGAACTCTAACTCTTCACCTTCAATATCAATACTGCGATAAGTCAGCTTCTCCCCTTGAACAGCATTCTCTGGCAAATGATTAGCATCTATCGACAAGAACCAACGAACATTTGCGCGTTCATATTGCAAATACCCGGAAGATGTTTTTTCATCGCGGTAATGCACTTCGTTATGTTTAATGTCACCAAAAATGAAATGAAGCATATCATAAAAATGCACGCCTATATTGGTTGCAACGCCGCCTGACTTTTCATCAAACCCTTTCCATGATTTCAAGTACCACTTACCACGCGATGTTAAGTAAGTTAAGTCAACATCAAACACTTTGTTAGCGGGCGCTGTTCGGACTTTTTCTCGCAAAGCTATAATCGATGGGTGTAAACGCAATTGTAAAATTGAGTTTACTTTTGCACCGTGCTCTTTTTCATAGCGAGTAAGGGTTTCCAGGTCAGCTGTGTTAAGCACTAAAGGTTTTTCACAAATAACATCTATGCCGTTTTGCAATGCAAACTTCATATGTGGTAAATGCAAATAATTAGGTGATGCGACAGCAATATAGTCTAACTTTTCACCTTTTAATTTTAAGTCTTCAACATAGGCTGAAAATGCCTCAAACTCAGTAAAAAATTCAGCATCTGGAAAGTGGCTATCCATAATACCTACAGAGTCATTTATATCCATAGCCACAACTAACTCATTGCCAGTATCTTTAATTGCACGTAAATGCCTAGGAGCGATATAACCTGCTGCTCCTATCAATGCAAACTTTTTCATCTAACTTCCTATAATCTTATATCTGAATCTAAAGGGCCAAATACATGCTTCACATCATATAAAACATGGACTTTTTTGCCAAATGCTCTTATTTTTTCTAGTCCCATACTCTTGTAGTCACTGTGATCTACTGCCAATATAATTCCATCATATTCACCTTGCTGAGGCTCTGCTATCAGCGTCAATCCGTACTCCTTTTGTACTTCTTCAGAATCAGCCCAGCTATCACATACATCCACTTGAACATTGAAATCTCGAAGCTCATGAACTATATCAATAATTTTGGTGTTTCTAACATCAGGGCAGTCCCCTTTAAAAGTAATCCCCATCACCAATACTTTAGCTTCATCAATATGAATATTGCTTTTTGACATAGCCTTGACCATTTGGGATGCAACATATTCCCCCATACCGTCATTAATACGGCGGCCAGCAAGAATCACTTCAGGTCGGTAACCTACCTCTTGCGCTTTATGGGTTAAATAGTATGGGTCAACGCTGATACAGTGACCACCAACCAACCCTGGTTTAAATGGCAAAAAATTCCACTTAGTTCCTGCGGCTTTTAGTACTTCTTCTGTATCAATTCCAAGTTTATTGAATATTTTTGCAAATTCATTTACTACAGCAATATTTAAATCTCGTTGTGTATTTTCAATTACTTTTGCTGCTTC
>JABXID010000212.1 GCA_013373245.1 Gammaproteobacteria bacterium
AGTTGCGAGTTGCGAGTTGCGAGTTGCGAGTTGCGAAAATGATTTTAAAACCAGATTTTTCCAGTCAAGAGTTTTTAAATGCTTGGCTTGAAAATAAAGCAGGCTGACTTTAGTCAACTTTAGCGAGACAACTAAAGCCAGCCATATTAATCGCTAATTCAATGGTTGAATTAGCAAATCAACAACCGACAAAAGTCGGATACATGGAGTATATATTATGCGTGAATTAAACGTTAATGAAATAGAACAAGTCAATGGTGGTAGTCGAGTAGTAAGAGCACTTCGCTGGTTATGTATAGAGCTCGCCTCATCCGGTGGAAGCATTGGTGCACCTGATCGCTCTGCGGGCTGGAGACCTTAAAGCACGACCTAATCTTGGGGTGTGGTTAATATAATATTGACCACACCTCTAGTTATACACCAATCACATGCATTAAGGTATTAATTGCTTTTGTAGATTTTTTATAATTTATTTGGATTCAAAAGTTGAGTAAATTTACTAACAACAACCTAACAAATGTAACACCACCAAAAACTTCGAGCTTTGATATTTCTGTAGTTTGGTGGAGCGTATTATTGTCATTTGCACCACAAATAATTTTTGGCTTTATCATTTCTTTTGCGTTAGCAAGCAGAGGAATCAAAATCCATGAAGCAACTGACCCTCAAATTGAAATATTCATAACCCTGGGATCATTAGCTCTAGCACCACTGCTAGTTTTACCTTTTTTAAAAAATTTATTTAACGCCAAGAACTATTCCAGCTTGTTAAGTTTTTGCAATGTTAAAAATGTAAGGTTTAGCTACACAATATTAACTATTGTTTTCATATTGGCGTTAGAGTTTTTTTTCGACGTACTTTCGCACACATTCAACATTCCAGTTGACCCATTTACTATTGAATTAAAACACTTCATGAGCACCGTTGAAAAATCACTATTGGTAATAGTTGCAATTTGCATAATGGCTCCTTTGATTGAAGAGTTAATATTTAGAGGATGGCTGTTCAAAAAATTAATTAAAACTAGCCTAGGTAACTCGGGAACATTACTTTTTACCAGTATTATTTTTACAATCCTTCACTTTCAATACGAGCACACTATCTCGCTTATATTTATTTTCACCAGTAGCATAGTGTTAGGCCTTATAAGACTAAAAACAGGAAACACTAGTTACACTATTGTTGCTCATTGTGTCACTAACACTTATGTGGTTTTTATGCCAGTTTGGTTTAACAGTTGAGCTTCAAATTCAATAGAAAGAAATTGCCACTAGAGTAATCAAAAGACGTAATTTAATCGCGTTACTCATCGATGGTGGTTCAGACTTTAAATAAAAGGAAACAAACATATGGAACATGTACTAACCGCTGAAAAAAGTCACCTTAACTATTCAATAGTTAAATCAATACTTTGGTTATTATTCTTAACTTTGGGCATTCAAATAATAACTGGGTTTGCTGCAGGACTCTCTTTGGTATTGATGTTTGGCGACGCTTATAGCCTTGAATCTACATTAAAGAATCCAGTGGTAATGTCTGCAATAACCATGGCTTCGGCTTTTATTGCTTGGCTTATGCTTAAGCGAATTACAAAAGTAGATGATAGGCCCCAATTGATTCGATTTTTAGGCTTTAAATCAATTGATAACAGGCTTTTGGTTAAGGTGTTTATTGTAGGCGCTGTTTATTATAGCGCCATAAGTTATGTGCTTTATCTACTCAATGTCCCGACGCCTGAGTTTATGCTCGAGGTAAAAGCAAAAACTCAATCACCATTAGATCTATTAATGCTACTAATCGCTATATGTATAATTGCGCCTTTTATCGAAGAAGTGATTTTTAGAGGGGTTGGCTACGGCAGGCTAAAAAACAGTAAAGCCGGAGTACTTGGTGCAATTGTTTTACCCAGTCTGATATTTACCATTATTCATATTCAATACGAAATCATCGACATGATCTCCATACTGCCACTGGCCTTGCTATTGGGTTATATCCGCTATAAAACCGACAATATTTGGTACTGTATTGCCCTGCACTTTCAGGTTAATGCCCTATCTACGCTGTTGTTATTCGTGTTGCCGCAGTAGGTTGATTAACTATGACAGTAGAATTGAATTTTTCGTTACATAAATCCACACCTTTAATTCTGCAAACAGAAGTGGCTGAGTGTGGTCTGGCGTCAATGGCAATGATTGCATGTTATCATGGTCAAAAACTCGACATGGCAGCTATGCGCAAGCGCCACTCCGCAAATTTAAAGGGCATGAACTTACAACAACTTATTGATGTTGGTGATGACTTGGCACTGGCGAGTCGAGCGTTACAATGCCCTATAGAAGAAGTTTATAAGTTACAACTTCCCTGTATTTTGCATTGGGACATGAATCATTTTGTCGTTCTAACTAAAGTCTCGGGCGACAGCGCCAGAAAAAATTGCCAGTTTGCAATCAACGATCCCGCCGTAGGAAAGCGCACACTTTCTACTGAAGAATTCGGCAAACACTTCACTGGTATTTGTTTAGAACTTACCCCAACCAGCAAATTTAAAGTCAAACAAGAAAAAGCCAAAATGAAGTTCACCCAACTTTGGTCCTCAATGTCAGGCTTGAAAACCGGGCTGCTCAAATTAGTTGGGTTATCACTAGTACTGCAACTATTTGCATTGCTTACACCATATTACATGCAGTGGGTAGTCGACGAAGTTTTGATTAGTTTTGATGAGCCATTGCTTAAGGTACTTGCAATCGGATTTGGTTTGATTGCGGTAATTACTGTCATCACAAACGCTGTAAGAAGCTGGCTGATATTAAGACTGTCCAGCGTATTAAACATGCAAATGGGAGTAAATCTTCTTAGGCATTTACTTCGTCTGCCCATGAACTTTTTCGAGTCACGCCATGTCGGGGATATTGTCTCTCGCTTTGGTTCACTTGCTCAAATTCGTGAACGAATTACCACAGGTTTTGTTGAAACCTTAGTTGATGGTGTCATGGCAGTCACGGTTGTTATTATGATGCTGTTATACTCAATCAAGCTGACCGCTATTGTACTTGGCGCTATTCTTTTTTATACCCTAGTGCGTTTAGCTTTGTACCGCCCGCTACACCAAGCAACTGAAGAACTGATTCAGAGCTCAGCAAAAGAGCAATCTAACTTTTTAGAAAACATACGTGGCATGCAAACGATCAAACTCTTTGGCAATGAATCACAGCGGCAAAGCATTTGGCAAAATCGTTATGCGGAAGTCATCAACAGTGAAATTCGTTTAGGCCGGTTAAATATTAGCTTTGAATCATTTAATAAATTGCTTTTCGGTTTAGAGAATATATTAGTGATTTATTTTGCCGCCCTTATGGTTATGGCCAACAGCTTAACAGTTGGTATGGTGCTCGCCTTCGTTGCATACAAAGGCCAGTTAACCACTCGCTTTGCCAATCTCATAGAGCAAGTCATTCAATTTAAAATGATGCGACTACACTTAGATCGAGTTTCCGATATCGCGCTTACCGAGCAAGAAGCCAATCGTGAAGGTGAAATATTACATTTTTCGAAAGACGACTCGCCTAAAGGACAACTTACATTAGAAAACATCTACTTTAGTTATGGCGATGAACAAACTCCAATTTTGAATGGCATTAATATAACTTTTAATATTGGCGAATCGATTGCCATCACAGGTACATCAGGTGCAGGAAAAACCACATTGATGAAAATCATGCTCGGTCTATTACAGCCTACCTCGGGGCGAGTGTTACTAGACGGCAAAGACGTCACACACATTGGGCTCAAAAATTATCGCAAACAAATTGCAGCAGTTATGCAAGACGATACTCTTTTAGCGGGGTCTATTGCCGACAACATTTGCTTCTTCGACCCTCAGCCCAACTACATAAAAATTGAAAAATGCGCACATTTAGCCGCCATTCATGACGACATTACAAAAATGACAATGGGCTACAACTCATTGGTTGGTGATATGGGGTCGAATTTATCAGGTGGACAATTACAGCGTTTACTGCTCGCGCGTGCACTGTACCAGTCACCTTCTATATTATTTATGGACGAGGCAACTAGTCACTTAGACCAAAGCAATGAGGCAAGAATAAGTGAACAAATCTCACAGTTGCCTATGACGCGAGTAATGATTGCGCATCGACAAGAAACGATTGAAATAGCTGAATCGGTATACGAACTTATAGATGGTAAATTGCATATTCAATCAGAACGATACAGTCAAACTGGAAGTTAAGTTTCGAGTTTCGAGTTTCGAGTTTCGAGTTTCGAAATAAGCTTCAACTAAACATCAAGGTTTATATCTAAAACGACTATTGGTTTAACTTACTACTTTCCTTTTACTTTTCCCTCGCCACTCTTAACTCGAAACATGCAACTTTTCTTTCTTTTACTTACAGCTAGTTTTGAGCCATCCTTACCGCTTAAAACTTTCTGTTTACCCTTGTAACTAAACTTCGATTCCTACAAAATCTCCCCTCTATAATTTTTCGATGTTTATTTTTAAAAGAGGCACTGTGGCAGGACGTATTCCAAAATCATTTATTGACGACTTGGTCGACAGAACCGATATCGTTGACCTAATTGATAGCAAAGTGCCACTCAAAAAAGCAGGAAAGAATTACCAGGCTTGTTGTCCGTTTCATAATGAAAAATCGCCGTCATTTAGCGTGAGTCCTGATAAGCAGTTTTATCATTGCTTCGGTTGCGGTGCGCACGGCAACTCAATTGGTTTTTTAATGGAGTACGAACAGCTTGAGTTTGTCGAAGCCATAGAAGAGTTGGCTCGTCATCATTCTCTGGATGTGCCTCGTGAAAACTTAAGTGGCAAAACCCAGACATTTGAGTCGGTCAGTCGCGAACAAAAATCATCTGATTACGACTTAATGGAAACAGCCGCTAAATTTTTTCAGCACCAACTCAAGCATAATGAAAACTCTAGCGTTGTCATTGATTACTTAAAGGGACGAAAGTTAAGTGGCCAAACGTGTCAAACCTTTGGCATTGGCTATGCTCCCGATAGTTGGGACAGTGCACTAAAAACATTATCAAAAACACCTGAACAACAGCAACAGCTGGTTGATTTGAAAGTCCTAACCAAAAATGACAACGGCAGAACCTACGATTTTTTCCGCAACCGAGTGATGTTTCCAATCCGTGATAAACGAGGCCGTGTTGTTGGCTTTGGTGGTCGTGTTATCGACGACGGCACGCCTAAATACCTAAACTCACCTGAAACCCGAATATTTCATAAAGGCCGTGAACTCTATGGTTTTTACCAAGCGAGAACGGCAAACCCGAAATTAGAAAAAGTCTTAATTGTTGAAGGTTACATGGATGTTGTTTCGCTAGCTGAACAAGGTATAAATTATGCGGTTGCAGCGTTAGGAACGGCTACCACGCCAGAGCACATGTCCATGCTGTTCCGAGCTACTAAACAAGTCATTTGTTGTTACGATGGTGATCAAGCTGGACGAAATGCAGCATGGCGAGCTTTAGAAAACGCTCTATCCCACTTAAAAGATGGCATTGATTTACGTTTTGCATTTTTGCCCGACGGTGAAGATCCAGACACTATGGTACAGCAAGAAGGAAAAGAAGCGTTCGAGCAACGCATGTCTGAATCAACGCCTTTACTTAGCTATTTCTTTGAGCACTTTTTAAGTGAGTTAGATATCACTACCGACGCTGGAAAGTCTGCCCTATTGGCAAACGCCAAACCACTTATCGAACAAGTGCCGAGTGACTATTACAAAGAAGCCTTATTAGCAAAATTAGAACAGCTGATTGGCAAACAAGTTACAACGGTTAATCGCTCGCCCGTTGCACAAATAAAACAACAACAAACAGAACTGCAAGTAACGCCAATGCGCCGCGCCATTGCACTGCTGTTGCAAACACCAAGCCTTGCTAACTCAATTCAATACATCCCAGCCTTAGCCCATGCTGAGCTTCCTGGATTTGACTTGTTTATCAATATCCAAAAATCAATATTGGATGAGCCTACGATAAAGTCCCACGTGTTATTAGAGCGGTACCGGGACAAAAAAGAGTATTCATTTTTGTCTCGTTTATTTGCGTGGGAACATCACATTGAGCCCGAAAACCTTGAAGGTGAATTCCAAGACACATTCAAAGTACTGCAAGACAGTTACCTAGCAAAACGTTTAGAAATGTTAGAAATTAAAGATAAAACTGGTCAGCTAGATAGAAATGAACGCTCTGAGTACATGGCTCTAATTGTCGCGCTAAAAAATAATCGTTAATAGCGAACGAATTAGCCACAAAGTGGCAGAAATCTAACAACCTATGACATAAAAAATAGCCAGATTTTAATTTGTTTGTTATAATTGCCAGTTCGATTTTTAGGGTTGCAAAAGACAATTTTGCCCCAATAAAGTATTCCTAGTGCAACAGCTAAACTAAACTTTAGCCAGATTTAACGTTCAACTATTAGGTGGAAGATATTCTGTATGGAGCAAACTCCTCAGTCACAATTAAAACTTCTTATAATTAAAGGTCGCGAGCAAGGTTACTTAACCTTTGCTGAAGTTAACGATCACCTTCCACAGGATATGATCGACGCCGATCAAGTCGAAGACATTATTCAAATGATCAATGACATGGGCATTAAAGTGTGCGAAACGCCACCTGATGCTGATGAGTTATTGATGCAAGAACAAACCAGCGACGATGAAGTTGTTGAAGCTGCTGCCGCAGCACTTGCGACTGTAGAAAAAGAAATCGGTCGTACAACCGACCCAGTACGTATGTATATGCGTGAAATGGGTACCGTTGAGTTGCTTACACGTGAAGGCGAAATCGAAATCGCTAAACGTATCGAAGAAGGTATTTATACCGTTCAATCTTCAGTAGCTGAATACCCACAAGCAATCAGCTATTTATTAGACCAGTGGGATCAGTTCGAAGCTGAAGAGATCCGCTTAAGTGATATTATTTCAGGCTTCTTAGATCCAAACGAAGAAGATGTAGCACCTGCTGCTACGCACGTTGGTTCTGAGTTAAGTGAAGACCAACTAGCCGACGAAGACGGCGACTCTGATGACGATGACGAAGAAGAAGTCGATACAGGTCCAGATCCTGAAGAAGCACGTGAACACTTTGATGAATTGCGCCGTTTATACGACGAATCAACCAAAGCGATTGAAGAAAATGGCCGTGCCCATCCGTCGACTCAAGAAAAAATTAAAGCGTTGGGTGAACACTTCCGTTTATTCAAACTTATTCCAAAACAATTTGACCGTTTAGTTAAAAACATGCGTGACATGATGGACAGAGTTCGTGTTCAAGAACGTCTAATCATGAAACACTGCTGTGGTTACGCAAAATTGCCAAAACAAGATTTCATTAAAATCTTTCCTGGTAACGAATCAAAAACCTCTTGGTTTGAATTACTTCAAGCGGGTGGCGACTTAGTAGCGAAAAAGCTTATCGATGTTGATGTCGAAGTAAGACGCAGTATCCAAAAACTAAAAGAAATTGAAGAAGAGACACGTTTAAGTGTTGAAGCGATTAAAGACATAAACCGTCGTATGTCAATCGGTGAAGCGAAAGCTCGCCGTGCGAAAAAAGAGATGGTTGAAGCAAACTTACGTCTTGTAATTTCTATTGCGAAAAAATACACCAACCGTGGTCTGCAGTTCTTAGACTTAATCCAAGAAGGTAACATTGGCTTGATGAAAGCGGTTGATAAATTTGAATACCGTCGTGGTTACAAATTCTCAACTTATGCAACTTGGTGGATTCGTCAAGCAATCACACGTTCAATTGCTGACCAAGCAAGAACAATCCGTATTCCAGTCCATATGATTGAAACGATTAATAAATTAAATCGTATTTCACGTCAAATGCTACAGGAGATGGGTCGTGAACCTAGTCCGGAAGAGCTGGCTGAACGCATGGTCATGCCAGAAGACAAAATCCGTAAAGTATTGAAAATTGCCAAAGAGCCA
>JABXID010000008.1 GCA_013373245.1 Gammaproteobacteria bacterium
CATTGGTCTTGCTGAAGTTCGTGACGTATTTAAGTCGCCGAAAATTGGTGCGATTGCCGGCTGTATGGTTACTGAAGGTATCGTTAAACGTAACAATCCAATCCGTGTATTACGTGACAACGTTGTAATCTACGAAGGTGAATTAGAGTCACTTCGTCGATTTAAAGACGACGTCCAAGACGTACGTAACGGTATGGAATGTGGTATCGGCGTTAAGAACTACAATGACGTTAAAGTTGGCGATCAAATCGAAGTATTTGAAATCGTTGAAGTTAAACGTAGTCTATAAATTTTCAAATAGGTTGGACGAAAACATCGTCAACCTATAATGAAATTTACAATGATTTAATTCAAAGGGAGCGATGGCTCCCTTTTTATCCTTTAATTTTGGAGAGTGAAAAGTGCAAAGAGACTTTTCTAGAACAGATCGTGTTGCGCAACAAGTTCAGCAAGAGATAGCGATGATTTTGCAGCGTGACTTTAAAGATCCTCGTGTTGGTTGGGTAACAGTTTCAGCCGTTGAAGTGTCGAAAGACTTGGCTTACGTTACTGTGTTTGTGACTTTATTGGGGCAAGAAGATCAACAAGATAAGATTGAAGAAACCATTGCAATTTTGAATAATGCGGGTGGTTTTTTCCGTAGCGAAATTGGTAAGCGTATGCGTTTACGAATCGTACCTGAAGTAAAATTTGAGTACGACAACAGTTTAGTTACTGGTATTCAAATGTCGCGTAAAGTAGATGAGGCCATCAGCAAAGACAAAAACATGAGAGCAAAGTCTGGCGACAATCCAGCCGATTTAGTTGACGACGAAGAGTTTTAAGATTTATGGCAAGACGTCGTAAAGGCAGAGCAATTAACGGCATTGTATTGGTAGATAAGCCGCAAGGAGCGTCGTCTAATAATATTCTGCAGAAAGTTCGTGCGATATATGGTGCCGCGAAAGCTGGGCATACAGGCGCGCTTGATCCATTAGCTACGGGAATGTTGCCTGTATGTTTAGGTGAGGCCACCAAGTTTAGCCAATATTTATTGGACTCAGACAAGACTTACTTTGTGACTGCAAAACTTGGCGAACGCACCGATACTAGCGACGCTGAAGGTGAAGTGGTTGAAGTTAATGACGTAAATGTGTCAGAGCAAGATATATTGACGCACAAAGCAACCTTAACCGGTGCAATAAAACAAGTGCCTACTATGTTTTCAGCGCTGAAACATAATGGTCAGCCACTATACAAGTTGGCAAGGCAAGGAATCACTGTTGATCGTGAGGCTCGACCTATCACTATATTTAGCTTCGAACTATTGCGCTTTGAAGGTCAAGAAGCCGATTTTGTTGTTCATTGTTCGAAAGGAACTTACATTCGAACTTTAATCGATGATTTAGGCCAATTACTTGGCTGTGGTGCACACGTTAAGGTTCTAAGACGAACACACGTAGCGAAATATCCGAGTGATCGTATGTTAACTCTTGAGCAAATTCAGTCGTTAAAAGACAATAATATGGATGAGCAGGGTATAGTTGATTACACCGCACTCGATAGCCATTTATTACCTATGGAAACTGCGCTCACTGAGCTGCCTGTCATTAAATTAAGTAACAAAGAGGTGAAGACGCTTCGCTATGGACAATCGGTTATTAGACCAAGCATAGATGATGTTGAAGAAGCGACAGCATACGACTCAGACAGCGACACATTTATCGGCGTTGTTAGCGCTGTAAATGGCGAGATTAAAAGTAAGCGTCTAGTTGTAGGTGAAGATTTTTTGTAGGCATGTGTTCAATTTATTAGGATACTAAACCTAATAAATATTGCTATTTGTTGTTAAACACGTACAATGCGCGCTCTTGTTTTATCTGCTTTGTCAGGTAAGGCAATTTCCTTTGCCGGCTGAGTTAGTGATTGGCTGGTATTATTTAATTTATTCTTGGAGAGACTTATGTCACTAAGCACTGAAGAAAAAGCAAAAATCTTAGCGGATTTTGGCGCAAGCGAAAAAGATTCTGGTTCTGTTGAAGTACAAGTTGCATTATTAACTGCTGACATCAACAAACTACAAGGCCACTTTAAAGAGCACAAAAAAGACAACCACTCTCGCCGTGGTCTTTTACGTAAAGTTAGCCAACGTCGTAACCTTTTAGATTACTTAAAAGGTAAAAACCTTGACCGTTACAACGACTTAATCAAGCGTTTAGGTTTACGTCGTTAATAACACAGTTATTCGATGAAAAAGGAGCACTTAATGTGCTCCTTTTTTTATGCCAATTTTCCCCTGAGCTTAGATGTTAAAGTGCCTAACAATGTCCCAACGACTTCGTTTCCGATATAGAAACTTGAATTGAGATGTGTCAGTATAGGGAATTCCCCTATAGAAAGCGTTGTCTTTTGGATTATGCTTAATTTAGTTGACTTTGATTAGGTTAGGTAGATGCCATCAATTATTGAACTTGCTGATTGTATTATATTGGACGACGTAACGGATGTGTTTTACCGAAGTTTGAGTTTTTCAAATTATAGCCGCACATTTTATGACGAAAAATCCAATCTAGAAGAAGAGTTTGATACCCTAATTTCTCAACGACTACTTGATAAACTGGACTGGAAAAAAGAGACGCTGTCTTCTCTGGCTACCGTTAAGTTTACATGCGAGTTATTAAAGTCGCTAGAATCCTCCTCGTTAACAGAAAAAAAACTCAAGCAAATAGTTAATGAACATGCCTCTGTATTTGATGGTGACCTTTCTGCCCAAGCACTTCAAGGGAAATTTCTTCAATGTACTGAAGGCTCCGTCGAAGAACTTTATGGTTTGATATGGCAGTTGTTTGAAGTCAAAATGCACGGTGTAAATAGGCATCTGTTCGAACAAATTCAAAGCTTTTCGCAAATGATAGTGGATAAGGCACTTGATTCCGACGGTGAACAATCCCTGCGAGCACTAAAGAAAGCTGCTTTATTAAATGCCTTACCTATGCTGATTTTAATTAAACTATTAGATCATGAAATAGGCGTAGTTAATAATTTGCTCGATGTGCCACACGGCGAAAAAGTTATCGAACCTACCGCAGAAACTGTGTTGAGCTTTTTAGTTTTTGATGAATTTTTGAAGCCACATATTTTGGAATATATTGATCAGCAACATTATATTGATTGGATGAATGTACAAAGCGGTGAGGTCGATAGAACATTTAAGCCGTTTTTAGAGGCAAGGACCAAAATTATTTTGGAGACGTTGTCTGATGATTTAGTTCTTACCGCAACTCAAAAACGCAAATTTTCGGAGCAAATTGGTAGCCAATTTAAACTATGTTCGCATATTAGTAACCTAAGTAACTACCGCTCTTTTTGGCGTAACTTACTTGAGGTCACCGTTTAGGTTACGTTTGCTAAATTGAGGAGCCAAATACGTTAAGCAAACAATGTATGGTGAAAACCTGTGTTCCTCAAAATTAACCTGTGTTAAATAACAATTGCTATTACTCCCACTTAATAAATCTGCTAATATCACGGAACTTTTCAGCTCTAGTTAATCAAATAGAGCGTATAAAATTAAGAGATGCAGTAAACTATGAAACAACTTCTTTTTGTGTTGCTCACATGTTCTTTACTTTCGGCATGCAGTAGTTGGGTATACAAATACGATATTTCCCAAGGTAACTTCCTAAATCAAGATGACATTGACAAGCTTCGAATTGATATGACCAAAGAGCAGGTTGAATACGTACTTGGTACAACCTTGTTAAAAAGTGCATTTAGCGATGACAAGTGGCTTTATGTGCATACGTTAAAGTCTGGTAAGACAGACAAAACAACTCGCAGAGAAGTTATTGTCAATTTTGAAAATGGTTTGTTAAAGTCGATAGAAGGCACCCTCAAAGAGCCTGAAAATTTCAATGAACCTTTAGATGCAACTAATTAACTAATCGGTTTGTAAAATTTAGACATAAAAAAGAGCGATTTATAAATCGCTCTTTTTTATTGATTTTGCTTTTTAAGCTTTAAGCCCTCTGCTCAATGAGCCGGAGCTGCTTTTTAAACCTTTTTCATTGTAAGTGGTATTTTTGCTGCCACCTATAAGTAGGTTCTTAACTTGCTCTACTGCAACTTGATTTTGCGTAGCTGCCAAATAACACACTTCGTTTTGTGTCTGACACTGCTCTAATAATTCATTAATTTCACGCTGTAAGTCTTTTAATTCAGGGGTGTGATTGATCACATCAATAGATGCGTCATTATTAAAAGCCGAATCTGCGTTTCGAATTGCTTCGAGCTGTAATTCTTTTTTTTCAATAAGTTGAACAAGTAATTCGCCATTACGTACTTTAATCGCTTCTAATTCCTCACCAAGTAAAGATAGCATTTGTTGCAATCTTAGCTTTTGTTGGTTTAGCAATTTTGCAAGTTGTACGTTTTTTTGCTCTTGTTCAGCCATTTTTTAACTTCTATAAATTACAGTTCAAACTCAAATTGTGCGAGTTTGGATGCAAGTGAATCGTAGTCGATAGAATAATTACCAGAGGAGATTGCCTCTTTAATTTCATCAACTTTTTTGCGGTCAAACGCTTCTGTATCACCTAAACGCTTTTGTAACTCTTTCAACTGAGTTGCCTGCGGCGTTAAAGCCACTGAGTCCTTAGCTGTTTGTTTGGTGCTGCTCTCTTGACCAACTTGCTGTTTCGCTTGTTCTTGCGCTAACTTCTGATTTGTATTTTGATAGAGTGCATTATTTTGCACACCACCATTTTTAATATTGTTTACCATAACTACACCCACTATTTTTTTTCTACATCAAAAGTATCGGCTAGTATTAAAAAAACTTTAACACTTTATTTATAAATTTACGTAAACTTCTCGCAAGTCACCAATGATACCTTTGATTATACGTTGTGACGATGTATTTTTTACTTTTATTGATTCACCTTTAGCGCCGTTTTCAATGGCTGTTCCCGAGGTTTTTATCATCATAGAATCCGATTTTGCAATGATAGCAACATCATCTCCTTTACATACTAAGCATACATCGTTTTGACCAATTTGATAGCCTTTCGACATATTTCTCATCGTGCGGCCACCTATAACAGCAGACTTATCGACGATACTGCGGTATTTCACTTTATGCTTGTCGATAGACACCAGCTTCACCATGTCAGGTTCTATTCTGATGCCTTTGACTACATTTTGGTTTAACACTAAGGTTTGCTGCATTTCAGATACGAGAACTTGAACGTAGGTTTTCCATGGTTTTCGCTCATGTTCGCAACTCACTTTTACTGGAAATTGTCGGGTAAAAGTTCGTTTATTTGACGTTTCAAAGCTTAGTTCTGAATCACATTGTGATAATACGATACGGCTGTCTATCGGTAATGCCGTGATTTTTATATTTTCCGAGTTATTCGGGTTGATGTGTTGTTCCACAAACTCTATTACGCTTCTTAGCAAGTCATTGTGATCTAAAGTAATATTGGTTTCAGCCGATAATTTTTGTGGCAATAATATCGCGAATAAAACGATTACATAGTTTTTGGTTAATTTTTTCAACATATTCATCGCCTTTTTACTATGCTTTATCATATAGTTATGAGAGACAACTTTCTTAACACAGGTTTCATTGTCAAATAGTTGTCGTTTTCGTAAATTTTATCGTCATTTGTTGGATAACAATCTATAGTGTTTGTTATGCAGCAATTTTCGTTCCGAGTTTTTAATGGAGATGGTTTATGGCGGGTATACTGGACTCAGTCAATCAAAGAACCCAGTTAGTTGGTCAGAATAGACTTGAGCTACTGTTATTTAAATTAACAGGTCGTCAGAGATACGGCATTAATGTTTTCAAGGTGAGAGAAGTGCTGCAATGCCCTCCGCTTACTTCTATGCCAAAGCTTAACCCATTTGTTAAAGGGGTTGCTCATGTTCGCGGACAAACTATTTCCGTTATAGATTTAGGTTTGGCAACTGGTGGTCGTCCGATCGCAAACTTAGACAATTGTTTTATTATCATTACCGAGTATAACCGCACGGTTCAAGGATTTTTAGTTGACTCGGTTGAGCGAATTGTCAACCTGAACTGGGAAAATGTTATGCCACCGCCAAAGGGCTCAGGCAAATATAACTATCTAACGGCTGTTACTGAAATCGATAAAGAGTTGGTTGAGATTTTAGACGTTGAAAAAATCTTAGAGGAAATTACGCCATCAGATACTAGAGTAAGTGAAGGTGTGATTGTTGATAAAGAGCTAAAAGAAGATCTAGGTAATAGAACGATTCTTATCACTGATGACTCTTCTGTAGCGCGTAACCAGGTGAAAAGAGCCCTAGAAGGCATTGGCTTACCAATTGAAGCCAAAAAGAACGGTAAAGAAGCATTGGATTATTTGGTTGAGCTTGCTGACCAATGTGAGCACAGCGTCACCGAAAAAATTGGATTACTTATTTCTGACGTTGAAATGCCAGAAATGGATGGCTATACGTTAACTGCTGAAGTAAGATCGCGACCCAAATTAGCCGACCTTCATGTCATTCTCCATACTTCCCTCAGTGGAGTATTTAACCATGCAATGGTTGAAAAAGTGGGAGCAGATGACTTTATTGCTAAATTTAATCCGGATGAGTTAGCAGGATCTGTTCAAAAGTGGCTTCATGAAGAATAACTTTAATATTTAGAGACGATTATAGTGACAGACAACACTCTGGCAGAAAAAGATTACAAATTGTTCTGCCAGTTCTTAGAGCAACAATGCGGCATTGTGCTAGGTGACAACAAACAGTACTTAGTTAAAAGCCGCTTGTCTCCGTTAATGAGTCGTTTTAGTGCAGATACGATTTCTGAGCTTATTGGCCGCACATTAAACCCTACAGAGCGTCAACTGCGCGCTGCGATTATAGATGCAATGACGACTAATGAAACCTTATGGTTTCGAGACACCTATCCTTATGAGCTTTTAAAAAATAAGCTACTGCCAGAACTTGACCAAGGTAAACCATTAAAAATTTGGTCTGCGGCCAGTTCTTCAGGACAAGAGCCATATTCAATTGCGATGACAATTCAAGAATACAAAAAACAGGCAAGGCCGGCGAGCAGAAGCATGTTCTCTGTATTAGGCACAGATATTTCAAACACTATGTTAGAGATATGTAAAAATGCAGAATACGATAATTTAGCGCTTTCACGAGGTTTGTCTGCTGAGCGCAAACGTGAATTTTTTGAAGACTCTGGCAATGGTATGATGCGTGTTAAAAGTGAAAGTAGACGTCTAGTTAGTTTTCGTCATTTGAATTTGTTAGACAGTTACCACTTGTTAGGTAAGTTTGACATTATTTTTTGCCGTAACGTATTAATCTATTTTAATGCCGAGTTGAAATCTCAGATTGTGAACAAGTTTGCCTCTCAGCTAAATCCGAATGGTTATTTAATATTGGGAGCCTCAGAGTCAATGTCAGGATTAAGCGACAAGTTCAATATGATCCGTTGTAACCCTGGCATTGTTTATCAGAAAAAACAATAGCCAACGAGCAAGTTCTTAGCGGCATTAATAAACGGCAAAAATTTGATGACAGTACAGTCAAATTTTTGCCTTCATATCAACTAGCATATTTTTTCAACATTCTTAAAATTGAATTTAGTCCGTTAATTTCCTGTCTTTTAAGCGTTTTATAAAAATTCCTATACTCGTCAATACATTGGTCTTCATTTTGCATTGTACTTTGCATTGAAGTTTGAAGCGGAGTAATTATGGCGATCAGTTTAGATAAAGCATTTGGCATTCACCAACATGCCTTACTCGTTCGTTCAGACCGAGCTGAAGTCATAGCGAGCAACATCGCAAATGCAGATACACCTGGCTATAAAGCAAAAGATATCGACTTTGCGTCTGCGCTGGCTAACGCTCAAAATAAACAAAATTATAAAATGTCAAAAACTCACGAAAAGCACTTTGACCTATCCATTGATATAGATCCAAGTAGCCGCTATCGCAATCCAATGCAACCAGATACGGGTGACGGAAACTCTGTTGACGTGCAAGTAGAGCGTAATAAGTTCATGGAGAACTCGATGGAATACCAAGCGAGTCTGCAGTGGTTAAACGGTAAAGTGAGAAGTCTGAAAAAAGCACTTGGCAGTGGAGGTCAATAACAATGAGTTTATATAACGTTTTTGATGTATCAGGTTCTGGGATGAGCGCGCAGTCAGTGCGTTTAAATACCACGGCCAGTAACATTGCAAATGCCAATTCAGTCTCCAGCAGTATTAACGAGACATACAAGGCGCGTCACCCTGTATTTGCCGCTGAAATGACAAAAGCAATGTCATCGCAAGCGAAAGGAGTCAATGTATTGGGCATTGTCGAAAGTGATGCGCCATTAAAGGTTGAACACAATCCCAATCACCCTTTAGCGGACAGTGATGGCAATATCTATAAACCGAATGTCAATGTGGTTGAAGAGATGGCGAATATGATCTCAGCATCAAGAGCTTATCAAACCAATGTACAGATTGCAGATGCAGCGAAACAGATGCTGACAAAAACGCTGCAAATGGGTCAACGATAAGGTATTAGAACATGACAATTTCCTCAACTAATAATGTCTCGAACCCAGCGTTAGATCCGCTACGTTGGCAGGAAGAAAGTATTGTGACTACCGAAGTTAATGGGCAAATGGGTCAACAAGACTTCTTCGCTTTATTAACAAGTCAGTTATCAATGCAAGATCCATTAAACCCTACGTCTAACGAAGATATGATTGCGCAGATGACACAGTTTCAAATGGCAGAAGGAATCAGTGACTTAGGAGATAAATTTGACCAGTTAACCGCGTCAATGACATCAAACCAAGCGCTTGAAGCTTCGTCATTAGTTGGCCGAAACGTTTTGGTTAACAGCTCGCTTACATACTCGGATGGCACGGGTCTTCGTGGGCAAGTACCTATTTCTCAACCAACACTTGGCGTGGGAATGAGTATTACCGATGCAAACGGCCAATTAGTTAGATTTGTACAGATGGGTGACCAAAGTGCAGGCATGATGGATTTCGAATGGGATGGTACAGATATGGATGGCAATCCTTTGCCACCGGGGCAATATGAGGTTCGAATTAACGGCATGGTCAACGGCGAATCGACGGATTTACCGACTCTGACCTATGCCAATGTAAGTTCAGTAACACTTGGCCAAAATGGCACAGGACTTGAATTGAACCTACAAGGATTAGGTGCGATAACCTTACCAGATGTACTAGCAGTTGGTGAATAAACCAATCGTCTGGCATCAGAATAGAATTTAGTTTAACGGTGGCATTAGTCACAGTCTCAGATAGGAGTTTCCTATGTCTTTTAATATAGCGTTAAGCGGTTTAAAAGCGGCTCAAAAAGATTTAGATGTAACAGCTAACAATATTTCCAACGTAAATACGTATGGTTTTAAAGAATCCAGAGCTGAATTTGCTGATGTATATTCATCGTCAATCTTTTCTAACTCACGTACTTCAAACGGTGAAGGTACGTTAATAAATGATGTTGCCCAACAGTTTAGCCAAGGCAGCTTGTTGTTTACATCTAACTCACTCGATATGGCGGTGTCTGGCGGTGGTTTTTTTGCGATGACCAATGATCTCTTAAGTCGAGATATCACTTATACACGTTCTGGTGCATTTAAGTTGGATGCAGACAACTATATCGTGAACTCTAACGGCAACTATCTGCAGGGTTTCCCGGTAAATGACGATGGTTCTGTAAGTTCAGTGAGTCTAAGTACCACAAATCCGGTGCAGATACCTGATACAGCAGGTGCGCCTTCACAAACAGCTAACTTAGACATGGAGTTTAACTTAAATAGCTCCGAACTTCCGTTAGATCCAATGCAGTTCGATCCATCAGACACTGACACGTTTAGTTTCTCTACGTCGACAGTTATATATGACTCTTTGGGTAACAGCCGTATTGCGTCTGTTTATTTTGTCAAAACATCAGATCCTGCGACAGTACAGGCCAATGCTGATTTGACCGCGTTACCAAACGATGGCTTTGTCGGTGGTTTAGCATCGGTGCCGGCAGCTCAACAAAATAATGGTAACTCTTGGATGATGTATACCACGGTTACCGATGATGCAGGAAATACGGTGCCAGTTGACTTGCAAGACAACCCTGTTTTAAGTGGTGGTACAGGCGTAGTATTTGAATCCGCAACCGGACAACGAGGTATGTTATTACAGTTTGATAGTTCTGGTGCGGCAGTAAATAGCACATTCCCAGTCCCTCAGACTGAGGCTTTAGGTGACTCAGGCGCGATTACAGCTCCTGTTCCTGCTGCTCCTTATGATGGTGCTGGTGTAATTACAAACGGTGCAGATCCTGATCAATTCTTTAATATCAACATGTCAAACTTGAGCCAATTCTCATCAAGCAGTGAAATCACAGCGTTTAGCCAAGACGGTAAGACGGTTGGGCGATTGACTGGTGTTACAATTGGTACAGATGGTTTGGTAGAAGCTAAGTACTCGAACGGCGACTCAACACCAATTACTAAAATCATGTTAGCACGATTTGCCAATGAACAAGGTTTAACCCAAGTAGGTAACACCTCTTGGAGCGAAAGCCAAGCGTCGGGACAGCCGTTAGCAGGTGAGGCAGATTCTGGTACTTTTGGTCAGATTCGTTCAGGTACACTTGAGCAGTCGAACACAAACTTGACTACAGAGTTGGTTGACCTTATTACTGCTCAGCGTAACTATCAGGCGAACTCTCGTGCGCTCGAAGTAAACTCGACCATCACCCAGACGATTTTACAGTTACGTTAAACAAAAATTATGGATTTTTCATAGGTTGAAAAACTGTTGGCCAGCTATACGCTGGCCTTTTTTGTACATGGATGTACTTATACCCGAAACCCAGGGATGTAAAGTGTAGGGGATTTTCTACGAAAGTATTTGCCCTCGAATAGCAGGGAGGTTTGGCGCAGAGGGTTAGTAAATGGAAGTACTTGTGCTTGACCCCTAAAGCCAGACAGCGACATCTTAAAAATGTTCTTGATTCGTTGCTTTTATTCAGCCAAATGCCACTGATCTTACCTTGATAGAAAATTCAGCAATAGAATGATTACTCAGTCATAGTTTGTTAGAATCTGCGCCTTTCCAAATTTAGCCTATGCTTGCTGTATAGGACTTTTGATAAAACTACGAATATGGAGTTGTCATGTTTAATTTGCTCACCAAGAGTGATTCAAATGTAAAAAATGACGTGTTATCGGGGATCACTGTTGCCTTAGCGCTTGTACCTGAAGCCGTTGCCTTTGCCTTTGTGGCTGGGGTTGATCCTATGGTGGGTCTATATGCCGCATTTATGATGGGCTTAATTACATCTGCGATAGGTGGACGTCCAGGGATGATTTCTGGTGCCACCGGTGCTACTGCAGTTGTTATGGTGGCCTTAGTAGCGCAGTATGGTATTCAATATCTATTTGCCGCAGTGGTGCTCGCCGGCATATTACAGATCCTCGCTGGGGTATTTAAGTTAGGTAAGTTTATTCGCTTAGTGCCTTACCCTGTTATGCTCGGCTTTGTTAATGGCTTGGCGATAGTTATTTTCTTGGCCCAACTTGGCCAGTTTAAAGTTTTAGATTCTTTAGGTATGCATCAATGGATGCAAGGCTCTCAGCTTTATATCATGTTAGGTCTAGTAGCGGTGACAATGGCTATTATTCATTTCTTGCCAAAACTTACGACGGCGGTTCCTGCATCTCTAGTCGCAATTTTGACAGTAACGTTTGCGGTTCATGGATTAGACTTAGAAGCGCGCACCGTTATCGACTTCGTGCGTGATATGTTGCCAGAGGAGCAAAAAGCATCAGCAACATTAGCGGGTGAATTACCAAGCTTTGCAATTCCTATGGTGCCGTTTACCTTAGAAACTTTATATATCGTGCTACCAACCTCGGTTATCATCGCAATGGTTGGTTTGATTGAGTCTTTGTTAACCTTAAGTTTGATTGATGAATTAACTGATACGCGTGGTCGTGGTAACAAAGAGTGTATCGGTCAAGGTGTCGCTAATTCTGTCAATGGTTTCTTTGGTGGTATGGGCGGTTGTGCCATGATTGGTCAATCTATGATCAATATTAATTCAGGAGGTCGTGGTCGTTTATCAGGTATTACAGCCGCAGTGGTACTTTTAGCCTTCATTTTATTCTTAGCTCCTTGGATTGAGTTAATTCCACTTGCCGCCCTGGTTGGTGTTATGTTTATGGTGGTGTTAGGCACGTTCGAATGGGCATCGTTTAAGATCCTTCGCGGTGCAAATAAAGAAGACGCGTTCATTCTTATCTTGGTCACTGGTGTTACCGTTGCGGCTGACCTAGCGATTGCGGTTGTGGTTGGTGTTATTGTTTCTGCGTTGGTGTTTGCGTGGAAACACGCATCAAACATTCATGCTAATACATCAATTGATGATGAAGGTTGGAAAGTGTATGAATTAGAAGGCCCGTTATTCTTTGGTTCAGTTAGGCACTTTAAAGAGTTGTTTGACGTAGCAAATGATCCACAAGACGTAGTGATCGAATTCAAAAAGTCACGCATTTGGGACAGTTCGGGTATCGACGCGATTGATGGACTTGCAGATAAGTACCAGCAAGCTGGCAAGAAGCTGCATATTCGTCACATCAGCGCAGAGTGCCGCGATTTATTAGAAAATGCACAAGAATATGTTGAGATGAACATTAATGAAGACCCTCGTTATCACGTAGCTTCAGATAAGTTAGGTTAGTACTTAACCTTAAAATAAAAAACGTAATAAATAAAAATCCGACTTCAGCAATGACGTCGGATTTTTTAGTTTAAGAGGTTGGTATTAGTATTACGTTGATTTGTGCAAAAACAGGACATCCTTATCAACTTTCTGCAATGTTAGCTGATATTTATCTGCTATATATTCAAATGTTTTTTCGCTAAAAAAGCTGATGTGGGTTGGGTCGTTTTTATAATGCCAGTTTTTAAAACGTTCATCATCAATAACCAGTTTCGTCATGATCACTAATACGCCTGATGGCTTTAGTAAATCTATCAAGGTATCAAACCCTTGTTGTGGATTGTTAAAATGCTCAACCACTTCAGTACAACAAACAAAGTCATACTCTTGTTTTAACGCTGACTCGTCTGGGAAATAATAAGGGTCGTAGATTGATGTATAAAACCCGTTTTTGGTTAATACTTTGGCAAGCGCTGGAGCTGGCCCACAACCAAAGTCCAACCCCATAATATCGTTATCTGGTAGGTTAGATAAGTAATCAAGTAAGGGGGCGCTGGCGCGACTTAAAAAGGTAAGGTAGCCTTCGTCATTCAAGTCATTTTCGTGTTTGTCGTACTCGGCTTTTTCGAGCTGTTGTGACAGATGATGGCGTTTTGGCACAAATACCAAATCACAACGCTGACATTGCAGATAAGGTCGCTTCTTATCTTGATGATACTCTACGACCTCATGACTTGAGCATAACGGACAGATATTTGACATAGTTAAATTTCGTCAGTTATTTGTCGAAATTTAACATTGCCATATATTTTGCCATGTCTTCTGCTGAGGTAGCAGGACGAACATTTTTATCGATCATGACAATCTTGCCAGATTTGTCGATATAAAAAGTATGACGCTTGGCAAAGCCAAACATGTTGACGTCGTAAGCATCTGCCACTTCGCCGTCAGGATCGCTTAATAGTGGAAAGTCCGCTTTAGTTTCTAACGCGAATTCTTTATTTTTTTCAATATCATCGGTACTAGCCATGAAGTATTGGGCATTAAAGGCTTTTAGTTTGTCACCATTTTCCGCGAGCGACTTACATTCAACGGTGCAACCTGAAGTGAACGCTTTTGGAAACCAAGCTAAAACTACCGCTTTTTTTCCTTTAAAGTCAGACAGAGTGTAAGTTTTGCCATCGGTACCTTGCATTGTGAAGTTAGGTGCCATATCGCCAACATTTAACTCAGCTTGAGACGACGAAGTAAAAGCCAACATGGTAACAAGTACCAGTGATAAAACGTATTTCATGGTTTAATCCTTAATAATTATTTGGGTACAGATTATTTACAAGACCTACGACGGCATCGTTAATTCGGATCAATAACGAATTCATTCAGATCAAAATCAAGAGTTAGTATAAAGGGCAAATTTGATAATAGCGCGCGTTTTTTTTCTGGCGTTATTTTCCAGCCGAAAGGCGTCATAGTAAGTAAATTTTCTAAGTCTGTCGGGTTATTGATCTCGATTTCTTTTAGCACATTAGTACTTTGCTTAAGCACAAAACCATCAGGCGGCGTAGCGGGGGAGTGCAGTTCAGGGTTGTCGTAAATACACTGTTTTAACTCAATTAAGTGATGTTTCGAAGGAGCTACGGATAGGATGCGTCCATTGTGTTTCAAAATACGTTGGCACTCTTTGCCAACGAGCGGAGCAAATATATTAATGATGACATCAAACTGCTGTTCAGAAAACGGCGTATGGGCGTTGGTTGCCACCGAATAGTGGACTTTACTGCTACGCTTGGCTGCGTATTTCACAGCTTCTTTGGAAATGTCGACACCATAAGTGGTGGTGTCGGGTAACGCATCGGCAATAAAGTTGGTGTAAAAGCCTTCGCCACACCCTAGATCTAATAGTTTCTCGTTTGTTGATATTTGTATTTCTGTTAATAATGTTTGTCGTAAAAAGTCATAATACCCTTGCTGTAAAAACTCACGCCTAGCGACTACCATGTTTTTATCATCGCCGGGATTTAGGGATTTTTTTAATTGCACTGGCAATAAATGTACGTAACCCTCTTTGGCGTAATCAAAGCTGTGACCATTTTCACATTGAAGTGATTTTGTATTTAATAACAAAGATGTATTGCAAATAGGGCATTTGTATTCAGCTGGATCAGAAGGAATAGGCATTTAATTAATTCAAAGTTTTACCAAATTGCTTGTGATTATAACGATATGAGAGCGCACTCGCTTAAACTTTTTACGTTCTTGGTTAATAAATCAGCATTTGCATCGATTTTTGTTATTTTGTTTGAAAAGGGACTTTACCTTCGCCTTTTGCTCAGTATAATTGGCGACCTTCGATGCAGGGGCGTAGTTCCAATTGGTAGAACAGCGGTCTCCAAAACCGATGGTTGGGAGTTCGAGTCTCTCCGCCCCTGCCACTAATTCTGAAAAGCCGTAACTTTCGAGTTACGGCTTTTTGCTTTTAGTTTCGGGTATTTGGTAGAACAGCGGTCTAATGCAATTCTTCTGTTGGTTTTGGTTGAAGCTTTTAAGGTATGGATGGTAGGCCTAAAAGCTATATGCTTGAATAGTAAAGTCACTTAGCATTGATGTTTTTTAATTCTTGGATATTTTTAGTTAGGTAAACGATCCGTTTAGCCATTCCTTCAATAACAGAGTCCTTAAATTTGTCTTTAATAGAATGCGGAAGGTTGGTTAGTGCACCTTGATCAACACATAACACAATACTATCGGTAATCGCTTTTGCTGTGGCACTCTTAGGTCGCTTTTTAATGAAACTACCTTCGCCGATAAATTCACCTACATTAATATTGCCTAATACAGTGTCGCTTCCATGTTTGAATATTGAAACTTGTCCGGACAACACGATGTAAAAGTGACTATTATTGTCAAGCTCCGACTGAATTTTCTGTCCTTTAACGCACTTATAGCAGCTTGAACGCTCGAGTAGTATCTCTCTTTCAGCCAGAGAAAAGGGTTTGAAAAAATCGATACGAGCAATAATTTCTAATAACTTTATTTTTGGGACTTTAGTAATCGGTAACATAACGTTAATCGGAGATAAAAATTGAATTTTTTAATAAAAAAGAAGCGTTGGCAAGGCAAAGATATCGTTTTATTGATTAAGCTCAGAGAAATAAAAGAGAATAGTGATGTATTTTTTTAACTTTTATAGTTGAGGCGCAAACGGTAGATTATGCAAATTTGCGATAAGTTGAGCGCTATCTTTATTCATTGTTAGCTCCAGTACCGAACCTTGTTCATACCAGTCTCCGACCACGATGCGTTTTTTATTATCTAATTGATGAATGGCTGGTCTGTGGGTGTGGCCGTGGATCAGCCAATCGCAGTTGGTGTCTGCAATCACTTCTTTAACAGCCCGCTCTGCCACGTCCATTATGTCTTGTGATTTACTCATTTGACTCGACTGACTTTGGGCTCGGTATTTGCGCGCCATTTTTTGCCGGAACGATAATGGCATTGCCAGAATTAACGTTTGCCACCACCATGAACGACTCTTGCTGCGAAATTTTTGATAGTCAACGTCGTCTAAACATAGTTGGTCACCGTGCATAAATAACAAGCTTTTGCCCGCAAAATCAATTTGATGTTGCTCTGGCAGTAATGTCATGCCACATTGTTTGGCGTATTTTTTTCTGAGTAAAAAGTCGCGGTTGCCATGAATAAAGTAGACAGGGGTTTGTTCAGAAAAGGATTTAATCGCCGTGGCGATTTGCTTTGTGAATGCGTCTTGATTGTCATCACCCACCCAAACCTCAAATAAGTCGCCGAGAATATATAACGCGCTGTGCTCTTTATTTGTCTGCTCAGTCAAAAACTCAATTAAACATTCGGTGATGTCTGGACGGCTTGGCTCTAAATGTAAATCGGCAATGACAAGTATTGATGACATGAAGGTTATAAATTCCTTGTATGGGTGTGCGCAGTGTCGTTTAGTTGCAATATACAATAAAAATCCCTGCAAGCAGGGATTTTTATTTAGTTGAGAAGTAGAGCTTTAATTAGGCAACGACTTCTGCTTTTTCGATGATGATATCTTCTTTTGGTACGTCTTGGTGGAAGCCATAGCTGCCAGTATCAACAGATGAAATTTTATCGACCACATCCATACCTTCAACCACTTTAGCAAAAACGGCGTAACCCCAACCGCTTGGAGTTTCTGATTTAAAGTCTAAAAAGCCATTGTCAGCACTGTTGATGAAAAACTGTGAAGACGCTGAATGTGGATCGTTAGTACGAGCCATAGACAAAGTACCACGCTCGTTTTTAAGGCCGTTATTTGCTTCGTTTTCGATGGCCGCGTTGCCTTCTTTTTCTTCCATGCCCGGTAACATACCGCCACCTTGGATCATGAAACCAGGAATGACACGGTGGAAAATCATACCGTTATAAAAACCAGAGTTTACGTATTCTAAGAAGTTGGCCACTGTTTTTGGCGCTTCGTCGGCGAATACTTCAATTTTGATTTCGCCAAAGTTTGTAGTAAATACAACCATTTTAAATCCTATCTATTTGTCGCTTGTTTGATGCGGCAATTCTAATCGTTCTAAGTGACAAAGTCACCTGCATGGTTCAGAGTTTATTGTTTCGCGTATGCAATAGGCAGGCATTTACCAAGGCAGTTGTTCACCATTGGTGTGCCAGAATGAACCTGAATTTTCTAACGTCAGTTGCTCGATTATCTTTATAAGGCCTGCGGCCGAGTCTTCTGCGGTGATCAAGCCGTTAAATCCAACCATGCGAGTTTTGACCCAACCCGGATGTAATTGTGCAACAGCTATGCCTCTTGGTTTTAAATCCTCAGCCAATGATTTACCTACTGCGTTTAATGCCGCTTTTGAAGCGCGATATCCATAACGACCACCTGAGTCATTATCGGCAATTGATCCCATGCGACTGGTAATATTGGCAATTTTGCTGCCTTCTTTTAAGTTATCTAGCAACGCTTCGGTGACCATTAGCGGAGCTAAGGTGTTTATTTCAAACTGCTCACGTATGCTGTCGTAATTAATATCGCCTAATTGTTCGTCTTTTAATAATCCCGCATTATTGATTAACAAATCTAACTTTTGACTGCCTAATAAGCGCTTGATGTCGTTTAGTTGATCAGGATTAGTAACGTCAATATCGCTGAATACGGTTTCTGCAATTTGCTCTATTTCATCAGAGCTGGTTCTGCACACTGCAATTATGTCACATCCTTTATCAGCTAATTGTTGCGCTAACGCTAAACCAATCCCGCGATTGGCGCCTGTGATAAGTGCAGTTTGCATATTGTGTCTCCGATATTTTGTTTGAATCTGATTAGGCTCGAATATTAATCGGTTTATGGAGAAGATGAAAGCAGGTAGAATTCAGCCTTTCAATCTTATTAAACAACAAGTGGGCTTCATAAAATGGCGATTAATTGGTTTCCGGGACACATGCATAAGGCAAGAAAAGAGATTGCTGAAATCATGCCGCAAGTGGATGTGATCATTGAGATACTTGATGCCCGTATACCTTTCTCTAGTGAAAATCCGTTGGTTCCTAAATTACGTGGCGATACACCGGTTCTTAAAATTTTAAATAAAAGTGATTTGGCCGACCCAGAGCAAACCGAGTTATGGTTGACTCATTTGGAACAAGAGCGCGGCATTAAAGCCATTGCGGTTACCTCACAAAACCCTGAGGAAATTAAGAACATACTTAATGTAATTTCCGAGATGGTTCCACATCGCGTCAGTCAAGATAAGCTGTTGCGTGCTTTAGTATGTGGTATTCCAAACGTCGGCAAGTCAACGACTATTAATATTCTCGCTGATCGAATAATTGCTAAAACTGGTAACGAAGCGGGCGTGACCAAAGCGCAGCAGCGTATTCGTTTGGACAACAACATTGTGTTACATGACACTCCGGGGTTTTTGTGGCCAAAACTAGAACCAGAAGATTGTGGTTATCGATTGGCCATTACCGGTGGCATCAAAGATACGGTGACCGAGAAAGAAGACATTGCCTATTATGCGATAGAGTTTTTGATGGAGCATTATCCAGAGCTTATCAAAACACGTTATCAATTAGACGAGTTACCGCAGCAACCTATTGATGTAATCGACGCGATTGCCGTAAAACGCTCTTGTGTTCGAAAGGGCGGAATTGCCGATCTTTATAAGGTTTCTGAAATTATCCTAAATGATTATCGCTCTGGAACACTAGGGCCAATTACTCTGGAGACGGTTGAGCTTGCAGAACAAGCAAAAGCGATTATCGCTGAAAACGAAGCTAAACGAGCTGCTGAATCTGACGATGACAAAAAAAAGAAAAAGAAAAAACGCAAACGATAATCGTCATTTGATGTTCTATATGCCAATAATGATTACGTTTTGCAATATAACCTACAAGGTCGTTATATAAGACGCATCAGGAGCGTGCTAATATCCAGCTCGAATAAAATTTAGTCGGTAGCGTTTTTCTGGTACCTACTGCATTTGGCGTGATCGACAATCAATAATAAAAAAGGCTGATTAAGGAAAAATCAGTAATATTACATGGATGGGGTAAGCACTTTCACAACTAACAATGAAGTACACACAACTATGAAAAATAAATCTGATATTGGCGTCATTGGACTAGCGGTCATGGGGGAAAACCTCATTTTGAATATGGCGAGCAAAGGGTTCACAGTGTCTGCGTATAACCGCTCTACCGAAAAAGTAGAAAACTTTGTGAATGGCCGTGCGAAAGGGAAGTCGATACGAGGCGCGAGCTCATTAACTGAATTTGTAGACTCACTTGAGTCACCTAAAAAAGTCATGTTAATGGTAAAAGCAGGCGAAGTGGTTGATGCAATGATAGACCAAATTGCTCCGCTATTATCAGCTGGCGATATCATTATCGATGGTGGTAACAGTCAATATGAAGATTCAGAACGTCGCACTGCAGCTTTAAAAGAGCAAGGCATTTTATATGTTGGCTCAGGTGTGTCAGGTGGTGAGGAAGGTGCATTGTTAGGCCCATCAATCATGCCAGGTGGCTCACCTGAAGCATGGCCAGCATTAAAACCAATTTTCCAAGGTATTTCAGCTAAAGTTGAAGGCGATGTGCCATGTTGTGATTGGGTAGGTAATGGCGGCGCAGGTCACTTCGTAAAAATGGTTCACAACGGTATTGAGTATGGTGACATGCAGCTGATTTGTGAAGCGTATTTAATCATGCGTGACTTATTGAAAATGTCGGCGGATGAAATTCAAGCGGTATTCGCTGAGTGGAATAATACCGAGTTAAGCAGCTATTTAATTGAAATTACTGCTGATATTTTGGCTTATAAAGATGAAGACGGCGCACCATTAGTAGACAGAATTCTTGATACGGCTGGTCAAAAGGGCACAGGTAAATGGACTGGCGTAACCGCACTTCATCTAGGTACGCCTCTTACGTTAATCGGTGAAGCTGTATTTGCACGTTGTCTTTCTGCCATAAAACCTGAACGTCTTGCTGCCTCATCAGTAATTGAAAATGAAGTGGAAGCATTTGAAGGTGACAAACAAGAGATTGTTAGTGCCCTTAAAGACGCACTACTAGCGTCTAAAATTGTTTCTTACGCGCAAGGGTTTGCGTTAATGAAAGAAGCATCAAAAGAGTTTAACTGGGAATTAAACTTCGGTGCAATCGCACTTATGTGGCGTGGGGGTTGTATTATTCGTTCTGTATTCTTAGACAACATCAAAGCGGCATACGACAAAGACGAAAACATCGCTAACTTGCTAGTTGATGACTATTTCAATGGTGTAGTTAAAGATGCACAAAAAGGTTGGCGTAAAGTGGTTGCTACTGCAGCTCTGAGCGGCGTGTCAATTCCTTGTATGTCTTCAGCGTTGAGTTATTTCGACGGATACCGCACCGCGAATTTACCAGCGAACTTGTTACAAGCACAACGTGATTACTTTGGTGCGCACACTTATGAGCGTAATGACAAACCTCGTGGTCAGTTCTTCCACACTAACTGGACAGGACGCGGCGGCGACACTGCATCGACAACTTACAGTATCTAATTATTGTTATGTTGAAGCGAAGCTAAAACCAAAAAAAGCGACTTTTGAAGTCGCTTTTTTGTTGGCTGTTCGGCAAACTTTAATAATCAAACAAAAAGGCTATTTAACACTGCCATTATCACTTTAATCGTTAGTAACGCTAGTCCACCAAAAAACAAACAGCCTGTTCCAATAACTAATAAAGGTGGTTTGGTTCGATACAATTTACCTGCATAGGGCACCCACAGCCAGCCAAAACGCACATAAAACCAAGCTATAAATGCCCAAACTGGTGTTTGATTAACATAGTTCATTGTAAGCCGGAAAAGCTCGTCTGCTTCCCGCCGTTGAATATTTGTAGGTTGGTACTCGCCATCATCTTTTTGAACAAGCAAATAACCGTATCTAAACGCAAAGTCATGAACGATTGAAGCGGTCAACATAATCCCTAATGGGCGTAGAACACCAAATGTTAAAAATGTGACAAGCCAAGGAGACGGCACGCTTGCGCCATCAAATGTTTCTAGTTTGCCTAAGTGTTGTTTGGGGAGCAGCACATTACCATTAATGTCAGAACTGAAATTAGTGCCACTGATATTTACTACCCAATCGTGGTGTAGGTTGAATCTTCTAAGTCTTCGAGCACTGAATAGACGTTTGCAAAAACTCAAATTTTTAGTAGGAAGTAACTTAGGGATAAGTGCAGGTAGCTGTGAGAAGTTAAACGTAAATGCCATGTGTGTTCCTTCACCTGTCGTAAAATTATAAGCCGTTTACTTTTGTATTTTAATAAAATACAAATTAGCACAAAGACAAAACCTTTTCGATTTTATAATTGTGAATTTTTTGTGATGTTATTGGTGTTTTATATATTTTAGGAGTTGTTGATTTCTTTCGGTTGAACCTCGCGGCGAAATGGTTCGTATAAGCTCATTGAAACTGGGAAAACAACATGAATCAAACTTTTAATCTAGCTCCAGATTTACTTTATATCTGTTACGACGCTAAGTGCCCTCTATGTGCGGCAGAGATGCGACATCTAAAAAATCGTGATGTAAACGATAAAATCGTTTTAGTGGATATACATGACAAATACTTTTCAGAGCAATTCCCAACCGTTGAAAGAGCTGATGCGTTGAGAATTTTACATGGTTTTTATGACAATAAGCCCTTATACGCACTAGATGTAACTTATCAAGCTTGGTCTTTGGTTGGGAAGCGGATTTGGGTATGGCCATTACAACTGCCGTTAATAAAACAAATTGCTCATGGTGTTTATCTTTTGTTTGCACGTTATCGATACCCTATATCAGCTTTTTGTGCGCGTTTTTTGAAAGAGGGCCAATCATCAAAAAGCGCAGAGCAATATTGTCAATCAGGAACCTGTTATGAAAAATCAAACAAGCATTCTGCTTGGCGCAAATAGTGAAATTGCCAAAGCTATTGCCAGTGAATTGGTGAAGGTGGATGATAACCAGTTGGTGATTGTAGGCAGGCAATTATCTTTTTATAAACATCAGCGATTTACCGGCGCTAAACTTTTTGAAGTGTCAAACTACCAAGAAGAGTCGGTTCAAAAAGTGGTTAATAACATTGCACAAGAGGAGGGCTTGCCAGATATAACTCGCGTCTTTTGTTGCCATGGTATATTGCACAGTGAAGTTATTTTTCCAGAAAAAAAATTAGAAGATTTCTCAGCAGATGCTTTTTCTGAAATATTGCACGCGAATACGACGACGCCGATGTTGTGGCTAAAATATTTGTTCCCATTATTACCTAAAGATAGTTTGTCGACTTGGGTTACATTCAGTGCGCGAGTAGGAAGTATCAGTGATAATAGATTGGGTGGCTGGTATAGCTACCGAGCATCAAAAGCTGCGCTTAATATGTTGTTAAAAACCGCTGCGGTAGAAATAGGCCGACGTAACAAGCAGGTGAAACTTATTTCATTTCACCCTGGAACCACAGACACTCCGCTATCTAAACCGTTTCAGGCAAATGTGCCTGCCGGCCAGTTGTTTACGCCTCAGTTCGTTGCTAATCAGCTGCTATCGATACTCGAACACATTCAGCATGATGGTCAGCTCAGTTATATTGATTGGCAAGGACAAAAAATTGATTGGTAGTGTTTTTGCCACTTTATAATTAGTTGTCGTTCTTTTTAATTTGACGGTAAAGAGTTTGGCTCAATTCTTTGAACTCAAGTAACGACTTAGAGTCTTCATAATCAAACGAAAATCGGCCATGGAAATACAAACTTAATGTAACGTCCTTGTATCCCATAAAGCAGCTATAGCCGTCTAAATCGTGCCAAGCAGTGAGCTCGTTGAGGCTATATTTATCGTCAACTTTTTTACCATTGGACACTATGTGGTTGAACAAGTACAGATGCTCAGAAAGTTGCATATCAATTCCTAAATAGCTAAAAAGTAATGATCTCGGTCGCGGTGCCAGAAGATGGCAAGCCGCACATTTCATCATAGGCTGTTTGCAACGTTAACTTGGCAGCGTGTATATCACAATCTTTTAATAGTTGTTTTGCATTTGTGAGTGAATCGCAAGGTATGACATGGTCAAAGTTCGGCAATGGAATAAAGTTACCTTGTGGGTCTTCTAAGCCAACTAAATAGTGCGTTGCTTCGTTAACAGCAAGAATAGTTGCATCAATGTCTTCTGAGTTTGAAGGGATAGCTTTCATAATATTAACGCTCGCAGTATTGTTTAAATAATGTACGGTAACGAGCGTTAAAAAGTTTACATTGCGGATCTAACGAGTTTTATTTTTCAGCGGCAATCACAGATATTTCAACCAAAAGCGCTTCTCTTGCCATATTGGCAGTCACACAAGCTCGAGCTGGCGCATGTCCTTCCGGTATCCAATTGTCCCAAACGTCATTCATTTCAGAAAAATAACTCATGTCTTTCAGGTAAATGGTCGCCGAGAGGATATGTTCACGATCACTGCCCGCCTGCTGCAGTAAGTCGTCAACTTTATCTAACATGGTTTGTGTTTGTTCTGTGATGCCTTTGGTGGCGTCTGCACAAACTTGCCCGCATAAATAGATGGTGCCATTGTGTTTTACGATGCGGCTCATTCGCTGTTTCGTTTCTATCCTTTCTATTGTCATTATTTTTCTCGCAACTAAAACTTCATATTATCAATAACCTAGCTGGTGGTGAAGAACATATTTACACTGACATATAGCAAGTATGCTATTAGCAATATCACGTCATTAAGATTGTTTTAAAGTAAATATAGATTTTGAATGAAGCGATGATGAAAACTCTATATGGTATTATATGCCAAATTGGCATTTGCAACCTAAAGAGAAAGCTTTGTCTTTAATCCTTATGGGTCAATTACTTGGATTGATGAGCTTTTGCATCGGTTTGATCGCCTTCACGAAAAAGAATGACCATCACTTAAAAATCACCATGGCATTTTTGTTTTTATGCCAAACAGCGTATTTTTTCTGTATGGGGTCCCAAACTGGAATGGTCACCAGTTTTGTTAGTCTCATTCGAACCATACTGTCCATCCGTTTTCACAGTTTAAAACTAGGTGTATTTTTGTTGTGGCAAACCTAGTATGAGGGATCCACAATATTAGCCTGTGGGTTGACGTGTTACCAATAATTGCTGCTTGTTTTGGCACCTATGCCATTTTCTTTTTGTCAGGTATTAAGATGCGTATTGCTTTTATGTGCGGTGCTGCTTGTTGGATTATTAATAATGCTTACATAGGGTCTATAGGTGGTGTTTTACTTGAAGTTATGGTTCTAATCGCAAATACTGTGACTATATATCGTATTCGCAAAGATATTTAATCAATACCAGTTATTCAATACATGTGCTGACTTAGTTAAGGTTTAAAGCTTTATTGGTAATGAGCAAAGATTTGGTTGTAGTAACGTTTAAATTCTTCTTTTGAAACTCCGCTGGCGGCGTTACTCATTAATGAAAAATAGGCGTTCGATTTACTGATGTCTGCTAAAACACGATTAAAGTCTTGTATGAACGTTTGATTTTTTTCGCTTCTCTTACACATTAGATGTCCGAGCGTATACAACTCTTTAATTGGCAAAGGCAGAGAATATAAAGGCTCGTCGCTAATTTGTGGCCAATATGTCACAACGTCATTTGGGTATTCAACAGATATGGTGAAGTTATCCATAGAGTTCAATTCTTTTAGTCGAGTTAACGGCTGGGTTGCTGTATCGACGATAAAGCGGTTTTCAACCGAATTTAGGAGTAACTCTACGGTTTCATGAAGCCTTCTGTCTGAAGGTAAGCCAAGCTTTAGGTTTTTTTTGGATAATAAAGTATTTAAGTTATCGAATTTAACATTTGATATGTCATGTTTCGAGTATAACCTCGGCAACATATAAATCGAAAAAGGCGACGATATTAAAAAGTCTTTATCTCTATGAACGGTTCTCACCTTGTTTGCGAAACAATTATCTAGTGCATATTGCTCTTCATCATTGGTGTTTGCAGCCTTAACGAATAAAATATTGTACTGCGGAAGACGCTCGATAATTTGTTTATAAAGACTTGCCTCAAGTGAATATATTGAACTTTCCATTTCAATCTTAAGCGTTGAAGCGTCTCTAGTACTTATTACTATTTTGGGTTTATCTGGATCAAAACTATCAAATTTAGTATGTATATAGCCTGTATTGTATATTTGCTTTAATTTGCCGTTTGAATGTAAGCGCGCCATTTCAACATCAAAGGTATGCGCTAACTGTCTGCCTTTATCTGAATTTGAAAACGCTAAGTAAATAGGCCTAGAAGGGAGAATGGGAAAACGTTTGACTGCGGCTTTAATATCATCGGGTATATTGTATTCAAAGTCTACAAAAGCATCAACACGCCCGTTGCTTAATAAGTTCATCGCCATTTCGAGTGTATCGATTGGATAATTATCGTGAGAAAAGTCGATATAGTTATCCATGTCATATCCGCGAAACCAGCTTAACAACCGCCCGTTTAGATCAGATACGTTATTTATATTGTTGTTCGACTTTAATACATATGCGTAGACAGGGTAATCATAATCTAGATACCACTGAGGATAGAAAGCTTTAGGAACATCTTCTTTAGCAACTCCGATAACAAAATCATTTCCGTCTTTATCGAACAAGCTTGTCATTCTGTTGTACGTGCTATAGTTAAAAGAAATTTTTTCGTTTTTATAAATCTCTTTTACCAACTCTATGTAAACACCGGTTTCGTCTGGATTTGTATAATCGACCCAATGCGTCAAACCTACATTTATTTGTGCGTGTTGTATGCATGAAAAAAATAACAGTAATGCCGTTATAAACTGTTTTTTGAACAACGTTAGTCCTTAGTAATATGCGCTTTTACTAATATAGCCTTACCTAAATTAAATTCAAAGGTATTAAGCTTTTGTACTCATCTATTTACTTTGAAAAGCCTGTTAACCTTTTGTTTAAATAGAAGTTTTACCTCTACAGATTTATGAAATAAATTTTCGGACTATATTGTTTTTACATAGATTTTAAGAAGGTAAACATATTTGAGGCCAACCCAGTTGTTACCGCCATTACGGATATGTCATAAGAAAAACAATGAATATCGTACTGCTTAGAACCGCTGATATTGTCTGTTTGATTGTCCAAATATAACGTGATTATGACCTTTGATTGAATTTCAAAGCAGGTTGTGAGCACTTAGATGCTAGTTTGCTGAGTGGTTATAAACACCAATAAAGAAACAGGTACGCTCATAATGAATAAATACTTGATTTTGCTCTCAGTAATAGTTGCTAGCGTTAACGTCATTGCTGGCGTTACTAAAGACGATTATCAACGAGCAGAACAGCAATTAAGCACAACCACTAATAAACTAGTCACCAATAAAGTTGGTTCCCATCAGTGGGCGAATGACCACATCTTGGTATATCGCACAAAAACAACTGACGGGGTGCGCTTTTATAAAGTTGATGCGAAATATCAAAACAAGGAGCTGGCTTTTGATCATCAAAAGCTAGCGAAAGCGCTTTCTATAGCCTCAAACACTGATATTAAGTACAACTCATTGCCATTTAGCCGAGTTATGTTAAATTCTCATTCATGATCAAAATGGACTACCTATTGAGGGTTTTCATTTATCTAACTCATTCCAAAAAGCTGCTGAAAACTATCCTTTACTAATCACACCTACATCCTACAGATGTGTTGTATGAAGTTAATCAATACGCATTCGACTTGATCAATAAGGCAAACAATCCAGTTGAAAACACTTCAATATCTATACTCTTTGACTCGAAGGACATAGAAATTGAGTCCGTGATTTATGATCCTCTTCGGGTACTCGATAGTAAATCAGCTGGTGACTTGCTATCTACATGGCTCGAGCAGCCATCATTGAAAGACTTAACGGGAACTAAATTGAAAGATGAGGTGACCAATTTAGGCATCCTAGAAAATGAGTCCTTACATAAGCTAGAAAGGAAAGGATTCATCAATTGTATAAGACAAATAGATGAGCAAAATGACCATTCTGAAGCACTGTGGGAAACACTAGGCGAAATACTAGCTTTCACCCCTATTGGAGATGAAAACATTACCGAACTAAAGAATGAGGCAAAGTTTTTAACCTTTTTGTCTAGCTTTTTAACATCCGCATTTCAAAGAAAAAGATCTGATGATGAAGATTTTGTTTCTGTAATAGACCCAAGCTATTTTAAAAACTCACTTGAAGATTGCTTAAGTGACCCTATTAGACTTGAACACTTTCAACGGATGATTAAGCATAAGTGTCTTACATGGGCTGAATTTTACGCAATTAAGTTACTCTGGAACAATGCCCCTGATTTACTTATTGAACGTGTTGAAAATGAAGCTAAGTGTTTGGACGTTGAGTTTTCAATTACTGAAACAATTCGGCTATCACTTTTAGGCCAAATAATAAACGAGATCTCATTAAGCCATCAATTCAACCAAATTTCAGGTTCTCAACAAGAAGCACTACTTAACAGTAGTTTATCCTTCATAAAGTGGCTAGGCTGGAATATCCTTAAGCAAACGTTGATTGTAAGAAATGATTTAAAGTCTATAAATCAGCAAGTTTCAAACTTTAACTCTGGAGAGCAATTTCAATTCTACGGGTGGATACTTAACCAAATACCTAAAAGTGACGAAAATGAAAAATTTCTTGGTGAAATAATATCAGAACTTCATGATTCTTTACCTCAAGACATTAATAGTACCGACCTAAAGTCACTTGTTAATACATTGAAAGGACATATGCACCAATTGGGATGGATAGAGGTATGGCAGTTTAACGATATTATTAACCCTCTGCTTAACAGCTCTCGAGCTAAATATGATGATGCCTGCAATATCTGGCTTAAAGATCTTATAGATTACTTTCCCAGAGGGAGAAATACAGGCTTACCTTGTTCCGTATGTCGCGCAATATCAGGTTAGATGCCCACTATAGTGCGGAGAGCATATCGATCACGAAAGGGTACTGGACACCCCCTTTCCGACTCTCATTGCCGTTTGGCCACAGCGTATAAACCACTTCCGCTGCTTCTCGCATAACGCACCTTACATGGATTCACATATGTTCATCATACTGACACCTTAGCACTTACCCGATTGTGGTTATCAGGAAGAAACGCCTCTCACGATTTGTTTCCCGCCCCAAAGGACTTTGTTACATTGTCTGGCTCGCTGCTTTATTCAGAGCCATAGGGTCATCTGGTGATACAGATAGTTCACTCTTATCGCGGTGAACAGCGCTTCATACGACTTCAAGTCGCACGTCCAGAAACGAGTTACAACAAACATTTTTTAAACGCTGCTGTTGAATGTAGAATACTAGGATAACTTTTAAAGATTGGAATTGAAAAATTAGGGATATCTATGAACTACGGTGAATATCAAATACCGCAGCTAACAGATAAAACGGTCACTGCTAATATTGGTGTCGATTCAGTTAGCTAATCTACCGCTACAGTTTGCTAAAACTGACGTGATAGTGTAGGATTTTTAAACAAATGACACTTTTGCTACAGTGACGTACAATTGGAAAATCTCGACACTTTGACTAACTTGGTTTACCAAGGCGCAATCGATGGTGATTGGAATCCATTTTTGTTGACGTTTATGGACTATACTGGGTCTAATAATGGCTGGCTGTCGATGATGGATAAGGAGACTCATATTCCTGAATTTTCTCAATTTTTATCAACTACGACTGATTTTGACCATCAAGCCTTTTTAACTAGGTATATTCCAAAAATTGAAAGTGACCCGTACTTTATAAATTCACGGCACGTACAAGAGGGAGAAACGGTCCTCGGTTCTGACTTGGTAAGCCAAAAAAGGTTGCGGGCAAGCCCCCTTTATCCAATGTTTTTAGAAGCCGGAGTGGAGTGGAGTGGAGTGGATGATTATGGGAATTCCAATTAATAATCGCAGTTTAGAATCCTACACGGTTATGCATAGAGATAGGAATAAACCCGATTATTCCAAAGAAGATCTGCGGTTGATTGATATGATGCTGCCACACATAAACCGCGCATTTTATATTCATAACAAACTCCTACGCCAGCAACAGCAATTATCGTTGTATAAATCTATCGTCGATAACAACCCTAACCCAATATTATTGGTTGACTCAGACTTGAATGTTATTCGTCATAGTGCTATTGCCGAGCATGTATTGCGCAGACAATCGGTGTTATCTTGTAAAAACGATAAGTTGCTCGCAAAAGGCTTATTACAGCAAGGCACACTGAAAGACTTTGTAACTAACACCTTGGCTTGGTTGCAAGCAAGAGTGCCAGAACCTGCGGCGATTGTATTAGAAAACGGTGAAGAAAAACTAAAATTACACGCGTATCCCATTCACGCTGAAAGCGACTTCAACGATCATCAAGACCAATGTTGTTTGTTAGAAATCATGACCAATAAACAGCCTAACTGGTTAATCTTTGCTGAAGAATTTGGCATTACACCAAAAGAATTAAGAACCGTTAGCGCCTTATATCAAGGTACTGATTTGAACACTATTGCAAAGTAGTTTCATGTCTCCTTCAATACAGTAAAGTCGCAGTTAATGTCGGTATACCGAAAAACAGGAATGACTAGTCAACGAGAGTTGTTATCGAGATTGGTTTCTTATATTTAACCGGAGTGTTGTAAGTAAATTTCATCCAATAGGATGAAATTAGTTTTTTTATATTTAAGTATAATCTCTAAATTAAAAATAGTAATAGGTGTCATTTATGTCGGTATGGGAGCGTATAAACAGAAAGTATGGAAGTATTGTAATTTGTATTATTACTTCAATGATTTTAACGGCTTGTGGCGGCGGTTCAGGCTCAGGTGATAACGGTAATGATGATAATTCGGTCGCCAATGTTGCACCCGTAGCGCAGGCGGGAGCCGACCAAGAAGTCGAAGAGCAAACAGAAGTTACCTTATCAGGTAGTGGTACAGACTCTGATGGTTCTGTAGTTAGCTATAATTGGACGCAAACAGCGGGAATGTCGGTTACGTTAACCAGTGCAGAGTCTGCGACGGCGAGCTTTTCTGCACCGGATATTGATGCGGATGAAACCCTGACGTTTGAGCTAACGGTCACCGATGATGATGGCGCAACCGATTCGGACACTGTTTCGGTTATGGTTAGACAGGTAGGCGTTGAAAACTCTCCTCCGATTGCTAATGCTGGTATCGACCAATCTGTCGATGAATTTTCTACAGTTACTTTGAGCGGCTCAGCTACAGATACCGACGATTCAATTGTTAGCTACCAGTGGACACAGTTGTCAGGGGACAGCGTCGTGTTGATTAATGCAGATTCTGACTCCGCCAGTTTTACTGCCCCTGATGTGAGTAGCAGTGACAATCTCACTTTTCAACTTACAGTAACGGACGATGATGGAGCTGAGGGTGTTGACTCTGTAACTGTTACTGTCAACCCAGTATCAACCAACACTCCTCCAACAGCGGATGCTGGAGTCAACCAAGCTGTTGCTGCAGGTTCAACTGTAACGTTAGATGGTACTGGTTCATCTGATGCAGAGAGTACGAATTTGAATTTTAACTGGACTCAAACTAGCGGCTCGATTGTCACTTTGTCTTTATCAGATCAAGCCGTCGTTACCTTTGTTGCTCCTAATAGCAGTGAAACACTTTCTTTTGAATTAACCGTCACCGATGAAGAAGGCAGTTCAAGCGATGATACTGTCAATGTGATTGTTAAAGCTGCAATTACAGAAAAGATGAATGACACAGGAGTGATTTTATGTAGCGACTATGCTTATGACGGTGGAAGCGAAAGTCATAATAATTATGAAGATTGCTTGCAGCTGACAGATGATGACGGCGATCCAATTCCAGAAGGTCAAGATGCGGATTACGGCCGAGATAAAACCGCTAATGACGATTCCGATGGGCACGCTGGTTTCAGTTTTACTAAGTTAGATGCTGAAGGCAACTCACTGTCAGTTGATGCTGTAGAATGGAACTGCGTTCAAGATAATGTCACAGGACTCATTTGGGAAGTAAAAACCGATGATGATGGGCTAAGAGATAAAGATAACAAATATACTTGGTTTAGCTCAGATTCAAATAATAACGCCGGGCTGCCAGGTGAAGAAAATGGAGGAGATTGTTCTGATACGGGTAATTGCGATACTGAAAAATATGTGGCACAAGTAAATGCAGGTGGACTGTGTGGAGCTAATGATTGGCGTTTGCCAAATAGAGAAGAATTACGCTCAATTGTCAACTATGGAATTAACTCTCTTTCTGAGCCTACAATTGACTTGAATTATTTTCCAAACACAGAAGATGTAAGTCCTTTCTATTGGACATCTTCACCTTGGGCCTATAGTTCTAACTCTAACTTCACCCATGCATGGACGGTTCATTTTGGTGACGGGAAAGCAAAAGGGTATGCCAAGGATACCGGAGTTGGTTTTTTTGTTCGCCTAGTAAGAACTCAAAATTGATTGCAGCCCACATCAACAATTACAATTGGAAAGATTAGATATGAAAAACTTTATTTTATTTACCGTTGCTTTGTTGTCGCCTGTCACATATGCAGCTCAGGAGTGTAAAAATAACATAGCCCCTAGTACACCAGATAACCGCTTTACTCTAAATAACGATGGCACAGTATTAGATAAGCAAACAGGCTTGCTGTGGATGCAGTGTCGGCTTGGGCAAAACTGGGCTAATAACGATTGTTCAGATGATATAGTTGAATACAATTGGATAGATGCTTTAGCTGCTGCTGAGGACACTAATTTTGCCGGATTTTCAGATTGGCGTTTACCCAACATCAAGGAGTTAGCCAGTATTGTTGAGTTATCTTGCAAAAATCCTTCAATAAATGAATTCATTTTTCCAAATTCCATTTCTATTGATAGTTGGCAGACAAGAGCAACAGAATATTGGACTTCAACACCTTATGCAATTAAAGGAAACAATCAATATTCATATTATATTGATTTTGGCCTAGGAGAAGATAGTGAGTGGCGAAGAAGTAGTGAATATCTTGTTCGGTTAGTTAGAACTGCTCAATAAGTAGGTTTTAACCATCAGTTCTATTTTGGGGTAAGCAAAAAAGAGTAAGGTGTGATTTGAGATCACACCTTAATTTCAGAAGTGGTTACTGGCTCGATTAATTTACCCGCGGTCCTTTCTTGAATTTCTTCTACCGATTCACCCGGTGCACGTCATTTGAAAATAAAGGCACTGGAGATCAATGGTATTAATACAAGACATAGCGAATGTCTTTCAACTTTTCATCCTTTTAGATGATTTATTAACGTTTCACCTGAGCTATGATTGATCGGCGTAATATTTCAGATGATGCCATAACTACGGAGGATTATTCATCATGACTAAATTTTCACTATATATCTTACTTTGCTTATTTTTGATTGGCTGTTCAAGCGGCGATGAAGAAAGTAGCGACGGTGACCGTTCGAGTATTTCTTATCCATACGAAGCCCCAATGTTAGCCGACATTGCAGGTATTTGGGTTTCAACTTCTAATATTGATGGTGAAAGCGTCGAGGAATATAGCGTTTTTAATTCCGATGGTACTTATACAAACTATTACAATACGGAATCAAGTTCTGGTGAAAAGTGTTACGCATCAGTAAACGGTGAATTACTTGATTTAGGTAGTGGTGAATTTAAAACAACGACTTATTACTCTGAGCAGGATGATAATTATTCCTTTGCGTCCACACAAGAGTCGCTAACTAAAATAACTTTAAACTCTGACACTGAGTTAATTGGCAATGTAATATCTGTTAATAATGAAGCGATAATGGTATCAGGTGGCACAGAAAGCGTGTACACATTTTCAGTTGAGGTTGTTTCAAATAATGAACTAAATACATCGTACAGTGTATCTGGAAGTCTTTTAGGTGACTATAATCTCACTAGAGAAGATGAAAATACTGATTGGCTCGTGACAGATGCTACTACTGGTATGACAGTATCATTTGACACAATACTCTTCACGAGTGAGGAGTTTTTGGATAGCGTTTTGGAGCCTCATATATCCAGTAAATTCAATGGACAAGAAGCAGACATTACCCCCTTATGCCAAGATGATGAGGAACCGGGCTCAAGCAGTGATTTAATTTCAGAAAACGGAGATGTTGTAATTAAAGACATGGATGGTTCGACATATACCGCAAATGTAGTGTTAGGAACAGCCTTTACACATGAACAAATAGTGGGGACTTATAATCTCGTTATCCCATTTACTGCCGATGGGGAAGTGAATGACAACGTAATTGTGGTTAACTTTAGTTCAAACGGTACAGGAACTATTGATTTTGGTCTAGATGAAGATGGGGAACCTGACATCAATTCAATTGAATGGAATGTCACAGAAAAAGGTTATTTAAAGTTTACCGAGACAAGCACTGATGGTAGCGAGCAATGGTTTTTTACAATTGTTCGATTAGTTAGTGATACTGGCAATGCCTTAATTGATGTGAATACACCGAGTGGACAAAGCGATTCAGTCGACATCACCTTAATTGGCGAATTTACTAAGGATTGATATGAAAGCAGTATTTTATCAAGCGAACAGTGAATTCATAGTTGAATATAGTCCAAAGTTAAATTAATAGTTTAATTTTTAGTTAAACATGAAAGTTGATGAACCCCATAATTAATAGGGGTTGTGTTTAACTAATTCAATTGGTGACTATTATGCTGCTTTTACTAAATAACTATTAGTTTTGTATTGAGCTAGAACAAGCTCAATACAAATTGTTTCACATACCTTAACTTGAGATTGTCAGCAGTTTAAAATATGTACACAGTTTAGGCATAATATTTAAAAAGATTAAGCGAAGCGTGCTTTCTTGAGTCAATCAAAAATAGGTTAAATTAGTTAAGAGTATAGGAATAAGAATTATGAGAAAGTTAGTAAGTTCTCTTGCTGTAATGGCAGCTTCAATTAGTTTTTCAGCACAAGCGGCTGAAACGTATGTTAGCCCTGGTGTTGGAACCCTTCAAGACGCAATATATAATGCTACCGACGATGATACTTTGATACTAATAACAGGTACATACGGAGATGCAGAAAATGAAGTTCAATAGTTCGTATTAAAGGTGAGTTTATTCTCAGAAGTTCACCTTCAGGTAGAGACCAGATTAAGGTTATTGTTCATGAAAATGATAATAACAGGTTAGGCTTTGTCCTTCAGAAGTTTAGGGGCGACACCGGAAACCCTATAAAAGAAACCAGCTTTAGGTTCTATGACAACGAATTCAGCGAACTATTAGAGTTTCTCAATCTTGTTAAGTTTATAGATTTATCAGACACAAATAATTTCAAACAAAGCCTCTCCGATCTTAGGGACAAAGTTCTAGTCAATAAAGAAGATAAAAAGCTCCTAGGTTCATTCACACAGTTTGATGGAGAATATCGTGTAAACTTTCTCGAAGAGATGCGCAAAAGCTCTCTTACGAAGAAAGACTTAGATTGTAGTGGCATAGTGATTTTGGCCACCTAATTAGAGGATGTTATGATTTGTTCATAGCAGTATTAGGTGAAGATAATGGCTAAGAAGTCACGTAAAAATTCAGCCCTGAATTTAGATTAGAAA
>JABXID010000120.1 GCA_013373245.1 Gammaproteobacteria bacterium
AAACTCGAAACTCGAAACTCAAGCCTTAATCTTCAATGCTACGCAATAACTCGTTAACACCAACTTTTGCACGAGTTTGTGCATCTACAGTTTTAACTATCACCGCTGCATATAGCGAGTGTGAGCCGTCTTTCGATGGAATTGAACCAGGCACAACAACTGAACCAGCAGGAACGCGACCGTAGCTTACTTCACCAGTTTCACGGTTATAAATACGAGTTGATTGGCTAATGTAAACGCCCATAGACAATACAGAACCTTCTTCAACAACAACGCCTTCAACAACTTCTGAACGCGCACCAATGAAACAGTTGTCTTCGATGATTGTCGGATTAGCTTGTAATGGCTCTAAAACGCCGCCAATGCCAACGCCACCAGATAAGTGAACGTTTTTACCAATTTGTGCACAAGAGCCAACAGTTGCCCATGTGTCAACCATAGTGCCGTCATCAACATAAGCGCCGATGTTGGTGTATGAAGGCATCAATACCACATTTTTGCCAATATAAACGCCTTTACGCGCCATTGCTGGTGGTACAACACGCATGCCGCCGGCTTTAAAGTCTTCTTCTGTGTAATTGGCAAATTTGCTATCGACTTTGTCGTAGAAACGAGTTTCTCCGCCTTCCATAACTTCGTTGTCGCGAATACGGAAAGATAATAAAACCGCTTTTTTAAGCCATTGGTTAACTACCCATTCGCCGTCAACTTTTTCTGCAACACGTTTCTCACCGCTGTCTAAAAGTGCAATTGATTGTTCAACCGCTGATTTTACTTCAGCTGTTACTGAAGCTGGGGTGATGTTTGCTCTTTCTTCAAAAGCTTGCTCGATAATTTGTTGTAAATCAGACATTGTATTCCTAATTTCTTTTCGTCAATTGATTAAAAATATTTATTAATTTGATAGCTCTTCAATAAGAGCATCACTTAAACTTTTGACCTCTTCGTCGTTTAAGCGGTCGCCGTCGCCGCTAGAAATCTTGAAGATATCTTCGGCTTTTTCCCCGATAGTGGAGATCTTGGCGGAATAAAGGGTTATTTGTTGCTGTCTAAACACGGTGGCAATTTTAGCTAATAATCCAGGCGTATCTAGTGCGGTTATCTCTAACATATCACGTTTTTTGCTACTGCCTTCAATAAAGCGCACTTTCACCGGTATGTTAAATTGCTTGATTTGGCGAGGGATACGCATATTAAGCGCAGGTACTTCCATTTCATTTGTGATGACTTTAGTCACCGACTCTTTAATAGAGTCACGGCGTTCTTTTGAGGTGATCAAGGTATTGTCTTGTTCAAGGATGATAAATGTATCAACCACGTAACCGTTTTTGGTGTCCATTATGTGGGCGTCGACGACGTTAACATTTTTTGAATCAAATGTGGTGACGATGTCTGCCATTAACCCCGCGCGGTCTTTGGCGTAAACAAACACTTGAGTGCCGCCTCTTACTGCGCCTTCACTTATTAGTACCAATGGATTTTTTGCACTGGTTGGGTGATCAAGCAATGCCTGCGTATGCCAGTGAATATGTTTTGGCGCGTGGCGAGCAAAGTATAAAGTACGCATTCTGCGCCAAATCTTATCGATGCGCTCTTTATCTTGTTCGAGATTTTCGAATAAAGTAAGTGCTTGTTCTTTGTTAGACGCTGCAGCTTCGCGCATGGTTTTGGCATTCTCTAGGCCATTGCGAAGTGCTCGGCGAGTGGCAAGATACAAGTCCGCCATTAAAGTGTTTTTCCAATCGTTCCACAGATTGGTATTGGTGGCTCTAACATCTGCCACAGTTAAACAATACAAGTATTTCAAACGCGTTTCGTCTTTCACCTGTTTAGCAAACGCGGAAATTACGTCTGGGTCGTAAATATCATTCTTTTGAGCGGTTACAGACATCAACAAATGACTCTCTACCAACCAGCTAATAAGCTCAGTGTCTGCTTTTGGTAGTTTGTGTAAATCACCAAAATTGATTGCATCTATTGCACCGAGCTTTGAGTGATCGCCACCGCGGCCTTTGCCGATATCGTGGAAAATACCCGCCATGTATAACAGCTCTGGTTTGTCTAATCGCTCGATGATTTGGCTACAAAGCGGAAACTCTTTTTTATGTTCCGGTAATGTAAATCTGTGCAGGTTCTGAATTAACCTATGTGTATGCTCATCTACGGTATAAGCATGGAAAAGATCGAACTGCATTTGACCGACAATGTCTCGCCAATTTGGCATGTAATACACCAAAATACTGTGTTTTAGCATTAGTGAAAATGGCAAACCCATTGCGTTTGGATGCTGTAAAAATTCTATAAAGGCTCTACGACATGCTTCGATATCTTGTAAATCACCCATTAAACGACGGCGAACACGACGTAACAAACGGATGGTTGAGGAGTGCAGTTTTTCAATCTGTGGATATTCAGCAATGATAGTAAACATGCGAATTAAGTTAGCGCGATAGAAAAATACATCGTCATGGCGCACCAATAACGAGCGGCCATGAATGGCGAAGTCTTCGTCAATATTGGTAAGTTCTCGGGTAGTGCCCAGAATAGCTGAATTGAAGCGCTGTAATAACATAGTATTGAGCTCTATAATTCGACGAGCTACGCGGTAAAAGCGTTTCATCATGCGTTCGACCGCTGCTTTGCCATCATCACCAAAGCCCATGATCTCGGCAACTTGCGGTTGATAGTCGAACAACAGTCGATTTTCACTGCGACCGGCTACAATATGCAGGGCAAAACGCATTTGCCATAAGTAATCTTGGCATTCGAGTAGTTCTTGATACTCATCCGCTTCCATAAAATCGGTCTGTACTAAATCGACGACCTCTTGCGTATCGAAATGTTTTTTAGCGACCCAAGAGATAGTCTGTAAATCTCTAAGGCAACCTGGGTTGGCTTTTAAATTCGGTTCTAAGTTGTACGACGTAGAATGATAGCGACGGTGACGTTCTTCTTGTTCTTGTCGCTTCGCTAGGTAGAAGTCCTTACTGCTAATGAACTTTTTGTGATTAAGCTCTTTGCACAAAGTATCGAAGTTTTTATCGTTACCGCAAATCAAGCGGCGCTCCATCAAGTTAGTGGCAGTTTGAATGTCTTCTTTACCGGCAAACAAAGTGTCTTTTATGGTGCGAACTGCGTGACCTACGTCGAATTTGAGATCCCACAAAGTTGTTAAAAATAGGCTGATCTTATCCTTAACATTAGGCTTGAGTTCTTTTTTTGATAGCAGCAGCAAATCGATATCTGATTCAGGGTGCAGTTCTTTGCGACCATAGCCACCAACGGCAACCAGTGATAGGTCTTTTTCTATATGGAGTTCCGCGTGTTGCCAGACATTATCTAAAATGAAATCTACAAAGTCCGCACGTGCGGTTACCAAATTATAAACAGGAATTAAATTGAAGTTGTCTTTACTCCATTCACTAAAGTCTTTGAGGCGCTCTTTATATTCTTTCAACTGAAACGGTTGCTGAAACGGCGCATAAAATTGCTCAGGGACTTGTACATTAAGCTTCATATTTATTCCTAATTTTTACCTTGGTACATGTGTGTTGCTGGCGAATTACAATGCGTAGAATGAAAATGCCAGCAAATAGCTGGCACTTTTATTTTCTATGCGGTAGCAACTAGTGGGAGATAACCCTTGGCAAGTCTTCGTCGTTGCGTAAAGTAAGCACTTCCACACCATTTTCCGTTACCAGTAGAGTATGCTCCCATTGTGCCGATAGCTTCCTATCTTTTGTTACAGCTGTCCATTGATCTTTTAGCACTTTTAACTTGTGTGTGCCCGCATTAATCATAGGTTCAATAGTAAAACACATGCCTGCTTTTAATTCGGGACCTGTGCCTGCTTTGCCGTAGTGCACAATTTGTGGCTCCTCGTGGAACCCAGCGCCAATGCCATGGCCACAAAAGTCACGAACAACAGAATATGAATGTGACTCTGCGTGCTTTTGGATCACTTCGCCTATATCACCTAAGCGACAACCTGGTTTAACTAACTCAATCGCTTTGTAAAGACACTCTTGTGTTACTTGCGCTAAACGCTTAGCCATAATGGTTGGTTCGCCGACAAAAAACATCTTTGAAGTATCGCCATGATACCCGTCTTTGATCACAGTGACGTCGATGTTTACGCAGTCGCCTTTTTTCAGTGGTTTATCGTCAGGAATACCGTGACAAATGACATGGTTCACTGACGTACAAATGGACTTTGGAAACGGCGGGTGACCATAATTTAATGGGGCAGGAATACACCCTTGAACATCGACAATATAATTGTGGCAAATGGTGTTTAGCTCGTCGGTGGTCACGCCTGGTTTAACGTGTTCTCCGATCATCTCTAAAACTTCCGCGGCTAATTTGCCCGCGACGCGCATTTTTTCAATTTCTTCAGGCGTTTTGATAATGGCTGCCATAGATTCCTCTTAATTATTGTCACGCTAAACTCAACGGGAATATCCCAAGGTTATTTCGGGATTTGCGACATTTAGTAAAAATTGTTCATTTTTTAACAAATTTTGCCGCTATTTGTTGTGTTCATAAACCCTTATATGGTATAAAGCGCGCCTTATTTTTACAAAGGTTTTTTGAGTAATCACTTAAATCATTTTTGAAAAAGTAAATCGCCAAGCAAAAGGCGTAAACATTTGCATTAACTTTTAATTAAATAACACACATATATCGACACCTTCTCCGGGGTGCTGAATCGCTGCGAAGTTTTAAGTTATTTTCGAATAAATTAAACAAGTGACTTGGTCGGAAGCAAGGGGATATATGGAGGCCTAACCCCAATAGAGGAAAATAAAATGGCAAACGTATCTATGCGTGACATGCTACAAGCTGGCGTACACTTCGGTCACCAAACTCGTTACTGGAACCCAAAAAAGAAGCCATTCATCTTTGGTGCTCGTAACCGCGTTCATATCATCAACCTAGAAAAAACTG
>JABXID010000193.1 GCA_013373245.1 Gammaproteobacteria bacterium
ATTTATAAAAACAAAAAAGAGCTGATATCAGCTCTTTTTATTTATCCCGTTGGGAGTTAATTAATTGTTAAAGCGCTAACGCAGATTTTGCTTTAACAAACTCCAAGTTTAACTCTTCACCTAAAGCATCAACAACCGCTTTGTAGGTTACTTTACCTTTGTGAACGTTTAAGCCATTTAATAAATGCTCGTCGTCTAACATGGCTTGTTTTGGTCCTTTGTTGGCAAGTGCCAAACCAAATGGCAATGTCGCATTGTTAAGCGCCATCGTTGAAGTTCTTGCAACACCACCTGGCATATTCGCAACACAGTAGTGAACAACGTCATCGATAACGTAAGTTGGTTCTTGGTGCGTTGTTGCTTTTGAAGTTTCGAAACAACCACCTTGGTCGATAGCAACATCAACCAAAACTGAACCTGGCTTCATATTTTTGATATGTTCTTTAGTGATCAACTTAGGTGCTGCTGCACCTGGGATAAGAACCGCGCCAATCACTAAGTCTGCCTTTGACGTGTAATAGTCAATCGCGTCAACGGTTGAATATACAGTTTTTACTGTGCCATTGAAGATATCATCTAACTGACGTAAACGCGGTAAAGAGCGGTCTAGAATGGTTACGTCTGCACCCATACCTAACGCCATTTTGGCAGCATTAGTACCAACAACACCACCACCAACAACTAAAACTTTGGCTGGAGCTACGCCCGGAACCCCACCTAATAATGTACCGCTACCACCTTGTGCTTTTTCTAAGTGATGCGCACCGGCTTGAATAGACATACGTCCTGCTACTTCGCTCATTGGCGCAAGAAGAGGTAATCCACCAGTTCGGTCTGTTACGGTTTCGTATGCAATACAGGTTGCGCCAGACTCAACCAATAACTTTGTTTGTGTTGGATCTGGGGCTAAATGTAAATAGGTATATAAAGTTTGACCTTCACGTAACATTTTACATTCATTTGGTTGTGGCTCTTTAACTTTTACAATCATTTCGGCTTGAGCAAACACTTCTTGCGCTGTGTTTAAAATGGTTGCGCCAGCTTCAACGTATTGGTCGTCAGTAAAACCGATAGCAGTACCTGCGTTGGTTTCAACTATAACGGTATGGCCGTGAGCAATGTATTCTTTTGTTGCCGCAGGCGTTAAACCTACGCGGTATTCGTGATTCTTAATTTCTTTAGGTACACCAATGATCATTTTAATTTCTCCCCAGAATTATTACTAACTACTGAACTAATCGGCTCGCATTCTATTTTATTATTTTTAGAATTAATCACTGTATATTTGTTAATTTCAGGATATTATTCTGTAAGTTTTGCTTTTTGTGGTGTTTAGGTGAGGAGAATTATGAATAAAACATTGGATCGTATTGATAAAAAAATCCTGCAACAATTGCAGCTCAATGGGCGGATTTCAAATGTCGAACTTTCGAAGCATGTAGGATTAAGCCCAACGCCCTGTTTAGAGCGGGTTAAGCGCTTAGAAACTCAAGGTGTAATAGCTGGATATCAAGCTGTGTTAGATGCTGAATCGGTAGGCGCATCTTTGTTGGTTTTTGTAGAGATAACGCTTGAAAAAACTGCGCAAAATGTATTTTCAGAATTTTCTAAATCAGTGAAAGATTTTGATGAAATTTTAGAATGCCATTTAGTTTCAGGTGCGTTTGATTATTTGCTCAAGACTCGGGTAAAAAATATGGCGTCGTATCGTAAACTATTGGGCGATACTCTTTTAAAATTGCCATACGTAAGCGCGAGCCGCACCTATGTTGTAATGGAAGAAGTTAAAACAAACTCACCAATTCCCATTAATATCTAGAGCGTGTTGATCTTTGCGGTATAAATTTTGTTCAAACTAGAATCGTTCTGGTCGAGGCAATGGATAGTAGGCATAGTTATTCTACGTCAAAATCCATTAACAAAGATAAGGACGATTCTAGGAAGAACCCTTTGGGCAGCGCTTGTATGGCTTTATTACTTCGTCCACTACATGGATGTAGGGGCTTAGGTTTTACAGGAGTTAAAAACCTGTATCGCCAGATTTATTTGGAACAACCAAACTACACTGGCTCCGCCTTGTACTAAAACCATACAAACTGCTGAAAAATCATACAGCAAAGGTCAACACGCTCTAACGTTGATGCAACTAGCTAGTCGTTAAACGCTTATTTGTTGTGCGTTGAGACGAACAAAATGCGGTGCATATTGCTGATATCTTTGGTAAAGTTTTCTAGCCTGATTCGTAGTGCCATTTTTCTTGGCTGATTGTGTAACCCAATAAGGCACGGAGTTTATTTTGACAGATCACCAACCTAATGTATTAAACGGATTTCAACGCTTATTAGAAGTCGGCTTGATCCTCGCGGGTACCATCGCTTTATATATCCTAATCACTTTGTTTACGTTCGATCCAGCCGATCCAAGCTGGAGTAAAACTGGCAACTATGAACTGATTAAAAATGCTGGCGGTGCATTTGGCGCTTGGCTAGCGGATATTTTGTTATTTACCTTTGGCTGGTTAGCGTTTTTTGTGCCTGTTTCAATTGCTTTAATAGGCTGGTTGTTATTTCGTAAATTTCATAATTTGATAGAAATTGATTACCTTGCATTGGGCCTTCGGTTAATCGGAATTATATTTTTTGTTGTTGGTGCATCCGCTATCAGCAGCGTTAACTTCAATGATATCTATTACTTCTCTTCTGGCGGCATTATTGGCGATGTCATTTCCTATTTAGTAATGCCATTGTTTGGCTTTGCCGGCTCGACATTAATTATGTTGGTATTTGTGATTGTCGGCACAACCCTTATGACGGGTGTCTCTTGGATGACCATTATTGATGGCATCGGCCGATACACTATTTTAACTTGTCAGTATGTTTACAAAAAACTCACTGCCAATCGCCATAAAGAACAGCGAGCTAATGAGCCTAATTCTAATGCATTGTTTGGTGAGAAACCGTCGAGTCCGACTAGTCCATTAGAAACCTCCTCCGATATAGCACCAGAAACTTTGCAACCTATAGACAATGAATCGGTTTCAACTCAAAACGAAGATGCAAAATCTAAGTCGTTGTTAAATCAATTTTTTGGTTCAGCTGAAGATAAAAATGATTCAGTACAACCAGAACTTGATAAAAAAGAACCGGTTATTGACCTGCAAGATTCACAAGCGGCCGGAATGGTAGAACAAGGCATTTCGCCTGAAGTTACGTCAATTGAACAGTCAAATAGTGACACGCAAAATCAGACTCAGCATAGTCAAACGGCGCGAGATATTTCCTTAGACGATGACATGCCGTTTTCTATCGAAGATTTAGAACAAGCGTCTTATTCATCGCTGGACGAGCAAATAAGTGAAGATGACATTCAAGGTGCACTAAGCAGCATGCAGAGCGCTCAGCAAACAACACCGCAGCGTAGCACCGAAGCGGTTGAAAGTGCCGTGCTTACTCCTGAGCCAAAAAAGCCATCGGTACCTGTGACACTGCCAGCGTTAGATTTATTAGACCGACCAGACAAAGTTGAAAATCCAGTATCGCAAGAAGAGTTGGATGCTGTTTCGAGATTGGTGGAAGCTAAGTTGCTTGATTTTAATATTCAAGCCAACGTGGTAGGAGTTTATCCAGGTCCGGTAATTACACGCTTCGAGTTGGATTTAGCCCCTGGGATTAAAGTGAGTAAAATCACAGGGCTCTCAAAAGATTTAGCCCGCTCTTTGTCGGCAATGAGTGTGCGAGTTGTAGAAGTTATTCCTGGCAAGTCATACATAGGTTTGGAAATTCCAAATAAACACAGGTTAGTGGTGCGATTATCCGAAGTAATGGATACACCGGCATTTAAAAACTCTCAATCACCTACCACTATGGTGTTAGGTAAAGATATTGCTGGTAAAGCGGTGGTGGTCGACCTTGCAAAAATGCCACACTTATTAGTTGCAGGTACAACCGGCTCCGGTAAGTCGGTGGGTGTGAACACTATGATCTTAAGCTTGTTGTATAAATCAACACCTGAAGAAGTGCGTATGATCATGATCGACCCGAAAATGCTCGAGCTGTCGGTTTATGAAGGCATTCCGCACTTATTATCTGAAGTTGTCACCGACATGAAAGAAGCGGCCAATGCACTTCGTTGGTGTGTTGGTGAAATGGAGCGTCGTTATAAGCTAATGTCAGCACTTGGCGTTAGGAACCTAAAGGGGTATAACGCAAAAATCGCGAAAGGAATTGCTGAAGGTAAACCGGTTCGTGATCCGTTATGGCGCGCAACAGACAACATGTTAGAAATGCCGCCTGAGTTGGAGAAGTTACCAGCCATCGTGGTCGTTATTGATGAATTTGCTGACATGATGATGATTGTTGGTA
>JABXID010000198.1 GCA_013373245.1 Gammaproteobacteria bacterium
AATTTGGTTTTCGTTGAAGAACTCAGCAATCTTGTCATTAATGACTTTAGACGATTCTAAGCAGTGGCCTATCGGCTTCTCTACAACTACGCGAGTTTCATCATTGATCAAACCTGCATGGTTTAAACCTGTACAAATGTCACCGAAGATTGAAGGAGGTGTAGAAAAATAATTAACCATAGTACGATTATCTAAATCGACTAACTCGGCTAACTGTTTATATGCTTCCGCGTCTTTCATATCGACTTGACAATACTTTAAACGTGCTAAAAAGCGTTCTTTAACTTCTTGATTTAACTCTTCTTTGATAAAGGTATTTAGCGCATTATCTACTTCCGCCACATACTCTTCCAATGTTAAGTCTTGACGAGCTACGCCAACAACACACGTTTCGTCGGCCAGCAATCCAGCCAATTCTAATTGATATAAAGATGGTAATAATTTTCGGCGCGCTAAGTCCCCCTTAGTACCGAATAAAACTAAATCACATGGTTTATGACTTAAATGATTTGCCATCAGACTCCCCCGATAACGAGCAAAAAATACTCAAATTGTAATTAAACTACATATGTCCCATGCTATCTAACATACAAGGTCAATGTAAACCCAAATTCTGTAATTTTTTTACATTTACAGTAACATTTTGACTAATTAAGTTGTTTTTAATCTGTAATTACATTTTAATACAACCATCAGCCTAGTGAATTCTAGGTTATTAGTTTATATCAAATAACGCGTTTTTAGATGAAAAATTACGTATGGAATATCAAGTTTTGACAACATACGTATGTTATAGCAACGAACAAAGTTAGTTGAATTAGAGCCTGTTTAAACAAGGAAACCCAATGAATATTCTTGAGAAAATCAACACTCAAATTAACACTTTCAGTAAGTCTGAAAGAAAAGTTGCTGAAGTGATCATTGCCAATCCAGAAAAAGCCATTCATTCAAGCATTGCGACATTAGCAAAAGTGGCCGATGTGAGTGAACCAACCGTTAACCGTTTTTGTCGCCGGTTAGATACCAAAGGTTTCCCAGACTTTAAATTGCATTTGGCTCAAGGTTTAGCCAATGGTACCCCTTATGTTAACCGACACGTTGATGAAAGCGACGGTCCAGATGAATACTCGGCAAAAATATTTGAGTCAACAATGGCAGCGCTTGATATTGCAAAGCGTAACCTTGACATCAATCAGATTAACCGAGCGGTTGATTTATTAACCCAAGCTAAAAAGATATCGTTTTTTGGTTTAGGAGCATCTGCTTCAGTTGCTCAGGATGCCCTCAATAAATTCTTTCGGTTTAACGTGCCGGTCAATTGTTTTGAAGATATTGTAATGCAGCGTATGAGCTGTATGAACAGCACAGAAGGTGATGTTGTTGTCATTTTCTCGCACACTGGCCGTACCAAATCATTGGTAGAAATTGCTGAAATTGCTCGCCAAAATGACGCTATCGTTATTGGCTTAACAGCCGCTGATAGCCCGTTAGGTAAAGAATGTAACATGTGTATCAGCACCGATGTTCCAGAAGATACTGATTTGTATATGCCAATGGCATCTCGAATTGCACAGTTGGTGCTTGTCGATATTTTAGCAACTGGCTTTACATTACGCCGCGGACCTAAATTTAGAGATAATCTTAAGAAAGTGAAAGATTCATTGCGCCCATCTCGGTTTGAGAAGAAAGAATCAATGAGTTAACGCTTTTGCTGCCCAATTATTGCAGACAATGGTCGGAGCAGATGTAATAAAAACAAGATTCGTAGATAAAAAGAGCAAATACTTGCTCTTTTTTTTTATTTCGGTTTATTTTCTTGCTTTCTTTCATAATTAGGGGTTGTAATTTCAAATAATTCTTTCAAAATGTAATAAAATTACATTTCTTATTACTAATCGGAGTTAGCTAAGAATGGCAAACGTATTAAGACGAACCAAAATCGTATCAACTTTAGGCCCAGCAACTGACAAAGAAGGTGTGTTAGAGCAAATTATTCAAGCAGGCGTAAATGTTGTACGTATGAACTTTTCACATGGTTCAGCAGAAGACCACATTAACCGCGCTAACAAAGTTCGCGAGACAGCAGCGAAACTAAACCGTTACGTTGCCATTTTAGGTGACTTGCAAGGTCCTAAAATCCGTGTTGCTCGATTTAAAGATGGCAAAATTCATTTATCAGTTGGCGACAAATTTGTATTAGACGCATCATTAGGCCGTGACGAAGGTGACCAAAAACAAGTTGGTATTGATTATAAAGAATTACCTAACGATGTAACTCCAGGCGATATCTTATTGTTAGATGACGGCCGAGTACAATTAAAAGTTGAATCGGTTGATGGCTCTAAAGTGCTGACAGAAGTTACAGTTGCTGGCCCATTATCAAACAACAAAGGCATTAACCGCCAAGGTGGTGGTCTAACAGCTCCAGCTCTTACTGATAAAGATAAAGCGGACATCATTACTGCTGCAAAAATTGGCGTTGATTATTTAGCGGTATCTTTCCCTCGTAACGGTAAAGATATGGATTACGCTCGTCAATTAGCCGATGAAGCTGGTTTTAAACCTCGTCTAGTAGCGAAAGTAGAACGCGCTGAAACAGTCGCTACTGATGAAGCCATTGACGACATCGTATTAGCTTCTGATGTGATCATGGTTGCTCGCGGTGACTTAGGGGTTGAAATTGGCGATGCGGCACTTGTAGGTACTCAGAAAAAGCTTATCGCTCGTTCACGTCAATTGAATAAAGCTGTGATCACAGCAACTCAAATGATGGAATCTATGATAACTAGCCCATTACCAACTCGTGCTGAAGTTATGGACGTATCAAATGCTGTATTAGATGGTACTGACGCAGTTATGTTATCAGCAGAAACAGCTGCAGGTGACTTCCCAGTTGAAACGGTTAAAGCCATGGCTTCTGTTTGTTTAGGCGCTGAAGCACACCCAAGCGTAAAAACGTCAAAACATAGATTGGACAGCAAGTTCAACGACGTATCTGAAACTACCGCAATGGCAACTATGTACGCAGCCAACCAAATGGAAGGCGTAAAAGCAATTGTTGCACTCACTGAGTCTGGTGGTATGGCGCGTTTATTATCTCGCATCACTTCAGGTCTTCCGATTTTTGCGTTATCACGTCATGAAAATACGCTTAATCGTTGTGCATTATTCCGTGGTGTTTACCCTGCTCTATTCGACTCAACAGCATCCGGTGAAAATGGTGCTCGCGCTGC
>JABXID010000029.1 GCA_013373245.1 Gammaproteobacteria bacterium
CTGTATGAAAGGGATAAGTCGTTCCGTTTTGCCGAATGCATCATTACGATTAGCATCGACGACCAAAACGTCGTTCGAACCCGTTTCCATTAGGCTAGATACTTTACCTAAGTCGTAACCGTTTAATGCTAAAACTGACATGCCTTCAAGGTCACGCCAATAAAAGTCATCACCTTCCAGTTCAGGAAGTTGGTCTGCTGATACGTAAATTTCACCATGAAGCCAAGCTTCTGCGTCATTGCGGTTATCAGTATTTTCGAACTTAGCTACTAAGCCTTTGTTGTGTCGGCGCCATTCAGCTACCTTCACAGTGTGTTGCTGTCCGTTAATAGTAATTAACCACGGACTATAGTCGAAGATCCCTTCCGGGACTTCTGTAAAGGTCGTTACTTTAAACCAGCCTTTGATGCCATAAGGAGCACCAACTTTTCCAACCAGAATTAATTCTTTGTTTGAATTTGACTGACTCATCAACTTACCTTCACTTATTTAGTGCTAAATTAAGCCGCTTTCGCGTCTTTAACTAACTTAGCTACACGGTCAGATACTTGCGCACCAACACCTACCCAGTGTTCGATACGATCTAAATCGATACGCAATTTCTCTTCTTGACCAGACGCAATCGGGTTGAAAAAGCCAACTTTCTCGATGAAACGACCGTCACGTGAACGGCGGCTATCTGCAACTACGATTGAGTAGAATGGACGTTTTTTCGCGCCACCACGAGCTAAACGAATAGATACCATAATTTCCTCAATATTTACTTAAAGTTTAAGGTGAGTATTCACCAACCTTTCGGGCATCAAAAACTGACACCCTAAAAAAGGTCGCGCAATTGTACGGATTTAGATAAAAAATTCAAGTTTAAATTGAGGATTGCCTAGGCATTGAGTGGTGAATAAGAAATAAGGTGGGGATCTCAAGCTAACAGTGCGAACTTTAAATTAACACTCACTGTAATTTGAGGGCGCTCCCCGCATAGCACATGCGGAGATGACACTATGATTGTATTTAAAATCCTTCACTGTTATTCCAAAAATTGTATTTTTATTGGCTTTATATCCATTCTGACATTTTCAAAACTGTACACATCGGCAGTAACGTCAGTGCTCCAGTATCCTTGAGAGCTGTTATCTTGAGAAAACGTCATTTTAATGGCATCACTACCATTTATAACCCAAGAAGAAACCTCATTTGTGGCTTGATTATCCAAAAGATCATAACCAATAAACTCATCTAAATTACGATTAGCGTTAACTAGGCCAGAAACGCTCTGCGCTGGGATGTTAAAATATTCGTGATTGACAGTTTTCGCCGCGTTTTCTCGTGCCGTTAGCGAATATTTGCTCAAATCAAAACTATCTCCCGGCTGTAAAAAACTCAATCTAATGTTTGATGCCGAAACGGGAAGTTTTTTAGGTTCGAAGTCTGATGCGCTGCTAACATCTACTATCGTTACTCCGCCTTCGCCAATGACATTAATCTTTCCATGTTCCACTAACATAGCAGTCCCTTCGTCGACGCCAAACCCAAAATCAAATTGAGCATTGTTGAGTAAAGTTACAACAAGTCGTCCCAGCCTTCCTTTTCTATCAAAATGCTGGTCGATAATTCCATCGCTAAAAAAACCTAAACCTTTATTACTAACAACCGGCCCATACTCTTGTTCGTCCATACTAGTATAGGAATGACCAATCCCCTCAAACAAGGCACCTTGACTATTACCACCAGCAATCATTGACTCAGACATAATTGCCGCTCCAGCGCTAGTGCCTCCTATCACTCCACCATTTATATAGAGTTGTCTAATTGCTCTTAACACCTTGGTATCCGAACCGTCTTCATTGAGCAGTACTTTAGTAATTAAAGTTTGATCACCTCCGATAAACCAAATGCCTGTTAAGGATTCCACTTGTTGCGCAATGTTTTTGTTGTTGCCATTATGAATCCACAAACCTTCGTCTGGCTTTGTTTTTTTATCGTCCTTAGTTGCCAGCGGCAAAAGATGAATACTTGCCAAGCTCACTCCAGCTCGTGTAAAGGCTTTTTCTAATAAACTATATTGCTTGCCAATTGATCCCGTCGCGGCTGGTATAATGCCTATCTTTGCTTGTTTTCCACCCGACTTTTTAACAAACAAATCAAATATTTCGGTGCTACTCTTACTTATAGCACCACCAGCAATAATGAGTTTGCCCGACGTTTCTGTTGACGCTTGAAGTGAGTAACTCAAAGCTAGCAATAACATTGAACTCAAAGCTGTCATAAATGGATTCATTCTTCGTCCCGAACATTGTTTTAATTAGTGGCATTTTGACGCCAAATTACGTCGACATTTTATTGCTGTCAATCTCACTAAAACTAAGACCACCCCATACAAATTAATAGTTATTCAGAATATCAAAGACCCTTTATAAAGGAATACAGCTTATTTCTTAGTGGAAAATGTAACTAACCTTTTGACATATTTTGATTACAGCGGAAGCGATAAAAACCAACCGAATAGCAAGTACGCCGTATTTACAGATAATAAAATCAAAACGTGAACTTTTAAAAAGTAAAACTATGTAAATATCTCTAGCTCAATCGGCAATCAAAACGAACTAAAAAATAAAAAACCACTTTATTTGAATACCTATCCTTTAAAAAATTTTTCTCATAATTTCTACAAATTACCGATACAATCTTATAAAAAAAGAATTTAAAACATCGTGTGTTAAATTGAGAGAGGCAAGAATGTTTCAGATGAATATAAAAACAAAAATATCCCTAACTGTGTTCATAATCACCATTTTATTAGTGATAGCTCTCTCGCTTACAGCAACTTCAGCATTAAGAAATGCCACTGACAAAGCAACGACATTATCAACCTCTGCGTTAGAAATGAGTGGTCAAGACTTAGTGGTAGAATTGGCAAGTAAACGCTTGGCACAAATCAGTAACGAAATTGAAAACGCCATTAACGTATCTGAGTCCATCGCTGCAAATATTGGATATATGGCCTCATCAACTTTTATTACTGAACAAAACGCAAAAGAGCAAAGGCAATACATAATCGAACTTTTGCAAAATGCCTTAAAGTCAGCCCCGGAATACCTTGGCATTATGATGCCTTTAGAAACAAACACCTTCGGTCTCGATGCTAACTTCTCCCATGACCCAAATGAAGTCGTAAAAGGTTTTATTCCTAACGGTAGGCTCGTGCCATATTGGTACCGTGAAGGCGGAAAGTATCACCTTGATCGAGTAAGCTCTGTCACAGACGAAAGCAGAAATGGATATTATCGTTGCCCTCAGCGACGACAGCAACCTTGTTTAATAGACCCCGCAATTGTTGAGCTTGATGAGCAACAATACTTATTGACCACCGTATCGGTTCCTATTTTAAATAAAGGCAACTTTTATGGCGTTGTGGGTTTAGATTTTTCCGCCAACTTTGTCAGTGAGATGGCTGTAGAAAGCGGTAAGCAGCTGTTTGACGGCCACAGCAGTGTTTATATTGTCAGTGAAGACGGCAACATCATTGGCTATAGCGAAGACACCTCTTACACCGGAAAGTCATTAAAAAATGTCGACTCCAACTTATATAGAAAACTCAAAGAAGCGGTCACTTCTAACACAGATTTACAGTTTGAACATAGCGGTAACTTTAACTTTATCGCTTCAACGAACATCCCTAATCTAGATAAACAATGGTACTTAGCAGTGTCAGTTCCCAATGCTGTCATTACTAAACAAAGCTCAGAGATAAACAGTAAATTGCAGGAAATATCAGGCAATTTGTTATCGACCATTTTTATTGTTGCAGCGATTTTAATTATTATCTCAATGGCAATCACCGGCATTGTAAGCAAAAAACTAGTCACGCCAATCACCCTGGTGTCTGAGATGATGAAGGATATCGCGCGAGGCAACGGCGATTTAACGAAACAACTGCCAAATCAGATGACCGACGAAACTGGCAGACTAGCCACTATCATTAATCAGTTTATTGGTAATTTACGCAATATGATGTTGGAGATTGATCAAGTATCAAAAAATGTAACCCACGAAAGTAGTCAGGTAGCTAAAAAGTTTTCCAAAGCCAGCAGCGACTTAATCATGCGCAGAGACCAAATTAATCAAATGGTGGTATCAGCAGAAGAAATGGCGGTTACATCAAAAAATGTGACTGGCAATATAGAGCAGGTTTCTGAAGCCACTGAGCACACTGATGAACACGTTACTTCAGCTCTAGAGGTTATGCATTCACTAAGCAAGCAAATGTCTGAGTTTAGTGGCAAAGTGACACAAGCTAGTGACGTAATTAATGAACTAGATGGCAACATGGATCAAATCCAGGTAATTTTGACAAACATTCAAAGTATCGCCGACCAAACCAATTTATTGGCGCTTAATGCAGCAATAGAAGCGGCAAGAGCGGGTGAGCAAGGTAAAGGATTTGCGGTTGTTGCTGAAGAAGTAAGAACGTTGGCGCAACGAACTCAAGAAGCCGTAGTGCAATCACAATCTATCATTGAGAATACACAAACAAGCTCAACCTCAGCGGTAAATGCTATGGCTGACGGCCAAAAAACAGGGGCTGTTGTACAAACAATGGTGGAAGATTCTGAACTTCATTTGGGTAACATCAAAGAAGAAATCTCACGAATCAACCAAATGACAACAAGCATAAGTTCAGCCGGGCAAGAACAAAACAAAGTGGCTTACCAATTAACGGCAACGATTACAGGGTTAGGAGATGAACTCAATGAAATTGCTGAAATAATGCAACAGTCAATGCAGTTAACGTCAGACTTATCCAATGACAGTAAAAGCCTACAAAAATTAGTTGGCCAATTTAAATTGAATTAACTCCTGCCAACTGAGAAACGTCCCCGTAACAAACGGGGCAACACTCTTTTTTTGAGTGCTAACAAACTCAAATTTAACTTAATAACTCAATGCTAAGCGGAAACCTAGTGTATCTAACTGGCTCTTTCGTTCACGACCAATTCTGGCGGATGGACGTGCGTAAAAGGCAGGCTGATACCACGAACCTCCTTTTACCACTAACATGTCACATAGGGTGCTTTTAGTATTAACGCGTTTTTTATGATGATTTAACCAGCAAGACGATGTCCATTCAGCAACATTACCCGCTAAATCAAAAATACCTAAGCTGTTGCTTTTATATTGCGCCACTGCCGCTACTTTAGGTTTAACTTGTGTACAGGAGTCTTCATTAACATTGGCCAACAAACAAATATCCTCTTTTACGTTGTATTGAAACTTCGCGGCATACTCCCATTCAAGCTCGCTCGGAAGCCTAAACTGTTTACCCGTTTTCCTATTAAGCCAAGGTAAAAACTGATTTTGAATTTGTTCAAAGCTGATATTCACAACCGGTAAATCAGGTGCGTCTTCGGTAACAAAAGTGCTACTACACGCCAGCTCATTGACACACTCTTGATACAAACGATTAGTCACCTCGGTAGCCGATAAGTAAAATCCAGCAACGTGTTGTTTTGACGTTGGTTGTTCACTCTTTTCGCCCGCTAACGAGCCAAAAACAAATTGGCCCGCAGGTATCTTCATCAAGTTCAGTGCGATGGAGTTAATGTTAATCGTTTGGTATTGGTTATCGTCTTTAACTTTTTGTGACAGATATACAGATAATTGATTACGATATTTGTCTTTCAACTGCTGCAAATATTGCAGGTTCTTTTTCGCGGCGACTAAAACGTTAAGGCGAACCATAACTTCTCTTTCCGACGTCACTGGATTCTCATCAAATTGCTTATCTAACAAGTCATAACGCAATATATGTGCACCTGCTTGCATATCAACCTGCTCACTAAAGGTTTGTTCTATATCGATATTATCTGTTGTTTCAACTCTCGAACTATGCAGTGTTGAACGGGCTTCTACGTAATAACTCGCCCCTTGTTTCGCTGCATTTTCTAAACCTGAACGAACCGCTTTTTCTGTACATTGCTGTTTGGTTTCTAAGCGCTGACACTCGACCGTTGACTTTATTTTTAGCGATTGTGGCTTTATATAAGTGTCGAACTCTTGTTGAGCCTGTGACTCAACCAACTGATTTAATAAATGTAGCTCTTGTTGTTGCAGTTGTTGGTAGTTTTTCCTTAATTGCTTAGCTGTTTGTTTATTAGCTGACGGCTCAGCTAAATAATCTTGCAATGTTTGCCACGCTAACTCAGTTTGCTGTGCCGCACTTTTCAAAGCGTTAGCCGAATCACTTTCCTGCGCATCTGCGCCTTGTGACAACAACACAATAAAAAGAAAAATAAAGGTTTGGAACATTGAACGGCTAGCCATTGCGATAAGTTAAATACGGCTAACTATGTTGAAGGCTTTAGATTTGTTTTGGATTCAACTTCTGTCGCTGATGGTTGTTGAAACTGCTGCAACAACTCTTCTTTAAGCGGCTGCTTTATATCACCTTTTGTTTTTACCACTATATCATCAAATAGTGATTTGGCTTTTTTAGGGTCTAAGCTAGCCATTGAACAAAAGTAGTCCTTTCCAGAAATACTAACGACATCGGAACGAACGATTTTGGAGCCGGACAATACTTGTTTTGTAGCTTGTTTTGAATGTGAGCTGAACTTGGTTTGAATACGTGTGGCGTCATCATTAGAAATTCTCGAATCAAAAGTTTCATCCAAACCTTCCACTCGAGTTTCAATTTGCTGTGACAGCGCCAAACGCGCATTAGACGAGGCCAATTTGGCATCTACCGATACGTTGCCTGAAAACTTTACACAATCAACCGCTGCCAATCCGTCTTCTACACTCGGATTTAATACCCAGCTAGGTATCGCCATTTGACTCGCAGCGGCAACATTACTAGCGATAAACGACAGAATAATGGCAACTAAATAATTTTTTTTAAGATTTTTACAACTCATGATACCGGCCTAACCTAATGCGATAATTGTTCGGAACTTAAACGTAACACAGCCAATTTTAAGTTTCCCATTGTGCCTTTTTAGACAGCATACTGATGTTGTTAAGCATCTAGTATGCCAGAGAATGAGTCAATCAACCGTCATCAGTTAGAGTTGCTTTAATTGGCTGCCACAACTCCACCTTATTACCTTCAGGATCTAGAAACCAACCAAATTTACCGTAATCGTACTCTTCGGGTTTACCACAAATTTTACCGCCTGCTTTTTCAATGTTGAGCAACATGGCAAACAAATCGTCTACCACAAAATTGATCATATAAGTTTGTTCTGACGGTTTAAAATATTCGGTATCTTTGTTAAAAATTGAAAACGCAGTATATCCCTCTTCCGGCATATTCCCGGGAGAAAAAGTTGCGCCATAAGCACTCATTCGTATGCCAAGTGTTTTTGCATACCACTTACTGAGGGTCGTCGGGTCGTTTGCCTTAAAAAACACGCCACCTACCCCAAGAACTTTTGCCATAACTACCCACTACCTTCAATAACGACTATGATTAAATATACACCAACTATTGTAGCAGCAGTGTGTCTTCAATTGTAACCAACGCTTACAAACATTAAGGCGGCACAGTGCGATGGAGGTAAGTATGAAACTGCATACGTTTATCATCTGTTTAACTTTGTTGGCCTTACAAGGTTGTCAGTCAACACACTATAGCGCAGCGCAATTACCAAAAGGAATTTACTTAGACAATGCGTTTCAAGATAACGTGACCTTAGAGTCGGCGGATGATATTTTTTATGTCAGTCCCGAAATGAAACGTTATGTCCATAAACGCCTTCACCCATTAAAAACCGCTAAAGAAAAAAGCACCCAACTCATTCGCGATTTATTTGACCCCAATATGATGAATATTGGTTATTCCCACAACGCCAACTTTGCAGCAGCAGATACCTTTGAAAAAGGCATCGCCAATTGCATGTCCCTTACTTTGTTATCCTACGTACTGATAAAAGAGGCAGGCTTAGACGCAAAATTTATGGACGTTCAGTTGGAAGAAAACTGGAGCCTGCAAAATGGCAGAACCATGTTAAACGGACACGTAAATTTAAAAGTAACCGAGAAACAATCGCCAATTGACTTAATTTTATATGCCCAAGCCTACACCATAGATTTTCAGCCCATGCTCGGTGTGCCAGTTATGTCTCAAACGGTATTAACAAAAGATGAAATCATTGCGCTTTATTATAATAACAAAGGCGGAGAGGCACTGGCATTAGGCGATGTAGATCTAGCTTATCAATACTTTAAAGCTGGTAGCCAATTAGCTCCAACCAAGACCGCTATTTGGAATAATTTGGCGAGTTTGTATCGCCAAACTGGCTTTTTAGCTGAGGCAGAGCAAATCTATATGTACAGTATGCACCTCGAACCTCATAATCTGAATCTCAAAGAGAACTTGGCGCTTTTGTATAAAAAGTCGGGAAGAACAGAGTTAGCTAAAAAGCTGCAAAAAGAAGTCAGCGATAAACGCATTAAGAACCCTTATTATCACGCTATGTTAGCAGAGGAGGCGCTATACCATGGCAAATTTTCAGCATCTCTGAATCACTACAAAAAGGCAATTGCGCTAAATAATAAAGAGCACAGATTTTATTTTGGTTTAGCTCGTACCTATCTAAATTTAGGACGTTACGACAATGTTCAAAAGTCATTGCAAAAAGCTAAAAGACTGGCAGATGCCATTCAAGACAAAAGACGTTATCAGAGTAAAATATCGGCCCTGGCAACGCTTAGTGCAAGTTTATAATTCTATCCCTGATATTACACATTTTCGACCATCTACCAACTTTTAGAGACAATTACTATGATTTGTCTCTAAAAGTTTGCTAACCTCGAACACTTTCAATAATTCAGTTATAAGTTATGACTACTTTGTACAAAAATAGTACAAACGTGAATTCATTGAACGCCAAATGTAACCAATAAACACCTTTAAAGTTAAGTGAATCCAACATGAAAAATAACCGTTTTACACGTTTGTTGACCGTTGCTTTAGCACTGGGCATTACTGCGTCAGTCAATGCCTCGGCAGTGAAACAAACGAAAGGGGACTTTGAAGATAAGTTCCGTCAACTTGATGAAATTTTACCAACCGCTAACGTCTATCGTACGGCTTCTGGTGAGCCAGGAGAAATGTACTGGCAACAACAAGTTGACTACAAAATTCAAGTAAAACTAGACGAAGCCAAACGTCGCTTGGATGCCAATCAACAAATAACCTACAAAAACAACTCGCCTCACACACTAAAATACTTGTGGTTACAATTAGAGCAAAATAAATTTAAACCAGACTCTATCGCTGAAATGGGCACGTCATTTGGTGGTATTGGCCGCCGCGGACCTGCTGCATCTGCAGGTGGTGACGGAAAACCTGCTAAATTGAGCCTTGGTGAGTTAAGACGTCAACAGTTCTTAGAAGATAATGAATTAGGCTACGACGTTTTAAATGTTACTGACTCTAGCGGCGATCCATTGAGAGCTACAGTAGTTGGCACCAACTTACGCATTGATTTAAAACGTCATTTAAGACCAGGTAAAAGCGTAGACTTCAATATTCAATTCGGCTTCAACATCGCAGAAGAAAATGCGGTTTCAGCTCGTGCCGGTTATGAACATTTCCCAGACGATGAGCGCGAAGGCGGCAACGATATTTTCCTTTTAGCTCAGTGGTTCCCTCGCCTTCACGCCTATAGTGATTATGAAGGCTGGCACAACAAAGAATTCATCGGGCGTGGTGAATTCACACTAGAATTTGGTGATTATGAAGTTGAAATCACCGTTCCTGCTGATCACATCGTTTCTTCAACTGGTGTGTTAGACAATCCAAACGATGTATTAACCAAAGCACAACGTGAACGTTTAGAGCAAGCAAAAACAGCCAAAGAGCCTGTATTTGTTGTTACTGCTGAAGAAGCATTAGAAAATGAAAAAGAAGGCACAAACGCATCTAAAACATGGCGTTTTGAAGCTGAAAATGTTCGTGACTTTGCATGGGCATCTTCACGTAAATTCATGTGGGACGCACAAGGATATGACCAAGGTGGCGACGACCAACCATTTGTAATGGCCATGTCATTCTATCCAAAAGAAGGTGGCGATTTATGGAAAAAATATTCGACCGCTGCGGTTATCCACACCATGGAAGTATACTCTCGCTACTCTTTTGATTACCCATACCCAACGGCACAGTCTGTAAATGGTCCAGTTGGCGGTATGGAATACCCAATGATCACATTTAATGGTCCTCGTACTAAATTACAAGACGATGGTTCTCGCACTTATACACAAGCAGAAAAACGTTTCTTGATTGGTGTTGTTATCCACGAAATCGGCCACATTTATTTCCCAATGGTCGTTAACTCCGATGAGCGCCAGTGGACTTGGATGGATGAAGGCTTAAACAGCTTCTTAGATGCGGTTGCATGTCGCGAATGGGATCCGACAATTCCGTGGGGTGTTGAACCTCGTTATATTGTTGATTACATGAAAGGCAACACGCAAGTACCAATCATGACACAGTCTGACAGCATCTTAAAAATGGGGCCAAACGCTTATGCTAAGCCTGCAGCAGCGTTGAACATCCTTCGTGAAGTTGTTCTTGGCAGGGAGCTGTTTGATTTTGCATTCCGCGAATATTCGCAGCGCTGGAAGTTCAAACGCCCTACTCCTTCAGACTTTTTCCGCACTATGGAAGAAGCGTCGGGTGTTGACTTAGATTGGTTCTGGCATGGTTGGTTCTATACTACTGATCACGTAGATATTTCGGTAGACGCGGTGTACCAAATGCGTTTAGACACTAAAAACCCAGATATCGACTTTGCACGTTTAAGAGACATCGAAAACGAAAAACCAATGCCGTTGTTTGTGCAACGCAACCAAGAAGAAGGTAAGAAAACATGGGTTGAGAAAAACCCAAACATCACTGACTTCTATGACGAGAACGATCGTTTCACAGTAACCAACAAAGAACGTAACAGCTACAACAAATGGTTGAAAGGATTAAAACCTTGGGAAAAACGTGTATTTGAACGCGCTGTTGAAGAAGATAAAAACTACTATGTTATCGACTTCTCCAACAAAGGTGGTTTGGTTATGCCTATTTTACTTGAGCTAACCTTTGCAGATGGCACGAAGGAAAACCAATACATTCCAGCTGAAATTTGGCGTCGTACA
>JABXID010000108.1 GCA_013373245.1 Gammaproteobacteria bacterium
TCAGGTCTTCCGATTTTTGCGTTATCACGTCATGAAAATACGCTTAATCGTTGTGCATTATTCCGTGGTGTTTACCCTGCTCTATTCGACTCAACAGCATCCGGTGAAAATGGTGCTCGCGCTGCACTAGATAAATTAGTTGAACTAGATCACTTAGAGAAAGGCGACTTAGTATTGTTAACTCATGGCGACGTGATGGAAACAATTGGCGCTACAAATACCATGAAGATCATGATTGTTTAATTGAAGGTTAATTAATCAACCATGCAAAAATGCCTAAGATGTTTCTTAGGCATTTTTTTATAGTAAGAGGAAATTCAACTCGTGAAAATCAAATTCCCTGTTACAAACAAAAGAGTAAGCACATTGAAGTCATTACTCCTAATCTTTGCTGCTCTGCCCTTGATGCTTATAGCAAAACAACAGGACGTTTATTTTGGTACTGGCAATAAACATGGCGACGGCATCTATTATTCACAGTTAAACGAAAAGACAGGTACTTTGTCGTCCCCAGTCAAAATGGCGAATATTAAAGGGCCGGGCTTTTTAGCTAAACATCCAAATCTAAACATTATTTACGCTGTTGCCGAGATAGACAAGCAAGGTGTTGTAGTTGCGTATCAACGTAGCGAAAACAACACACTCACAGAAATTAACAGTAAAGCAATTGGTGATGGGCGCTCAGCACATATTGCTGTACATCCATCCGGCGCGTTTTTATTAACTGCACAGTATGGTGGCAGCTCTGTAGCCCTATTCTCATTGAATAACCAGGGAGCAATAATAAAACGTGAACAACTAATAAAACACGAAGGCGGCTCAGGTGTTGTTACAGGCCGTCAAAACACACCACACCCGCACTGGGTTGGATTCTCTCCTGACGGGCGTTTTGCAGTGGTGCCAGATTTAGGTTTGGATCAAGCCGTTATTTACCAAATAAAACAAAACAGACTAGAGCAGCATAGTCTTGCTATTAGCGTGGCTGGCGGTGGTCCAAGACACATGCGTTTTTCTACCAACGGTCAATATATTCACTTGTTGAACGAACTCTCATTAAGTATTACAACATTTGCCTACGATCAAAAAAATGGCACTACAAAAGCAATCAACACCGTACAAACGCTTTCTGAAGAAACTAAGTCGCAAGAATCGTTTAACTCAGCATCTGAAATATTAGTGCATCCGACTGGTCGTTTTGTGTATTCCGCCAACCGCGGTCACGACTCGGTAAGTGTATTTTCAAGTGATGAGACAACAGGGAGCTTAAAACTTATTGAAACGGAGCACGTTAGAGGTGCGTTCCCAAGAAATATTAATTTGGATTTAAACGGTCAGTGGTTATTAGCAGCTGGTCAGCACTCAAATACTGTTTCAGTATTTTCTATTGATGCAAAAAGTGGCAAGTTACAATTTCAAACAAACTCGACTGTGAATGTACCTGAGCCGATATGCATTTTATTTGTAAAGTAATTTGTCAGAAGTAACTTTCCAACAAAAAAGCACCACTAACTCCAGTGGTGCACTTGTTCTACTTTACCGTTACACAACACGATTTCGCCTTTTTTAGCCGTTAAGCCATCGGCGCTATAATTTAAATCGTATATAACAAATAATTTCGGGCCTTTTTTCCAAGACAAACGCCATGATTGTTGAGCGACGGAAAGTAATTGTAAGTGATGACGTTTGCAGTAATTTTGTGCGACTTTAGACGCCAACTCGGCAAACTGCCTCACCTGCCAGAATAGTGATATGACAGCCATGATCACCATGAGTAACCAAACGGTAGTTAAATCAAACATAAAGATTAACTCGGTTCATCACCCGTACTAGAGGGTTTGTCTTCTTCACTGTTATCACTTGGAGCTTCATCTGTTTCTGCTTCTTCATCTTCTGAGCTTGAAGAAGACTCCTGAGGGCTGTTATGTTCAATAGCATCTTGGTATTGTTGACTCATACGTTGATGTTTTTGAATGCCTTGCGTTGCAGTTACAACCCCTTCTAACGCCATCCAGGCCACAGCTGCAAAAAAGAAACCAATAGCTGACCAGTAAATGATCTTAAACAAAGGCGCATATTCATTTTTTATGCTTTTCTTTTTTGCAGCCATGTATCACTCTCAGAATTAATAAAGTTATAAACCTATGGTTGTTAACCCGTTCATATAAGGTATTAAAACATCAGGTACAGTAATCGTGCCATCTTCGTTTTGATAGTTTTCTAATACCGCGACCAAAGTTCGGCCAACGGCCAAACCTGAGCCGTTTAATGTATGCAACAACTCTGGCTTTTTAGCGCCTTTTGCTCGGTATCGAGCCTGCATTCTGCGCGCTTGGAAATCCCCCATATTAGAACATGACGAAATTTCTCTATACGTATTTTGCGCCGGTAACCAGACTTCTAAATCATAAGTCTTAGTTGCTGAAAAGCCCATATCACCAGTACATAAGATCACTTTACGATACGGCAATTCCAACTTTTGTAAAATCGTTTCTGCATGTGACGTTAATTCTTCTAACGCCTGATTAGACTCTTCAGGTTTAACCATTTGCACCAATTCAACTTTGTCGAACTGATGTTGACGAATTAAGCCACGAGTATCACGACCATATGAACCCGCTTCAGAGCGGAAACACGGTGTATGTGCTGTAAACTTAGCAGGTAACTCGTCTTCGTCAAAAATCACGTCACGAGCAAAATTAGTTAATGGTACTTCAGCCGTTGGAATAAGAGATAACTTACGAGTATCTTGCTCTTCTTCATTTTCAGATTGACCCGTTAATGGCTGCGTATGGAACAAGTCTTCGGCAAATTTAGGTAATTGACCTGTACCATATAAACTTTCTGGATTAACTAAATAAGGTACGTAAGCTTCGGTGTAACCATGTTCAACGGTGTGTTGATCCAACATAAATTGTGCCAAAGCTCTATTTAAACGTGCAACTTGCCCCTTCATTACAGTAAAACGCGCGCCGCTTAATTTCGTTCCCATTTCAAAATCTAGGCCTTTGTTTAACCCTTCACCTAAATCAACGTGGTCCTTCGGTTCAAATGCAAACTGTTTAGGTTCGCCCCACTTTAAAACTTCGACGTTATCGTCTTCACTACTACCAACTGGAACTTCTGACTGAGGCATGTTTGGAATTTGTAATGAAATAGCATCAATTTCTTTTAACAGCTCAGCAAGTTCTGCTTTCGCAGCATCCAGTTTATCGCCTAAATCAGCAACTGACGCTAATAGCGGTTGAATGTCTTCACCTTTCGCTTTTGCTTGTCCGATAGATTTTGACTTGGTATTACGTTCATTTTGCAAATCTTGAGTCGATGTTTGTAACACCTTTCTTCGTGACTCTAACGCTTCTAATTTAGCAACGTCTAAATCAAAACCACGAGTTGCTAATACTTTTGCTGTTTCACTCACATCATTACGAAGAAACTTAGGATCTAACATTGTTTTTTATTACCTATTTCCAATTCTTTTTACGTCTTTACAAAGACAAACTATTTATAAAATGCGCCTAATTTAAATAACCGCGACGCTCAAATTACCTATCAGCGAATGTTCAACCTTTTGCAACTAAGCTTTGCAAGCCCAGCCAAGCGGCAAACATACAAACGATGACATTCAATAATATATTTATTAAGGCTTTAGTCCATTCCCCTTGTTGCAGCATTAACAAGGAATCCATTGAGAAGGTTGAAAAAGTGGTTAACGCCCCTAACAACCCAACGCCGATGAACGGACGCCAAACTTGGTTTCCGATAATACCATGTTCAATCGCGCTAAATAAGACACCCATTAAAAATGAACCAACAATATTTACCACAAGCGTGGCATATGGGAAGCCCTTACCTAACCAAGCTATTGCCATTAAGTTTGCGCCATAACGCAAACTTGCTCCAATAGCCCCACCTAGAGCGACAAAAAGTAAGTTTTGCATTCTTATCCTTGTATTTACTTTTTAAAGAGCTATTGAAGTTTCAATTACTCATATCTCTTTAACGATGAATATTCATCGAGTTGTTTTAAATACGCCATTTTTTCAGCGATTTTTTTCTCCAACCCACGCTCTGTTGGCTGATAATACTCTGTACCTGTCATTTCTGGCGGTAAATAACGCTCACCTGCTGCGTAAGCGTTTTCTTCATTATGCGCATAGCGGTAATCTTCACCACGCCCGATAGATTGCATCAGCGCGGTTGGCGCGTTAGTGAGGTGATTAGGTACGTCGTAACTTGGTAACTGAGCCGCGTCAGTTTTGGCTTGTTTAAACGCCGCATAAACCGCATTACTTTTTGGCGCAGCCGCCATATAAAGTGTCGCTTGAGCGATTGCCCTTTCGCCTTCTGCAGCTCCAACACGGTGATAAATATCCCATGCATTTAGCCCCACTTGCATTGCTCTGGGATCTGCATTACCAATATCTTCAGTTGCTATAGCTAACAATCGTCTTGCCACATACAAAGGATCACCGCCACCTGCCAATATTCGACAATACCAATATAGCGCGCCGTCTGGACTGGAACCTCTAACCGATTTGTGAAAAGCGGAAATCAAATCATAAAAATGATCACCACCTTTATCAAACGTTGCCATTTGATTGCCAGTCGCCTGCTCGATTATTTCAGCTGTTATGTGCCGCTTACCTTCAATTAACTCATCGCTTACTAAGTCACCACACAACTCAATAAAGTTCAATAACTTACGGCCATCACCATCGGCAAATCGAATCAACAAATCGCGATTTTCATCGGATAGATATAAATCTAATTTACCAAGGCCTAATTCAGTATCTGACAGCGCACGTTCAATGAGCTCGGCTAAATCTTGATGGTCAATCTTATTTAAAATGTACACTCTGGCTCGAGATAAAATCGCGTTATTAAGCTCAAACGACGGATTTTCTGTAGTCGCACCTATAAAAGTCACTGTGCCATCTTCAATAAAGGGTAAAAACGCGTCTTGCTGACTTTTATTAAAACGATGCACTTCATCAACAAATAAAATGGTTTTTCTACCTGTTTGCTGCATTCTCTCTTTGGCACGTTCTACTGTAGCTCGAATGTCCTTAACACCGGCACTTATTGCCGATAACTTCTCAACATCCGCATCACAATAACTGGCAATAAGTTCTGCAAGTGTAGTTTTACCTGTGCCGGGTGGTCCCCATAAAATCATCGAGTGGCAATGCTTGGCTTCAATCATGCGGCGAATGGCTTTACCTTCACCTAATAAATGTTTTTGACCGACGTAATGTTCTACTTTGTTTGGGCGTAATCGCGCCGCCAACGGCTTGGCATCGGTCGGGGAAAAATCAAAACTAAACGATTGAGACACTGTGTTTCCTACACCTTACTTTTCCGGGCAAGATTAATTCATCGAAACTGATGACTGCCTTTGGTCATCAATATCTATAGATTCAGGGATCTCGAAATCAAATTCATGTTTCAACTTCTTATCAAACTTGTGTTTAGACAAAACATAAGCGCTGGTTTGCTGAGTTCGATCAGTGATCACAATTTGTGTTAATAAAAACTTATCGAAATGCACCGCTAATTTTGTCACTTGTGACGTGTCATCATCTTTTGGTGTGATCACAAATCCAGACTCTACTTTCTCGATAACAAACTTATTCCATGTTTCATCTTTGTTCGATACCAATAGAGCAAATGGTGTTGTCGATACCGCCTCTTCCGCATCGTAAATCGACACCTGCTCTAAAAATGGGTTATACCACCATAAGCTTTTACCATTCGACAATAACAACTCTTGCTCTGGTTCGGTCACTTCCCAACGGAACTTACCCGGTTGTTTAAATACCAACTGCCCTTTAGCTTGATGCAATAGATTGTCATTTACATCAGTAACCTTTTGCGAAAAGCGCGCAGTAAAACCGTCGTAATCTGACAACAGCTTTCGAAGTTCAGTTTCAACAGGTTCCGCTGCTACTGAAAACGCCGTTGCAAATATTGTGGCAATTACCAAGGTTATTTTCTTAATCACTTTAATCATATGCATTACATCATCCCCTCTTCATCTTCCGCTGTTTTAACAGGCGGTGGAGCAAGAACCTCTCTGGTGCCGTTCGCGGCTGGCGTCGAGACTATGCCCATAGCTTCCATTTGCTCTACAATTCGAGCAGATCGGTTATAGCCAATTCTAAGTTTACGTTGAATACTTGATATCGACACTTTGCGGGTTTGTGTAACAAACGCAACCGCTTCATCAAATACAGGATCCGCTTCTTCATCGGCAGCCATTTCGGCCGCTTCGCCAGGTAACATATTTTCTTCGGTCATTTCGCCTTGCAAAATTTCCTCAACATAATTTGGTTTCGCTTTTGACTTCCAATCGCTTACCACTGCATGTACTTCGTGGTCGTCAACAAACGCGCCATGCACACGAGTTGGCACACCAGAACCAGGCGGTAAATAAAGCATGTCACCCATACCTAATAAGTTTTCAGCGCCTTGTTGGTCGAGAATCGTTCTTGAGTCAATTTTCGACGATACCTGAAACGCCATACGGGTTGGGATATTGGCTTTTATTAAACCCGTGATCACGTCAACCGAAGGACGTTGCGTTGCTAATACCAAATGAATACCTGCTGCACGTGCTTTTTGTGCGATACGAGCAATAAGTTCTTCCACTTTTTTACCAACAATCATCATCATGTCAGCAAA
>JABXID010000112.1 GCA_013373245.1 Gammaproteobacteria bacterium
GAAATGGGTAAAGCAATGTTTTGGGAAAAACCGTTATCGGCATAAAACCAAGTTCAGCATTTATAGATATAAAAAAGCCCAATATATGATGTATATATTGGGCTTTAGTTTTTAGTCTACCAAGCGTTTATTGCGTGTTATTTACAAACTCGAATGGCCCTTCTGTCTCATCGTAAATATCATCTAAATCGTGATCCACTTCTAATATAACTTCTGCAGAGACTATGTTTGAGTTGCCGTCTTCTTCAATTGAAATAAAGGTATATCTGTCTTGCTCGTTACCACTATCGTAAACTACAAGTACTCGACCTTCAGTATCAATTGACCAAGTAAACGTCTCTTCACCAAAACCCCAGTCAACTGAACCTGTACCCAAAGAACTAAAGGCAAATGGAGAACTTCCATCGTTATGATTCAACGTAAAACTCTGATCATTCAGTTGTGTAGTAGTGACCGGGGATATGATTGGACCTGTATAGGTAAATGTATATGGTCCCTCTTCCGTGTCATAAATATTATCCATGTTTTCATCAACAAATATCATCATTTGCGCCGATTGCACGGTGCCATCATCATTGCGCAGAACATCGGTGAAGGTATATTTATCTTGTTCTGTACCTGAGCCATATTCAACATAGGCAATGCCTTGTTCATCTAATGACCAGGTGAATGATTCAGGGCCAAAGCCCCAATCCACGGTACCATACTTGCCACTTTCATCATTTTTAAACTCAAAGGTATTATTGAGTTTTTGTTTATTTATCGCGCAAGATCCGTATAATGCCGCACTCATTTTTATCCACAATGCTCTGAATTTACGGTTCAGGGGGCAAAGAGGAATTCCACATGTCGCAAGTAGTAGTGTGCGCAATGTATAAATTTGTGCGCTTAGAAAATTATCAAGAATTACGTCAACCATTACAAAAAACAATGGAAGACAATCAAGTTAGAGGCACTTTGCTGTTAGCCGAAGAAGGCATTAATGGCACTGTTGCAGGCAGCCGAGAAGGCATCGATGCAGTGCTAAACTGGTTAAAACAAGACCCTCGTTTAGCGGACATTTCACACAAAGAAAGTTTTGATGATGATATGCCGTTTTACCGCACTAAAGTAAAACTGAAAAAAGAAATTGTGACCATGGGGGTTGAAGGTATCGATCCGCGTGAAGTGGTTGGTACTTATGTGAAACCTAAAGATTGGAATGCGCTGATTTCTGATCCAGATGTTGTATTAGTTGATACCCGTAACGACTATGAAATTCAAATCGGTACCTTTGAAGGGGCCATTAACCCAAATACAGAAACCTTCCGTGAGTTTCCTGAGTATGTGGCGAATAACTTAGACCCGGAAAAAAACAAAAAAGTTGCCATGTTTTGTACCGGCGGTATTCGTTGTGAAAAGTCCACGGCTTATTTAAAAGAGCAAGGTTTCGAAGAAGTTTATCACTTGGAAGGTGGCATTCTTAAGTATTTGGAAGAAGTTCCAGAACAAGAAACCATGTGGCAAGGTGAATGTTTTGTCTTTGATAATCGCGTTGCAGTAAATCATGCTCTTGAAAAAGGCCAGTATGATCAATGTCATGCCTGCCGCATGCCAATTACAAAAGAAGAAATGCAGTCGGACAAATATGAAAAAGGCATTTCATGTCCACATTGTTACGATAAAGTCACTGATGAACAAAGAGCCCGTTTTGCTGAGCGTCAGCGTCAGGTGGAATTGGCAAAAGAGCGCGGTGAAGATCACATAGGTGCTGAAGCGACGGAAACATTAAAGCGCCGTCAGGAGCAAAAGCGTTTACAAAAAGAACAAGCACGACAAGCGCAAAAGTAACCTATTAACTAGGGGGGGGTTATCTTTCATATTTTAGAATATGAGCGATAAACACCCCTTACGTTACAGACCTACTTTTTATTGTTTTGCTGATTGTTCTGTTTTACTAAATGATGCTCTAACTTTTGGTACAAGACATTCAAATCAAACGGTTTGCTTAAATAGTCATTCATTCCAGCCGCGTAACATTTTTGTTCATTTTCTTTTGTTGCATCCGCCGTTAGCGCAATAATAGGTATGGTTTCAGCATTATCCTTTTGACTGGCGCGAATTTGTTTAGTGGCTTCATAACCATCAACACCTGGTAACATGCAATCCATTAAAACCAGATCAAAGTTTGTGGCATTAAATAACTCGATGGCTTTTAAACCATCGTCAGCCCATTCAAATTCAATTCCATAGTGCGTTAAAAATTTATTTAAGATGGCAAAGTTAACTTTATTATCTTCTACCACTAATAGTTTGCCTTGTAGCGCGGGTTTGGTACTTGAACTATCTGTTTTTTTACTTTTCTTTTCTGACGTTGCAGACATCAGGTTTATTAGATCTCGAAGTAATAGAGGCTTGTGCAGTAGGTGATCAAAGTACGGCTTTGCTTGCGCTAATAAGTTTAAATCATCTACAGACGATAACATTACCTTTTTACAGCTTTTGTTTAATTTCGCTTGTTTAATCCACATGATACCGTCAACGTTCGGCATCATTAAATCAATAATAACGACGTCAAAGGATTCACCATTTTGCAGCGACTCGAGTGCTTGTTCAGGTTCAATGTAACTGCGAGTAGTTGCACCTAACATGGTTAACATGGATTCTAATACGTCAAGATTTGCCTGAATATCGTCCACCAACAGCACCTTTTTGTCTTGCCATGCCGATTTATTTGCATTAAATGAAGCGGTACCTTTTTGCTCTGTTTCTATGGGAATGGAAAAGTAAAACTTAGAGCCTTTGTTAAACTCCGAGCGCACGCTTAATGTGCCACCCATCATCTCCACTAAAGTGGAAGAAAGTGCTAAACCCAAGCCGGTTCCTCCGTACTTTCTAGTCGTGCTATTGTCGGCTTGTTTAAATTTGTCGAAGATGACTTTTTGATGTTCGTTAGCCAGCCCAATACCAGAATCTGAAACTTCAACGGTCAACTTAGATTGTTGGGTATTCAATTGACCTTTGATTGAGACAAACCCAGTTTCGGTAAATTTAATAGCATTGGATAATAAGTTACCAACGATTTGCCCTAGCCTTAAATCGTCAAGATGTCCCCATATACCCTCTAACGTGTGCAATTCTAATATGAGATCTAAATTTTTATCGCTGGCATTGGCGGCAAAGGACTTGGCAATATTACTTAAGGTTTCTTCTAAATTAACAAATCCTGGATGTAATTTTAGTTCATTGGCTTCTGCTTTGGATAAATCTAATACTTCGTTGATTAAATGCATTAATCGGTTACCGGATAATAAGACGGTATCAAGTTTCTCTTTTTGCGGCTGAGAAAGCTTGGTATGTGACAGTAACTGTGTCATTCCGATGATGCCGTTAAGTGGCGTACGAATTTCGTGGCTCATGTTGGCAAGAAATTGTGATTTAGCAACGACCGCAGCCTCCGCTTGCTCTTTTGCTTGTCGCAATTGTTGCTCTCTGTCATTAATCACTTTGGTAATTTTTTTTGCTGTTAAAAGCCCAATGGCTCCAAATATGACGATGCATAATATGGCTATAGGAATGGTATAGGTATTTGCTTTTTGTATTTGAGCGGACAGTGCTTTTTGGGGGACAAAGATATAAAAAGCCCAGTCTAATTTGTCAAAAACAAATTTAGAGACCCAAAACGGCGTTTGTTCAATATCGACAAATAACTGGTCGGTGTGAGCCATTTGTTCCACTTGCTCAATTACATTTGTGTCCATCGCTTTACTAAAAGCATTGAAAATATTATTTCTATCGAGCGTATCTGCAAGCACGGTGCCTGTCGACTCGACAAGCAAGAGTCGTTCGCCAAAGCCTAGTTTCATCTCTCGGATGATGTTTTCTAATTCGGTTAATGTAAGGTCGATGCCTACAACGGCTTGACCATTTTCTGTTTCAACCGCCTTAATGGTAGACAACACCATGGTGTTATCAGGCGCCCAATAATAAACGTCTGAGTGGGCTAGCTCGCCTTCAGCCTCAATACCTGATTGAAACCAAGGGCGGACTGTCGGATCGTAATAGTCAGTTAATGGGCCAATAGGCCATTGAATATATCCCTTATTTGAGTCGCCGATGTAGACGTACGCAATATTTTCCATACTATTGCCCATGCGGACCAAGAGTTGGTATAGCGGTTGGTCGGTTATACCTTTTGACTGTATATATTCCAGGCTATTATTAGCTGTGGTACTAAATCTATCTAAAGTACCTACGCGGTGGCGTACCTCTTCACTTTTGGTAAGAATGTCTACTCTAGCTTCTACCTGCTCAAAGATAAAATTAATTTGCCGTTCTAAATGTTCGGCTTCTGATTGTATGCGTTGGCTGATCTGTTGATGAGAATCTTTATTGATGATGTATGCCGAAATACCAGCTATCAATATAACTGGTATCGCAACGGCTAAAAAGAACAGTAATGATAGGGTCGATTTTAAATTGCGCACGTAAACGACTTTGACCTTTTTTCCACCTAGAACTTTGAGCTTAGCATGAATTGGTTTTATTTAAACCTTGAGCACTTTTTAGTCTACACATAGAACATTTGTTTTAACTGGCATGTACCCGCAGCAACAAGCCCAAGCCAGTAGCGTGTTTAAATAAGAAGAAATTAAGAAGATAGCCAACAAAGATGTATTTAAAGTGTGTTTCGCACTATATTCTGACCACTAATCTAAGAAGGTAGGATGACAA
>JABXID010000125.1 GCA_013373245.1 Gammaproteobacteria bacterium
TAAGTGATGTTAACGTCAGTAAAGTAAGGATTAACACAAAACCACTATTTTGTTTGAAACGTTTGCACGGCATTTATTCACTGCCCGATAAAACTGGAACTATGTGCTCTACCGCCCTATACAAACCGTCGTTTTTAAGAATAATGTTGCGCTCACCGAACGACTTTAATAAACGACTATTATCATGATAAAACGCAACATCACTGCGTAATAACACTTTCACTTTGATGGCTTTTAACTGCCCGCTTTCACTATCATTAACATTATTTAACCTTACTGCTTGATAGTCATTTAAAGTTAACCACTGCCACTGAGTTAAATTGTTTAGTACGAGATAAGTGAACTGCATATCGTAGATATTATTTAACAAAGACACCGAGTTACTGGAAAGTTCATTTGCCTTAATTGCCAACAAATAACCACCGTCAAATGCTCGGCATTTTAATGTATTGTGTTCAATATAATATTGTTCAACGGCGTGATACTTTTTATGTGGGTTGGTTTGAAACTCTGTATTTTTAAACTTTGCTCCCGAACAAACTGAATTATCATATTTGTGAAAAACCAGTTGGTTCGGCTTTCCCTCATTGTCTGTTGTCCCCAGCTCAGGCGCATTAATTAGATCTCCTTGCAAAATAATGGCATTGGTAAAACGGGAGTTTGCTTGCTGTTCAAAAGACAGTTGATTGCTGTCGAACGGATTAAAAGCGCCTATTTTACTGAGTTGATGTTGTGCAATTTCTTGCAGCAAACTGGCTTTATCTAAAAGCTCTAACTGTGCCTTTGGTTTTAAGTATGTCGCTATTTGCTGACTCGATATTGCAGTGACAGCCAGCAATAACATGACACCTATTGACATAGCAATGATCAATTCCAACAAGCTAAATCCCAATGAGTGTTTCATGGTGCTAAGCTAATTGTCGTTTCTGCCAACAAAGAAGTGGTATTGTCCCCATTCAAAAATATTGCAATGGCAACGGTCGACTCAGTCTGGTTTACTTCAACAGAATACGATCCTAACTCAGCCGATAATGTGCAAATAAAATGCGCTATATCGTATTTAGCCAACTCTTGGAATGAGCACGGCTGCAAATGGCAATTTGTGAACTGCTCTGCACAAGGAGCGTCTGTGCGCTCCTGATATAAAGACTCATTAAAATATTCCGCCTCTAAACCACTAACAGCTAAATATTCTCTATTAAGCCAAATGTTTTGAGCCAAATTATTGAGAGCCATGTTGGCGGCGTATTTGTTGGTTAATTGACGACTGGATTGCAAATTATCTAATGCAACATGCCACAAAGGTAATAACGCGCCCGTAAAAACAAATGCGGAAACTAGAACTTCGATGAAGCTAAAGCCTGATGCAGAATAAGGTGAGGAGTAACAGGTAACAAATGGTGAACGTTTAAAGCGACTAAACATTTAGCATTCCTTGCTGTGTTTATTAACAATTTAAAACAGTTTAGTCGCTTTTAATAAAAGTACCTAATTCAGGTATAAAAGAATTGATTATTGCAGTTCTGCAGGTACTGCAAAAACAATATCTTCTTCCTTGCCAAGATTTTCCGTAACGGTATTCGCACCTAACTCTTTTAATCGGTTGATAACGCCTTGAACCAAGACATCAGGAGCAGATGCTCCAGCGGTCACACCAATGGTTGGTTTATCGGTTAACCAAGACATTTCAATGTTAGAAGCGTCATCGATAAGGTGAGCTTTTGTACCCACTTTTTCCGCCAATTCACGTAAGCGGTTTGAGTTGGAGCTGTTCGCCGCGCCTACCACTAACATTAAATCGACCTTGTCTGCTAACTGGCGCACCGCGTCTTGACGGTTTTGTGTCGCGTAACAAATGTCGTCTTTGCGAGGTCCTTGAATATTTGGAAACTTTTCACGTAAGGCATCAATAACATCAGCGGTATCATCAACAGACAAAGTTGTTTGAGAACAGTAATACAACTGCTCCGGATTTTTAACCGTTAACGTTGCAACATCCGACGTCGATTCAACTAAATAGATTCCACCTTCATCGCTGTTGTATTGGCCCATAGTACCTTCTACTTCTGGGTGACCTTGGTGACCAATTAAAATACATTCAATGCCTTTACGAGACGCTCGTGTCACTTCCATATGAACTTTAGTAACTAACGGACAGGTCGCGTCGAATACTTTTAAGCCTCGTGATTTAGCTTCTTGACGAACCGCTTGCGATACACCATGGGCACTAAAAATAACAATGCTATCGTCAGGCACTTCATTTAATTCATCAACAAACACAGCACCGCGGTCTTTAAGGCCGTTGACCACAAACTTATTGTGTACAACTTCATGGCGCACATAAATAGGTGGCTGGAAGATTTCTAATGCACGCTCTACTATTGAGATTGCGCGATCTACACCGGCACAAAACCCTCTTGGATTCGCTAATAATAAGTCCATTTGATACTCCTAATGAGCTGTAGTTGTTGAACCATCAGTGCTCTTAGACACTGGATTCACTTCAATAATTTCAACGTCAAACGTTAATGTTTGTCCTGCTAACGGGTGATTAAAATCGACCGTTACAGATTGCCCTGCAACACTGCGAATGATTCCTGGCAACTCAGTCCCGTCTGGTTGAGTAAATGCGATAATCGTACCTTCTTCTGCTGGGGTTTCAGGACTAAATTTATCACGTTCAACGTAATAAATATTATCTGGATTTGGCATGCCAAACGCTTGTTCTGGAGGCAAAGTAAAAGACGCTTCACTGCCAGCTTCAAGTCCCAATAAACAAGCCTCAAAACCTGGTGTTAAACTGCCATCACCAATCACTAGTTTTGCTGGCTTACCAGACACTTTAGTGCTGTCTGCTACCGAGCCGTCCGGCAACTTGATTGAAAAGTGGAATACTACTTCGCTGTCCGCATTAATCATCATTTATTGCTCTGCCTTAACTTTGTCTGCACTTTGGTTTTTATGTTCAAACACTGCGTCTAAGATCAAGAAAAACGCACCAATGCTGATGGCGATATCCGCCACGTTAAACGCTGGGAAACTCCAACCTTGATAATAAAAGTGTAAAAAGTCCACTACATAACCGTAATTAATTCGATCGGCGACATTACCAATTGCGCCACCTAAAATTAATGAATACGAAGTTAACAATAACTTTTGTTTAAGCGGCGTCTGATACATCCAAAACGTTAACATCACACTGACAACCACTGCAATAACCGTGAAAAAATAACGCTGCCAACCGCCCGCATCACTCAAAAAACTAAACGCTGCACCGTAATTTCTGACGTGAGTAATATCAAAAATTGGCAAAACATTAACGTCTTGATATAAGCTCAAAGAGTTAATGATCCACAGCTTAGTTAATTGATCAAACACCACAATAAATAACGATAGGACTAAAAACTTTAGCCCTGTCTCTTTAAATAACGACAACATTAAGCGAACTTCCTAACTTCGCCTTCACCTTCAACGTTTTCAACGCAGCGGTGACATAAATCAGTGTGCGTTAAGTGCTGGCCAACCGTATCTGAATGGTGCCAACAACGCTCGCATTTAGGCGCTTCTGTTGCTTCAACACCGACAAACAGGCCATCTATTTCAGAATCAAAAACATTGGCAGGTTTATCAGATATTGGTTTAACTTGAGCGACAGACGTTATCAAGACAAATCGCAATTCATCTTCTAACTTGTTTAGGTTCTCAGCAATACTGTCGGACACGTATAACGTCACTTCAGCGGCTAGAGATGCGCCAATTAATTTTTCTTTCTTAGCGCCTTCGAGTGCTCTGTTAACCTGCTCTTTAACCGCAAGAATTTGTGACCAATACTCATCACCCATTTCAGTACCAGCAGCGTATTGCTCAATGTCTGCGTACCAAACACCTGTGAAGACAAAATCATCACGTTTTTCATTACCAGCTGGCAATGCTTGCCAAATCTCTTGTGCGGTAAAGGATAATACCGGCGCCATCCAACGCGTCATCGCTTCGGCAATGTGATACAGCGCTGTTTGACACGAACGGCGAGCGGTTGAGTCAGCTTTGGCTGTATATTGGCGATCTTTAATCACGTCTAAATAGAAACTACCTAAATCAACCGAACAGAAGTTCATTAGTTTTTGCATAACAACGTGGAATTGGTACTTGTCGTATGCTGCAATAATTTCTTGTTGTAAACGCGCTGCTTTACCAACAATCCAGCGGTCTAAAGCAACCATATCTTCACTTGCTACTGCATCCGTTGCTGGATTAAAACCACTTAAATTAGCTAACAAGAAACGTGACGTGTTACGGATTCGACGATACGTATCAGCCGAACGTTTGAAGATTTCATCGTCTACCGTCATCTCACCTGTGTAATCGGTAGAAGCTACCCATAAACGTAAAATGTCTGCGCCATACTTACCTGTTACGTCTTTTGGAGACACAACGTTGCCCAAGGACTTCGACATTTTATGACCGTTTTTATCAACGGTAAATCCGTGAGTTAATACTTGGTTGTATGGCGCTTTATCGTTCATCGCAACCGATGTCATTAATGACGACATAAACCAACCACGGTGCTGGTCAGAGCCTTCTAGATATAAATCAGGCGCTTTGTTAAATTCTTCACGAGCATCAACCACAAAATGGTGTGTCACGCCTGAGTCAAACCAAACGTCTAACGTATCTTCAACTTTACGATATTGCGTTGCCTCTTCACCAAGCAACTCGGCTTTATCGATATCCCACCACGCTTGAATACCTTTTGCTTCGACTTCTTTTGCCACTTTTTCAAGAATTTCAGCACTTTGCGGGTGAAGCTCATCAGTTTCATTGTGGATGAATAACGTAATTGGCACGCCCCACGTGCGCTGACGAGAAATACACCAATCTGGGCGACCTTCTACCATACCTTCGATACGGCCTTGCCCCCATTCAGGTAACCATTCTACGTTTTTAATTTCGCCCAGTGATTTTTGACGTAATCCCGCTTTGTCCATGCTGATGAACCACTGAGGTGTAGCACGATAAATGATCGGCGTTTTATGACGCCAGCAATGAGCGTAACTGTGTTCAATCTTAGTGTGCTTTAACAATGCATGATTGTTATCCAACGCTTCAATGATATTTTCATTGGCTTTGAAAATATGCTGACCTGCAAACAATTCAACGTCTTCATTGTAAACACCATTAGCACCTACATAACGAATTGGCTCGATACCGTATTTAGCACCTACATCAAAATCTTCTATACCGTGATCAGGTGCGGTATGTACACACCCCGTACCGGCATCAGTCGTTACATGATCACCTAAAATCAAAGGCACTTGTTTATCATATAACGGGTGTTGAACCGTTAAGTTCTCTAGCTCGCCACCTTTGGCATAGCCTAACGCATGGAATTTTTCGAAGCCCCATTTGTCCATCAAGCCACTGGCTAATTCTGATGCAACAACTAGGCGTTGCGGTTTGTTACCTTCAATTTGCATTAATACGTATTCAACATCTGCTGCCAGTGCAATCGCTTGGTTTGAAGGGATAGTCCAAGGAGTTGTTGTCCATATAACAACAGACACATCACCTTCACCTGCGTGATCTTCCGGATGGTGGAACTTGCTTACAAGTGTGTCGGCGTCAACTGCCTTAAACGCGATATCAATCGCGTGAGATACTTTGTCTTTGTACTCTACTTCCGCTTCAGCTAGCGCTGAGCCACAGTCCGTACAGAAGTGAACCGGCTTAGCGCCTTTTTGCAAATGACCGTTATCAATGATTTTGCCAAGCGCTCGAATGATGTTGGCTTCCGATTGAAAGTCCATCGTTTTGTATGGGTTTTGCCAATCGCCTAAAACACCTAAACGCTCAAAACCAACTAACTGGCCATCAATTTGACGTTGCGCATATTCACGACACTTTTGACGAAACTCAGCCGCCGTTACTTTTTTGCCCGGCTTACCGACTTTCTTTTCAACCATCAATTCAATTGGTAAGCCATGACAATCCCACCCTGGAACATAAGGAGAGTCGAAATCAGACAAGGTTTTAGACTTAACAATAATATCTTTTAAAATTTTGTTAACAGAGTGTCCTAAATGAATTTCACCGTTTGCGTACGGAGGGCCATCATGCAAAATAAAACTCTTTTTACCTTTTTTAGCAGCGCGAATTTGTTGGTACAGCTCTTTTTTTTGCCAAGATTTGATCATCTCAGGTTCACGTTGAGCTAAGTTACCGCGCATTGGAAATGCTGTATCAGGTAAATTAAGAGTATGCTTATAGTCACTCATGTTATTTTTGTTCCATTATTTGCTGATTACCACCAGCGTTATTAAAACTGTTACTGAAACAGAGCCGCTTTTGCGGACTTAACGTCTGCTTCAATTTGTTGAATTAGTTGTTCCACTGACGAGAATTTTTGCTCATCGCGGATCTTAAACAAAGGCTCAATACTCAGCCTCTGTCCGTATATATCTTGTGCAAAGTTAAATAAGTGCACTTCAAGCACGGGCTTTACACCATTCAAAGTCGGTTTGTTGCCAATATTGGCAACCCCAAACAACTCTTGCCCCTTAATGGTCGCTTTAACGGCAAAGACACCTTTAATCGGCAAAACATTACGTTTAACTGCAATATTTGCAGTCGGGAAACCAAACTTACGGCCGTTTTTTTCACCATGAATGACTTTGCCATGAAACTTAAATGGCTCACTCAATAAATCCTTTGCACATTCAAAACGTGATTCACTCAAGTAACGTCGCACTTCTGTACTGCTAGCTCGCTCGTTTGAATATTTCAGAGTCTGACTATCTTGCACTGAAAAACCAAACTTTTTGGCACCTTCACTAAGTAATGTAAAGTCACCACGACGTTTACTGCCGAATCGAAAATCATCGCCCACTATCAAGTGTTTTACGCCCAGCCGATTTACTAATAAATCTTCAATGAAGTCTTCTGCACTCATTGCCGCAAACTCTGGATTAAAACGAACACATATCAGACGGTCGATGCCAAACTGCGATAACTTTTCAAACTTATCTCTGAACGTTAATACTCTAGCCGCAGCATTTTCTTTAAGAAAAACTTCCTGAGGTTGCGGTTCAAAAATCATTACAGCCGACGGCACACCTAGTTCGCGAGCAACTTGTTTTAACTTATTCAGCACCGACTGATGACCAATATGAACACCATCAAAATTGCCAATTGTTAAAACACAGTTTTTATGTTGTTCAGTTATGTTAACTAAACCGCGAACAAGCTCCATCACTACTTCTTTTGCTAATGAAAAAACCGACGAATTATAACGGTAATCTAGGGGGAATTGCTAGCGCTAGAAGGCGCTAATTTATTGATAATTTTGAATACTCAATGCTTTTATTGTGAGGCACTCCATTTTGATTAAAAATACAGCACCCTCACGATTTAACCCTCATTAATCTGCGTGTTTTAATTGACGTAATCTAAAGCCTAATAATGTAAAAGTTGCAAAATAGGTGATGATTGCTACCGCAATTAAACCGAACAATTGAAGCAAAGTATCGCTAAAGGCTTCTATCGCAAGTGGCCAATTTTGGTATAGATACAGTAACGCCGCCAACATCACGGCACTCGAAAGAATAAGCTTAACCACCCAAACCACGGTCGTTTTACTCAATTGATAAATCCCTTGTTGCGATAAACCACGATACAACAAATAGGCGTTAAGAGTGGCAGACAAAGCGGTCGCAATGGCCAAACCAACATAACCATAAAATGGTGCCAGCATAAAATTAAAAACGACATTGGATAACATAGCGATAATGCCAATGCGCACCGGACTTTTGGTATCTTGCCGCGCGAAATACCCCGGCGCTAAAACTTTTACAGTCATATAACTCATCAAACCGGAGCTATAGGCAACTAGTGCCCAATACACAGCCTGCGCATCTGACGGTAGAAACTCGCCATGTAAATATAAAACCTCAATGATCAAAGGTCCTAATGCGACAAGCCCTACCATAGCAGGAAACGCCAACATCAACACAAAACGCACAGCCCAGTCCATTGTGCTTTGAAACGCTTTAGGGTCATCTTGTGTATGTAATTTAGAAAGACTAGGTAAAATAACGGTGGCGATACCAATACCGAATAACCCCAGTGGGAACTCAATTAAACGATCGGCAAAGTACAACCAACTGATAGAGCCTGTTTGCAAAAATGACGCGATGACAGTATCAACAAGCGCATTGAGTTGATGTACTGACACCCCTAAAATTGCGGGTAACATTAACAAACGAATACGCTTTACATACTCGTCATTCCAGCCCCATTTCGGTAAAACCAACAAACCCGCTTTAGCCATAAAAGGTAACTGGAATAAAAACTGAATCAGGCCACCAACAAACACGCCCATTGCTAATGCATAAGCAGGCTCGGCAAATGAATCTCTAAATAAAATGGCACAAGCGATAATTGCTATGTTGAGAAAAACAGGCGTGAATGCAGCGACTGCAAACTTGTTGTATGTGTTAAGTACAGCACCTGCCAAGGCGACAAAGGTGATAAAAAACAAATAAGGGAAAGTCATTTTCAACAAGACTGAAGCCAACTCAAATTTGCCGGCATCAGGTCCATCGTTGACCCAATCCAAAAACCAACCAGTACCGAATATCATTACCACAAGTGGTGATGCGATGACCGCGAATACCGTGATCAACGACACAATAACTCCCAAAGTTCCTGCTACTCGAGACACCAATAATCTCACCTCGTCATCTCCGTGTTTTTCTTTCACTTCGGTCATGACTGGTACAAAAGCTTGAGCGAATGCGCCTTCGGCAAAAAGGCGTCGTAAAAAATTAGGGATACGATTGGCAAACAAAAACACGTCGGCATTAGCACCTGCGCCGACAAAGGTTGCAATAACCATATCTCGAACTAAGCCAAGTACTCGAGATATCAGTGTCATAAATGAAAAAATGAGTCCTGATTTTAACAGCGCCAAAGAATTTACCTTACGAATTGAGGAAGATAGGATATTGCGCATAGGATGCCAGAACTTGTTGAATAATGGTATTATTTAGCGCTGTAACTATTGGCCACATGGCGTTAATTAGCCAGTATGCAGCTTCACTGGCAAATAAATAAACAAAGTAACTGGGAAAGGGTTTGACAATCTTCTGGATAACAGGCAGAATTCGCCCCCTGAAAAAACCGGTTAATTAAGAATTTTATATTAGGAGTCAACCTTGGCTAACATTAAGTCTGCTAAGAAACGCGTTATTACTTCTGAAAAGGCTCGTCAACACAACGCAAGCCGTCGCTCTATGATGCGTACTTACATGAAAAAAGTTGTAGCTGCTATCGCAGCTGGTGAAAAAGAAACAGCACAAACTGCATTCAATGCATTAGTTCCTGTTCTTGACCGCTATGCAACTAAAGGTCTTATTCACAAAAATAAAGCAGCTCGTCATAAGAGCCGTTTTAACGCTCAAATTAATGCACTTTAATTTAAGCGAATAGCGAATAAATAAAAACCGAAGCCAAGGCTTCGGTTTTTTTATGCCTGTAATTTATACACAAAAGCTCAACATGCTCTAATTAACAGGTATAAAAAACACCGTCATTTGACGTAATGCAGATCAGTTTAGACATTAATTGTCTGATCAATTGAACGATCTTCACAGTATGTAAGAATCCGATAACCCTTGGTTATCGGATTTTTTATGTTGCTTTCTCAAGCTTTAGACGCAGTTCACCACTTTTCAGCAGATGAGTTTTCCAGTTTATCTGAGTTATTATCACCTCAATTAATTGATGAGTGCCTAAAAGAGTCCGGCACTGTAACAATGAGGAAGCGCCGATTATCTATGGACATGATGGTGTGGGCGGTCATAGGTATGTCGTTATATCGTCAATTGCCTATGAGTCACATCGTGAGTCAGCTTGACATTCTTCTGTCCGGAGAACGCCCATTTGTAGCACCGAGTGCCGTTGTTCAGGCCAGACAAAAGCAAGGCTCATTAGTAAAAAAGTGAAAGGCAGAGAAGTGAAATACTCACATCAATGACCGACTTAATGAAGTACCCGGCAGCCGATATTGTCGATTTATATGCGCACCGGTGGGAAATCGAGTTAGGTTTTAGGGAGATGAAACAACATTTAATGCAAAACGAGCTGACACTGAGGAGTAAAACGCCGGAGTTAGCTGAGCAAGAATTGTGGGGCGTCTTACTCGCATACAATCTATTGAGGTACATGATGAGTCAAATGGCCTAACGTCAAAAAGGAATAGAGCCTTATCAGATAGCCTTTAAGCCAACAGCAATATATCTCATTGGTCAATTACAACAGTTACCAGCCATATCGCCAGGAAAAGTACCATCAGTAATGAAATATATTTTAGAAATGGCTCCAAGTTTCGTATTACCACCACGAAAAGAGCGAGCTTACCCAAGAGCGGTAAAGAAAAGACCTTGTCGATATTCGACAAGGCCTCCAAAACAACGCCGCCAACTTAACTGACATGCATTACGACCAAAGTGCGGCGTTTTTTCGATAACCTTAACGTTTACAGAGCGGCTTCTAGTTTGTCGCTACCACCTATGTGTTGGCCATCAATAAAGATTTGCGGCACAGTTTCAGAGCCCGACACAGCTCGTAAGCCTGCTGCTGTAATATCCTTACCTTCAACTAACTCATCAAACGACAATCCCTTTTCCGTAAGTAAAGCTTTGGCTTTTATACAGTATGGGCAGTCCAATTTAGAGATCACAACCACGTCTTTAGTTGTTACATTTGGGTTAATGTAATTGAGCATAGTATCAGCATCTGATACTTCAAACGGGTCACCCGGTAAATCAGGCTCAATAAACATCTTTTCAACAACACCGTTTTTAACCAGCATCGAATAACGCCAGCTGCGTTTACCAAAACCAATGTCAGACTTATCCACCAACAAGCCCATTTTATCAGTGAATTCGCCAGTGCCGTCCGGCAACAACGATATATTTTCAGCATCTTGATCTTCACCCCAAGCATTCATAACAAACGTATCATTTACCGAAATACAAACAATTTCATCAACGCCATTTTCAAAAAACACTGGAGCTAATTCGTTATAACGTGGCAGATGGCTTGAGGAACATGTTGGAGTAAACGCTCCCGGCAATGAGAACACAACCACTGTTTTGTCGGAGAATATTTCGTCACTGGTTCGTTTACTCCACTCACCATTATTGATGATTGGAAAAGTAACATCGGGCACCTTTTGACCTGATTTATCTGAAAATACGTTTGACATAAGAACTCCAAAATTTATTAAAATAAAACTTACTGATTGCAGTTATTATGCGCAAACCAATTAATTAATAAAAACAGATAAAGCAGCTCAAGTTAATCGAAAAATAAGATTAATTTAATACACAGCCAAAATATTAAATACCGCGGCAACCAAAATGGTTAAAAACGTTAGCACCATTCCCAGTGTGCGATATATGGTTACGCCTGCACTTTTGTCTAACCCCATAGCGTGAAGAATTCGACCGACTAAAATTGCAGCGCCTAAGGTATGTAAAATCCATGATGACGTTTGGTTAATCTCCAACAATAGAATTAAAAACAACGCCATAGGTACATATTCAGAAAAGTTACCATGCACACGAATCGCTCGTTCTAGCTCTTTTTCCTGACCCGAATTAATGCCTATTTTATAACGCTTTCGTAATTTGATAACTCGAATACTTAACACAACGTACAAAAGCCCCAATAAGCCTGCGTAAAATGCAGTAAATTCTATATTCATAATATTCCCCAATTTTATTTACCCAGATTCATACTCTTATGACAAAAACAAATACCCTACACTTTCCATCTATGGGCTTCGGGTTCACCGAAACCTACAACATCCATGTTGTTTCGGTATCCCTAGTCCGTTTAGTGAAAGTACATCCATGTACAAAAAAGTCCACCGTAGTGGACTTTTAGTTTCATTTTATTTGGTTTACCGAAATTAACCTAAAATGCTGGCCAATTGTTCACTTACAACTTCAACGGCTTGTGTGCCATCGATTGAAGCAAATGACGTGTTGCCCGCTTCAGCTTCAGCTTTGTAATAATCAACTAACGGCTGAGTTTGCTCGTGATAAATGCCTAAGCGTTTTCGCACTGTTTCTGGCTCGTCGTCTGGACGAATTACAAGTTCTTCACCAGTTTCGTCGTCTTTGCCTTCCACTTTTGGAGGGTTATAAACTAAGTGATAAACACGTCCTGAACCTGGGTGTACACGGCGTCCTGACATGCGATCAACAATCACTTCGTCAGGTACGTCAAACTCTAAACAATGGTCAACAGAAACCCCTGCTTCTTTCATTGCGTCGGCTTGAGGAATCGTTCTTGGGAAGCCGTCTAATAAAAAGCCGTTTTCGCAATCCGACTTAGCGATACGCTCTTTAACTAAACCAATGATCAATTCGTCTGATACTAACTGTCCAGCATCCATGACTTTCTTAGCTTCTTTGCCAAGCTCCGTACCTTCTTTAATAGCAGCACGTAACATGTCACCGGTCGATATTTGTGGAATACCGTATTTGTTCATTAGGAATTGAGCTTGAGTGCCCTTACCGGCGCCCGGCGCACCAAGTAAAATAATTCTCATGAGACTTCCTCGAGTTTAAAGTTTTAAAAATTAGTGAAATATAAATTGTCGGGAATATTGGCACAATACAAGGGTGATAACAACCCACAGAAAGGTGGTTTAGACTAAAGTCGAGGAATATTTAAACAATTTCAGAAATAAAAAAGAGAGCCACTTGGCTCTCTTTTGTTTCGTAATTGTTACAACTGATTTTTAGCCAACAAAAGCTATTTTGTTAACGACATCATTAACGCATTCATGCGTTTAACAAACGAGCCTGGATCATTAATTGTTCCACGCTCTGCTAACGTCGCTTGGTCTAGTAATACCTCAACCCACTGCTTGTATTGAGCTTCGTCTTGAACTTGGTCAATGTGTTTCACTAATTCGTGATCCATGTTGACTTCAAACACAGGTTTCACATCTGGTACTTCTTGTCCCATTTGCTTCATTAGCTCAATCATTTGTGGGCTCATATCGGCGTTGTCGGTTACGATACACGCTGGAGAGTCCGTTAAACGGTGCGAAACTTTTACGTCTTTAACCTTGTCGCTGATAGCTTCTTTCATTCGAGAAACCGCACCTTCAAAAGACTTATCAGCCTCTTCTTGTGCTTTTTTAGTTTCTTCGTCTTCTAAGTCACCTAAGTCTAAATCACCGCGAGTTACCGACACTAATTGTTTGCCGTCGAACTCAGTTAAGTGCGACATCAACCACTCATCAATGCGGTCGTACATTAGTACAACTTCGATGCCTTTTTTCTTAAAGATTTCTAGCGCGGGGTTACTTGCCGCTGCTTCGTAGGAATCTGCAACTAAGTAGTAAATCTTGTCTTGGCCTTCTTTTGCACGTTCAAGATAATCTACAAAGCCTACCGACTGCGTAGCATCTTCGTTGTGTGTTGATGCAAAACGCAATAACTTAGCAATCGCTTCTTTGTTAGCAAAATCTTCCGCTGGGCCTTCTTTTAACACTTGACCAAACTCATTCCAGAATACTTGATAGTTTTCTTTGTCGTTTTTGCCCATGCGGTCAAGCATTTTAAGAACACGTGAAGTACAACCTTTACGCAATGTTTGAGTAACTTTGTTGTCTTGCAAAATCTCTCGCGATACGTTTAGCGGTAGGTCATTCGAGTCAATCAAACCTTTAACAAAACGTAAATACATTGGCATAAACTGCTCAGCATCATCCATGATAAATACGCGTTGAACATATAATTTCAAACCACGTTGTTTATCACGGTTCCATAAGTCGAATGGTGCTTTTTTCGGAATATAAAGTAGTGACGTGTATTCACTGCTGCCTTCAACTTTATTGTGCGCCCACGTCATTGGATCTTCAAAGTCGTGGCTAATGTGTTTGTAGAACTCTTTATAGTCTTCGTCTTTTAACTCAGACTTATCCAGTGTCCACAAAGCGTCCGCTTTGTTGATTACTTCCCATTCACCTTCTGTCGCTGGGATTTTTTCACCATCTTCACCTTCGCTTTCTGGTGTGCCCTCTTTCCACATTTCAACTGGCGTAGAGATATGATCTGAGTACTTTTTAATAATTTGACGTAATTTCCAATCGTCAGCAAACTCGGTTTCTTCTTCATTTAAGTGAAGAGTGATTTCAGTACCACGAGTTTCTTTAGTAATTTGTTCAATAGTGAATTCGCCTTCACCTTCCGACGTCCACTCAACACCATTTTCAGCTGCATCACCGGCTTTACGAGAACGAACCACTACTTTGTCAGCCACGATAAACGCTGAATAAAAACCAACACCAAACTGACCAATTAACTGTGAGTCTTTCGCTTTGTCACCAGTTAAGTTTTTGAAAAACTCTGCTGTGCCAGATTTTGCAATTGTACCTAAATGCTCTTGCGCATCCGCCTGGTTCATACCAATACCGTTGTCGTCGATAGTGACGGTCTTTTTATCGGCATCAAAGCTTACGCGGACACGAAGGCTGCCATCATTTTCATATAAGTCATTATTTGACAACGCTTCAAAACGCAACTTGTCTGATGCATCCGCGGCGTTTGAAATTAGCTCACGCAAGAAAATCTCTTTGTTGGAATACAAAGAATGGATCATCAGTTGCAAAAGTTGTTTTACTTCGGTTTGAAAACCGTGTGTTTGTTTACCTTGAGTAGCTGCTTCAGCCATGGTCAGGGTCTCCTGTTAAATAATGTTACTTCTTATGTTTACCAAGACTTGCAACGTCGAAGTCCTGGTAATTTATTTGGATGACTGTTTAATAGGAACTGAATTTTTTAATTCAAGGGGAAAATACCAATTCAACGTAAAATTTATGTATTCAGCTTAGACATAACATCCACAAAAAAACGCGCAAGAATGCGCGCTTTTTAAATCACGTTTAAATGTTGTGTTTAGTAACTTTTACGTCCCATTAAGGCGTGAGAAATGGTCGAGGTGTCAACCATTTCTAATTCGCCACCAATAGGTATACCGTGGGCGATGCGGCTGACCGATACGTTTTCCGTACGACAGATATCGGCAATAAATTGCGAGGTAGCTTCACCTTCAACGCTTGGGTTTAACGCTAAAATTACTTCAGTAATATCGTTTTGTTGCAAGAAGGTTTCTAATTGAAACAAACCTATTTCACTAGGGCCAATCCCGTCTATCGGCGACAGAGTACCGTGCAGAACAAAGTACAGTCCTGAATATTGACCACTTTGCTCTACGGCTAATAAATCTGACGCGGTTTCAACCACGCACAAAATTTTATCTTCTGCTCGTTTAGGATTCGCACAAATTCGACAAAGCTCTTGTTCAGTATAATTTCTGCATTGCCCGCACTGGCCAATGTTCTCCATTGCATCAACCAATACGTTTGCTAGCTCTTTACCTGCTTGACGTTTGCGTTGCAATAAATGATATGCCATACGTTGGGCAGTTTTACTGCCAACACCTGGCAAACATTGTAGTTTTTCAATAAGCTCTTCAAGCAAAGATTGTGACACAGGCAACCCTTTTCGACTAATTACGACATAGTTATCCGTGCATTCTATTCAAATAATTTAAAACTTAAAGCACAAACCATAATTTTAACCGCAATATAACGTTATAAGCTCGCAACAAAACTATTTTCGATTAACTTCGGACAAAAGCTTATCCAAACCCTGCTTTGATTGTTCAACCGCTTCAACCGACGTTAGACCATTTGGATATTCTTCTTGCTCTAAAATAATCCACTTAGTACCACCGAACTCTTTCATTACATTAAATAATTCGGTCCAGTCGTAGCCATCTTCTCCGATTATAGGACTGAGAGCTTTCCCATCTTTATTTAGTCCGTCATGGGTTCGAACTTTATAGTGGGTGGTTAACGTTCTTCCTTCGTATTCTTTTACGTAATGAATAGGGTCTTTGCCAGCAAAATTCACCCAACCAATATCCAATTGCAAAACCATGTTTTCATCGGTATTTTGCGCGATATAGTCCCAGTAAGTTTGTGATTTAAACTCATTAAATTCCTCAGCGTGATTGTGATAGCCAAATGCAAGGCCTGACGCATTTATTTGTGGCAATAACTCGTTTAACTCATTAACCACTTCCATCACACCATCAGGTTGCCATGAGCGGTCATCCCAAGGAATGATCAAATAATTTGCTCCTAGTGTTTTGTAAAAAGACAACGTCGCATCAATTTTATCTTGTGTCAGTTTATCAAACCCCACATGAGCTCCACTAACAACCAACCCTTGTTTTTGCAAAAATGCTTTCAACGCTTTGGGGTCTTGCTCATATTTACCAAACACGCCTGCAAACTCCACCGCTTCAAATCCCATATCAGCTAGGCAGATTGTATTAATTTTCCTACCCCAATATACACTCCAGCGCGTTATTTACGGTATAA
>JABXID010000069.1 GCA_013373245.1 Gammaproteobacteria bacterium
TAAAATTCAGTACTTTTCCTATGGGGTAACTCGGGAAGGTAAACGTATATCTTCCGTCATTGCTGGGGGAAAGCGTAAAACCTGGAACTGTGGGATTCCAGCCATTGAAGTCGCCACCTAAACTTAATGTTGGGTTTGGTGGTGTATTCTCCGGTATCGACACTTTTAGCACAACCGAGCCAGTATTTTCACTTTGTGCGGCCGAGGTCAAAAATATCAGCACAGTAGCTAACCAAGCAACGAGCTTGGAAGTTAAGCGAGATAATAGCGGCATAAAAAATCCTTATTATTATGTTTATTGGATTGAAATATGGGGGATAAATTGATGCTTATCTAAGAGCGATAAACGGTTTTGATAAGGTGAAATCCGAATTTAGTTTTTACTGGTCCATGAACTTCAAACAATGGCTTTTTAAATACCACATCGTCAAACGCTTTGACCATGTCACCACGATTAAATTCGCCTAAATCGCCGCCTTTTTTACGAGAAGGGCAGGTGGAGTGTTTTTTGGCCATTTCCTGAAAGTTCGCGCCTTTGTCTAACTTTTGTTTGATCTTTAGCGCTTCTTCTTTGGTTTTAACCAAAATGTGATATGCCGATGCTCTTGCCATATGAGTGTTTTTCCGATTTATATTCAATAAAGAAAGAGCCTAAATGATAGCATTTAGGCTCTTATAACGTGAGATAAATGAGAAGATTATTTTGTGTGTTTGGCTACGTAGTCGTCGAACATTAATTCGCGAATGATTGGCACAGGTGCGCTTCCGTAACTTAAAAATTGATTATGAAAATTGGTTAAGTTAAAACCATCGCCAGTGGCTTGTTTTAAGTCTTCTCGTAGTTGATAAATTTCTGAATAGCCTGTGAAATAACTGGTTAGCTGCACCTGAGATAGCGTTGCACGACGCCACTTACCTTGCGCTTCGGCTTTTTCTTGGAACGCTTGATTGATCATCAAATCCAATGCTTGTTGTTCGTTAATGCCTTTGACTTGAATGCTGTAGTCAAGAATGGAATTCATGATCACACGTAAATTCCATTTGTAATACATCAACCAAAGTTCCGGCTCAAAATCTCCGTAACCCTCTTCCAGCATCATGCGTTCAGTGTATACCGCCCAGCCTTCAATCATAGCGCCGTTACCAAAAATCGACTTGACTAGACTCTTTGATTTGTTGCTGTGAACCAACTGAGTGTAATGCCCCGGGACCGCCTCGTGAATGTTCAATATCTGTAACAACCAATGATTGTATTCACGCAAATAACTTTCCGCTTGTTCATCGCTCATACCGTCTAATGGTGTAACGTTATAATAAGTATTGGCACCCGCATCGTAAGGTCCAGGAGCATTAATAGACGCACCTGCAAAACCGCGTTGATATTCTGGAGTTTCACGTACGACTAACGGTTTGTCTTTATCCATCTCAATCAGGTTGTTGGCCATCACAAACGCTTCTAATTCTGGGATTTGTTGGCGGATGCTGTCGACAAACTCATCGCGTTTGACGTGTTTAACCGATATATGATCAATCAGCGTTTTGATCATGACTAAAGGGTCACTCGGTTTTGCTTGGTTTTTAAAGTACTTAGGCCAAAGTTTGTTAGCGATCGTGATCATCTCTTGGTGAACTCGCTGCTTTTCAGCCATCGCGGTGTCATAAAGCTCTTTGGCGCTAAAACCAGAATATATGTCGTATTTGAACTTGGTATCGTACAAGGCTTTACCAATGCGAAAATCGCGAGTTTTGGCACTTTTTTCCAATTCAGGCAGCTTTTTTTCTAGCCATGAGATGTAACCTTGAATAGCGGTTGTGGTTTCATTCAAGCGCTGTTCGAACAGGTTTTTATCCGCGGCAGCCAAGTCTGATTCAGCAACTGCGTTTGCGATACGTTGTTCAAATAAAGCAACCGCCCCTTGGTTTTGCTGTATTGCTAGCTTTGTGTGAGTAACGGTTGGATCAGTTAGGTTAACTTGCGCCGCTTGATAGTACGCTGGGATATTTGCCATGCGCTGAATGATGGTTTGTAAACGCTCAGTTTTAGGTTTGTAATCTGTATTGAGAATTACACCAAACACGCCAGCAACATTGTAATTAGCAGGGTTCCACTGGTGGCTTTTCAGTTCTGTTGCATACCAAATCGCAGATTCAATTTCGTTTTTTAGAATGTAATAGTCGCTGGCTAAATTGGCGGGTAATTGGTTTACATCAATTTGTTGGATTTGTTCGAGCTTGTCTTTATAGAAATTTAACTCTTGTGCCATACCTTTGGCATCTGGAACTGGTAATTGATCATCAAACTTGTAATAGCCAACATAGACGCCGTATCCGGGATTTTGACGCCAGAAGTCTTCAATAAATTTCTCTGAAAACTGTTGAAACTGAGTTTGCGTTTGAGTGAAGGACTTCGCTGCTGGCTGTTGTTCATTCGTTGCTGTAAAGTTACAAGCGCTGATGGATACAGTAGCCGCTGTAATCACTAGCGCTGAAACAAGTTTTTTAAAGCTGAATTTGTTCATGTTAATTCCCGTGTCTTTTATAACCGACCAATGAAGGAATTAGCTTATAACAAACAATGCAGGATAAGTATGCTGTTCAGCGATGAATTTGGGTGTTACAGCGTTGAATTAACCCAACTCTGTTAACAATTGTTCACACCATGCGTTGATGCGTTGTTCGGATAAGTCGTACTGAGTTTCATCATCTAACGCTAGTCCAACAAAATGGCTCTTATCTGCGGTTAATGCTTTAGACGCTTCAAATTCATACTCGTCACTGTTTGGCCAATAACCAATAGGATTGGCGCCTTGCGCAACTGCAACATCGTGCAACATACCAAGGGCATCTTGAAACCACTCGGCGTAACCTTCTTGATCACCTAAGCCAAATAGAGCCAGCGTTTTGTTGCTAAGGTCGAGTTGTTCGACATCTTGCCACTGGCTTTCCCAGTCTTCTTGTAGCTCACCAAAATCCCAAGTTGAAATGCCAAAAATTAGCAGTGAATAGTCAGTGACTTGCTCCAGTTTATGATCTTTGATGTTGAACAAATCGACAATAGGTAGGTCAAATAATTCGTTTAACTTTGCTTGAATTTTTTCTGCTGCCATTTCGGTATAA
>JABXID010000044.1 GCA_013373245.1 Gammaproteobacteria bacterium
TCAATTCATTAAGCAAATTGAAAAGACACAATATGACGGCAATTTATTCATGTTAAGCCATTCAATGGGCGGCGCCATCGGACTGCGCTACATTCAACAACACCCTGAAACCTTTGAGAAAGTAGCGTTTTCATCACCTATGTGGGCGTTAAATGCCGGCCCCGTACCAAAGCCAATTGCAAAAGGTTTACTCAAAATTGTTGCTTGGAGTACCTCATTGTGGAGTGACCAAAGCCCATATTTTTTTGGTGGTCAAGATTACAATCCAGTGCCCTTTGCAGAAAACGTATTAACTCACAGCAACGTCCGTTACATCTACTTTCGTGACACCTACGATCAAACACCAGAGCTGCAACTTGGCAGTGTTACCATAAATTGGATACAAGAGTCCGTAGCGGCACTTGATATTGCTTATGAACAACTAAACATGGTCAAGTCACCCGTCTTAGTTTTGCAGTCTGGAGCCGAAAAAGTTATCGACAATGAAGGGCAAAACCGTTTTTGTCAGCGCCTTAAAGACTCTGGCAACCCTTGTGTTTCAGGCACTCCAATCGTTATTGAAAATGCTCAACATGAACTATTTATTGAAGAAGATAAAAAGCGCAGCGAAGCGTTAAAACACATCATTGGATTTTTCTCTTCATAGTTCCATCACCATATTATGATTTTCACGGCACCGCTGGTAAAATCGGTGCCAGTCACTCTTAAATCAAATTGTTATTATGTTAAACGTTGTTTTATTCCAACCTGAAATTCCACCTAATACAGGAAATATAGTGCGACTCTGCGCTAACTCTGGTTTCCAATTGCACCTTATCGAGCCTTTAGGTTTTGATATTGAAGAAAAAAAAGTACGTCGTGCTGGGCTCGATTATCACGAATTTGCTAACGTAAAACGTTACCCTAACTTTCAAGCGTATGTCGATGCGCATCCGGAGTCACGATTATTTGCCTGCACCACTAAGGGTAAAAACTTCCATACTCAAGTGGCCTATGAAAAGGGAGATTCTCTGGTATTTGGTCCAGAAACTCGTGGGCTGCCAGATGATGTACTTGCAACAATGGAAAAATCACATTGGCTCAGAATCCCAATGCAACCTGACAGTCGCAGTATGAATTTATCGAATGCTGTGTCTGTGTTCGTATTTGAAGCTTGGCGTCAATTAGACTTCAATGGCGCGTGTTAGCACCGTTGTTACACCCAGCTTCACTTACTGTAATTGTAAATAGTGACCTTTTAGCACTATAGTTAGTAACAATTTTATTAAATATCAGTGCCAATACAGTAATCAAAAGTTGTGATTTCAAAATTGGAAGAGGTATCGTTTCGTGCTTAAATATTTGTTCATGGTTTGTGCTTTGCTGCTCACAGCAGCAACGCACGCTGAAAAGAAAATAAGCTACGACACGATCAGCTTTGCGGCTCCTCACGCCTTAGAGCGACCTATATCATTATTCCAAGACAATAGAAGTCAGCTGTGGCTGTTAACCGAACAGGGCATTAGCTTGTTCAACGGTTCATCTTTCGCTTCATATCGCTCCTATAATTTTCAATCACCTTTAATAACTGGCCTCATAAACGAAAGCGCACTATTGTTGGCAACAAACCAGAACATATACCTCGACGTATTAACTGACCCCAAAACAGATTATCCAGTTTTATGGCAAGTAGGCACTAACGAAACAATTGAAGGGTTGTATCAATCTGATAATCAAATATTTATCCAAACCAATATTGCCATTTACCAAGCCGAACTCGCTAACTCTGATACTCCAGCATTAACTGCCTCTAAACTTAAAACGCTCAATAAAGGTCAAGCGTCACTATCATTTGGCCCTCAAGGGCCAATAATCATAGAAAAAAACCAATACAATGTGTTTGACCTAGATTCACAGCAATGGCAAAGCTTTAAGTCTGAGCAAAACTTTTCACAAATTGTAAAAGTTGAAAATGAAACAATAGGGCTTGATGACTCAGGCAACTTGTACGCGTTATTCGCGAATAATGTAGGCGGCGTCAGAGCCGATCTGCTTCATAACGATGTCGACACTATTACAGTAAACAACGGCACGGTATATGTTCAGCAAAAAGACCAAGTTTATAACCTCAAAAAACCAACACAGAGATTTCAATTGCCTCTGGGCGCTGAACAAGTATTCTTAGACAAACAAAATAACCTGTGGGTAGTGTCAGAGTACGGCCTACAAGTGAAATGGTCGCAACCAATTAATCTGATCACGACAAACGCGCCCGTAAGCAATGATTTTGCTCTAACAACAGCAAATTACGCACTTGATCAAACACAACTTTATCAAAGACAAGAAAGTGGCAATTGGCGTTTAAGAACGCATTTACCCATCGCCAAAGATACTCTGGTGATGTTAGAAACTGACTCTAGAATTTGGTTAAAAAAACAAAACCGACTTGTCGCCATTGATAAAAGCACGTTTGTCACCAGCCTAAATATAGAACTGAAACCACAAGACAAAGTATTAAAATTCAGTAATCACAGTTTATTAATAGTCAGCCAAGACCGCTTTGTGTCGGTAAATGCCAACGGCTTGCAAACGGTGCTTAAAAACGACTGCGCTAAAAGTTGTTTACCTAGTTACAATATTAACAGCCATACATTAACACCCCATACCGTTTGGTTATCCACCAATCGAGGCTTACATAAGCTCGATTTACAAACATTAACTTTTAGTAGCGAACGACAAGATAAGCTAAATAGTCTTGCTCCTATACTACAAACATTAGTGGCGAACGATGAACACCTTTGGCTACTATATCCAAATAAAATAGCCTACTTTAATACGACTCAAAAAACATCAGATCTGTATTACAGTCCTGAAAATCGTTTAATAACGGCTAACTTTTCCTCTTCGGGCAACTTGCAAGTTATGAGTCAATTAGGTTGGTTTGAGGTACAACCGCCTCGTCCAATCAACACACCGATTGGCCAAGAGCTAAACTTACATAAAATAGAAGTCGGCAATGGCAACATTTCCTATTTAGCGCCTGAACAAGTTTTAGAACTAACACAGACAGAAGAAGAGTTACGACTGGCATTTAATTTGGCCAAACAACATCCGCAACAAACCGTGTATTTTCGATTCAAATATGACAATGAAAACATCTGGTCAGAAACAACATCATTTGCCCAATCTCTTACTTTGAAAAACTTAAGACAAGGTCACAATGAGCTGCAATTACAAGCTCGACTAGAAGGTAAAGATTGGCAAAACACGCGCACATTCGTATACAACATGCCCTATGAATACTTACAAACCAAGTGGGTGGTAATATACGGTGTCATTCTGCTTTGTTTAGCACTATTAATTTATGGATTGGAGCGTTTGAAACGCTTCAAAATGATGTTTGATAGCATGAAGCAGCAAAGCTTTATTACCTCTCTGCTTGAATCCACAAAAGATGGAGTATGGGTTGCAAATAAAGATCGAGAAATCCAAACCGTGAATGCTGCGTATCAAGAAATCACTGGATTCACTTTAGACGAAGTCGCTGGTAAAAGCTTCCACATTTTCTCCGATAAGGTGCGAAACCACGAGGTAGAAAGCATCATCTGGCAAGACGTTACCAAAAACGGATTTTGGACTGGCGAAGTATGGAGCTCACATAAAGACGGCAAACCTATCTCCATCGACTTATCTGTCACTCGCGTCGAAACCTCAAATAAGTTCGGTTCGAAAACTGACGTTAAATTTGTTGGTGTATTTTCCGACGTAACGATTCGAAAAAATTCTGAAAAAGCAATGCGACACCTAGCGACTCGTGATCCGCTCACTGACTTCGCCAATCGAACCTTATTTATCGAACTGCTCGAACGTGCCATCAACACGGCAAATCCACAAAAACCAGACTTTGGCGTCGTCATTATCGACTTAGATAACTTCAGTAAAGTAAACGCTAACTTAGGCCCTCTGCAAGGTGATGAACTACTAAAACTCGTTGCTTTGCGTCTTAACAATGACTTAGATAAAGGTGTGAGTATTGCCCGTTTATCCGGCGATGAGTTTGCACTGTTGATCCCCAACCACTTATTTATCGGTGAACCAGAGTTTTATATTCGTAAAATAGCAAGTCACGTACAACGTAAATTGGTTAACTCCTTTATGTTAGGCAATACAGAAGTGAATATCACGGCCAGTTTAGGCGTCGCTTTTTATCCGCACCACGGCATTTCACCAGAAGCATTAATGCGCTGCGCTGATACCGCACTGAAAAAAGTTAAACAGGCTGGGAAAAATAACTACTTTATTTACGAGAGTGCCATCGATAACGGTAAAGTAGAGCTGCTGACATTAGAAAGTGAATTGATTAGAGCGTTCAACAACGACGAATTTACAGTAAACTTTCAGCCTAAGTACAAGATAAAACAACATACCATCAGTGGGTTCGAAGCGTTAGTCCGTTGGAATAATCCAAGTCGCGGACAGGTGTTTCCCGACCAATTCATTCCGCTCGCCGAGCAAAATGGTTTGATCCGTCAATTAGACACTGCCGTGTTAAAAAAAGTCTGTCAGCAAATAAAACA
>JABXID010000087.1 GCA_013373245.1 Gammaproteobacteria bacterium
AAGCGCTGAAAACTCCGGGCAGTGAGAAGAGGTTGAGAGATACTGACTTTTGGTCAATATTTATTTTTACAGTTTTAGTCTGATACCAGTTGTCTAATGTTTTTGGGCATCGGTATTGATTAAAAGCAGCAGTAAATAACATGCAATGACGAGCAGCATCAAGTTTATTGGCTTTATTAGTGTATGGAGATAAAGCTTTTGCGCAATTTTTTACGCCACCCTTTTTTTCACCTACAACGTATATTGTAGCGTCGCTTTTTAACAGCTTGCTGACCATCGACAAGTAATAATCAAAGCGCAATTTTGTTTTGGGGAAATAAATAATTACCGCGTCGAACACTTGATTTATGTCAGCGCCTGGCAAAGTGCTTAATTCTTTTTCTGTTAGCCAAGGAGTGAAATGCACTTGTTTAGTATTTGCTGTTTCGGCTTTTTCGAATTTTTGCCAAGTATCAAAAAATGGTGTGTAACCAAACCAATTTATATCAGGACGGCTTTGCTTAAAATCGGTCAGCGCTGAGTCGTCGAGCATATCTACTAGTAAAATATTTCCACTAGGGAAGTGCTCAATATTACGTTCAATAACCTGATTTTCTGGTTGTAACATCGTCGATCCTGTAACTGTATGGAATGGGTGTTAACTAATACGCTTGTACATAATGTCCCAAACGCCGTGGCCTAAGCGGTGACCGCGTTGCTCGAACTTAGTTAATGGTCTATGGTCAGGTCGTTCAATAAAGTGACCGTCGGTCGCAATGTTTTCAAAACCTTCAGTTGCTTCCATTACCTCAATCATGTGTTCTGCGTAATTTTCCCAATCTGTTGCCATATGGAAAATGCCACCGAATTTCAGCTTTGAGCGAAGGGATTGTACAAATGCTTCTTGTACGATACGACGTTTATGGTGACGCGTTTTATGCCAAGGATCAGGGAAAAATAGTTGCACAGTGTCTAAGCTCTCGTCGGCAATACAGTCTTTTAGAACCTCTACAGCGTCGTGTTCGTAAACTTTTAAGTTGTTCACTCCAGCTTCGCTGGCCGACGACAAACAAGCGCCAACCCCCGGTAAATGCACTTCTATACCGATAAAATTTTTGTCAGGTGCGTTTTGGGCCATTTCAACTAAAGAAGCCCCCATGCCGAAACCTATTTCTAATACTACCGGATTGGCATTTCCAAAAAGCTCAGCAAAATCTACAGCACCGTTTTTATGCTCTAAACCCATTGTTGGCCAATGCGCATCAAGTGCCGCTTGCTGTCCTTTGGTCAATCTGCCTTCTCTTTTAACAAAGCTTTTTACCGTACGTATGTACTTACCTTCAGCTTTTGCTTGCTCGATAGATTTATGGGCATTTTCAGATTTAGGGTCAGTCATTGGCGGTTTCCAAAGTGTGCGATATAGAAATAAGCTGCGCATTATCTTATAGCAATGGGTTTTGCTCAAGGGCTTTATAAATCAACTTGTACTGATATGATGCCCGCCAGTTAAGAAATATGAAAAGGTCGCTATAAAATGACGCAGTTGCAGGTGCAACTAACAACCGAGTTGTCGGAGTGGTTTGCTAAACAGGTTTTAGGTTGGTTTGATCAGCACGGTCGAAAGCATTTACCTTGGCAGCAAGAGGTAACCCCTTATAAAGTCTGGGTGTCTGAGATCATGCTGCAACAAACTCAGGTCACAACGGTGATTGATTATTTTCAACGATTTATGCAACGATTTCCGACAATAACTGAATTAGCAAAGGCGGAGCAGGATGAGGTGTTGCATTTGTGGACAGGTCTTGGTTATTACGCTCGCGGACGTAACTTGCACAAAGCCGCTAGAATTATAATGGATCAGCATAAGGGGCAATTTCCAACAGACTTTGAACAAGTTATTGCTCTGCCTGGAATTGGCCGTTCGACCGCTGGTGCGATATTATCTTTGTCGTTAAATCAGCACCACGCTATTTTGGACGGCAATGTAAAACGGGTGCTCACTCGTTTTATGACAATTGAAGGATGGCCAGGAATGTCTTCTGTGGAAAAAAGTCTTTGGCAAGTAGCCGAGGCATTTTCGCCAACACAAAGAATTGCTAATTACAATCAAGTGATGATGGACTTAGGCGCTTTGGTGTGCACCCGCAGTAAGCCAAAATGTGACGAATGTCCTTTAAAAAACAAATGCAAAGCGTTGGCCCTTGGCAAGCAAACTGACTTTCCAAATTCGAAACCTAAAAAGCAGAAACCGATCAAGTTTGTTTACATGGCTTTATTAACACACGACGATAGTGTTTATATGTATCAACGTCCGGCCTCTGGCATATGGGGTGGTTTGTATTCGTATCCAGAATATGAAAATTTAGAGCAACTTCAGCACTTCTTGGTGACAAATGCACTAGGGGTGACACTTGAAGATTTGGAGTTTAATGAAGAACATTTGTTTCGGCATACATTTAGTCATTACCATTTGGATATTCAGCCAGTTCGTATCCAATTAAAACAAGCGCCAAACTTGGTAGGACAAGGTAATCATATTTGGTATCGGCTGAACGATGAACAACCAGAAATAGGTAAGTCGGCGGTGACAGAAAAGCTGCTTGACCAACTCAAGACTGGTACTTTTAACGACTGCTGATATACAATGCAACATTATCATTAAAAACCAAAAGAGAATTCAACATGGCAAGAACCGTTTATTGTGAATACCTGAAAAAAGACGCAGAAGGGTTAGACTTTCAACTTTATCCGGGAGAGGTTGGTACTCGCATTTTCAATAGTATTTCAAAAGAAGCTTGGGCTGAGTGGCAAAAAAAACAGGTGATGATGATTAATGAACACAAGTTATCAATGATCAACCCTGAACATCGCCAGTTATTAGAAGATACTATGGTGGGATTTTTGTTCGAAGGTAAAGAAGTAAATATCGACGGCTACGTACCAAAGTCATAAAAACATTTATATAAAACTTTACTTTTTGGCGGGTTTATAACCAAATTTTGATATTTAGCTTAAAAACTATTCATTTGAATAAAAATATCAAAAAAATAGGTTGACTTAAAAACGCAAAATCCGTTTAATACACGCCCTCAACAGGGCAGCTTGTTGAACGGGTGTTAACCCCAAGTAAATTGTTCGCAAGAATATTTACAAAAGTTAACGGCACTAAGTGCCTCGATAGCTCAGTCGGTAGAGCAG
>JABXID010000098.1 GCA_013373245.1 Gammaproteobacteria bacterium
ATGGTTGGTAACGACTTGGCATTAGATAAAGGCATTGGCGTATGTGGTAAAGACGGACAAAGCGTGCCAGTCGGTGTTGGACAACCAACGTTAAAACTCGATGGTATGACGGTTGGTGGAACGCAGTAGTCGGTGATCTTTAGGTGTTGAGGATGTAACGAAAGTACAAAATACGCCGTAAATAAATCCCTTTAGTCTCACGCCATCATCCATGATGGCAATGTTCTTGTTGTTTCGCCACATTCTTTAAATCAATAAAACATGCAAAACAGAAAAACGCACTTCAATGAAGTGCGTTTTTATATTAGCCGTTAAAGCGTGCTTTTTAGTTCACCGTTATTGTGAATTGCTGTGTTGTAGTAACAGATTCAGGTGTACTGACTAGAATTCCAACATTTATAGAGGTTGCTACACTACCTGTTTCAATATAGTGCCAGCCTCCGCCAAAACCATCGACATCTGTGGAGCCAACCGTGTTATTTATCGTATAAGTTGGTGTTGCAGAACCATCTGGTACATCGCCTTCACCATCGGTATTGATGTATATGTTTGTTCCATTTGGCAAAGTTTGTTGTGCACTGTCTGAAAATTTTATTCCGATGATGGCATTAGTTGGAACAGTAAATGTTGTTTTAGAATTGTCAGCGTCTAAATTAGTATCTGCACTAAAGTCACTGAAATACTCATCGCTGTTGCCAACGTTCTCAACTGAAAAATAGGCAGTAGAACCTGACATAATTAGCAGTGCAGCCTTGCGCAGAGTTACTAAATTATTTTCACCACAACTACTCGCTTGGCATTGAGGTCCATTAAACAATCCATCCTGAACCGTAAAAGTACCATCATTATCATCATCGATGAATTGTTCACCCGAGTCATACTGATAATTTTCATTGTCGTCGCGCCATGCCTCTGACATGTCTACAAAACCACTGCTTAGTTGTGTAATTCTGTAGTAACCTGAGGACACGTCGCCATTGGGCGCTGAGACATTTCCGCTAACAGCAGAACCATCTGCGTCGTTAAAGTAGTTGTTGCCGTCGACATCAACAAAATATTCATGTCCAACAGCAGTAGCCAAAATAGTTACTCTATGGTCATCTGTGCGAGGTTCTTGGCTCGTCCATGTTACCGCACAATTACCATTTTCAGTTGTACATGAAGGTTCGATTGAGCCGCCTTCTGTTGTAAAGTTAACTGTCGTGCCATCCGGAACTGGGTTGTTAAAACTGTCAGCTAAAAATGCTGTGACGGTAATTCTTTTACCTGAAAATCTATTCGCTTCAGGGTTAAATTCCGACAAAGCAATAGTAAATGAGTTTTGGTCTGGTAAGCCTGTATTAACAGATAAAACATCAGATTGTGTTGAAATACTGCTATCACCGTTAGCTACTGTTGCCGTTACGCGCACCGCTGTTGGTGCATTGCCTGAAATAACGGTTGCTGTGACTAGGCCCTCAGCATTTGTCGTACCTACTGCAGAAATTAATGAGATACCACCAACTTCTGTACTCAACTCAAAGTTTACGTCTTTTTGAGCTTGTGGGTTGCCTAACTGACCTTTTACTAAAAATGTTAGTACTGAAGACTCTTGATTGCCTTGACCGCCAACACCCTTGAGAACAATAGACTCAGGGCTTGCAGACACAAACTCTATCGACCCCAACGCTTCTGATTGCAGCTTGATGTTTCGACTTGCAATGTACTGCGTCGAATCAATCGTTACGGTTGCTACAATATTGTCTTCATTGCCATTAGCGCCAGCGCAACTAATATCTTGGTATGTTGCGGATGCAGTGCCTTGAATAGAAAATACGGTTGCGTCGATAGTCGCTTTTCCTGCTTCAACACATGTTGACGTGAAGCTTACTTCAAAAGGTGAGCTGGTAATTGCCGCATCGGATGTTTGATTGTATACGGTAACACTTACGCCAAAACTAGAGCCCGCTCCTATTGTCGTGGTGCCATCCACCAACAATGTATCATCTGCTGCTAGATCACCATTTTCGAAAACTCCGTCTTTTAGTGAGCCAAAACCGATGATTACCGTTTCACCTCCTGTATCTACGCTATCGACAGGTTGTTCAGTCACATCAATGTTTGTTGTTGATGTAACTATACTTTCATCTATCGTTACGGAAGCTGTAACACTGGCTACTCCAATATCAGCTGAGGTGAAGTTTAAAATGACTTGAGCTGTGCCTTCGGAATTTGTAAGACGTGAAGGTGAGGATAGGGTTCCAGAACTTGTCGCAAATTGCACTATGCCCCCCTCAATAGGTGCATCATTGTTGTCGGTAAGGGTTGCTAAAATAGTAACAGATTGGCCAACGGCAATTGTGGTGATAACTTCACCGTCACTATTTTGTGCAACGACGTTTGTTTTTGCTTGTTCTGGTGTAAATTCGTTGATAGGTACACTGACATCAATATTCGCGGTAGCTGTGATTGTTTCACCGTCTATGACGGCTGAAACTGTTATGGACACTACACCTGGTGTAGCATCACTTAAAAACAAAGACGTTTGTGCTTGTCCACTAACGTCGCTCAGGTTTGAAGTTACGCCGAGCGTGCCGGAAGTTGTCGAAAATAATATAGTCTCATCTTCTATGATAGTGCCGTTTGAGTCTCTAAGGTTGGCGATAATGGTGGCGGTGTCTTCGGTTGTAAATTCATTGACCGCGGCACCTGTTGAGTCTTGTACGCTGACGCTGATACCGGTTGTGCTAGTTGTTTCTTCAACTCCTCCGCTGCATGCGCTGACCAAAATAAGCATGAAGCTGAGGAGGCTCAGTTTGACTGCGTTAACCATAATTACTCCTCGTCCGTGATCACTTGTTTTAAAAACTGAAACAATTCTTTATAGTTTTTGGCGGGCTTTTCTTTGTCTAATTCTTTTTTCGCTTGTCGAATGAGTTGACGCAACTTTTGCACTTCAACGTCTGGGTGTTGTTCGACAAATGTACTTAATGCCTCATTACCTTGCTCTATAAGGTTCGAGCGTAAAGTTTCCAACGTTAGCATTTGTTTATCTGACACTTGATTAGGCGAGGTAAGCAGTTTGTATTCGCTGCGCAAGGCTTCGAGGTTTTCATCGCGTAGGAGCTTTGTCATAAACTGCATGTGGCGTCGCAAGGCATCTGGTTTGTTTGAAATTTTATCGGCCAGCAGAAATGCTTCTTGTAGCTCGTCTGAAGCCGTTAACTTTGCACGCTGTGATTTGCCAAGTTTGGTCAGCTGTGTTGCGAACTCTTGCAGTTCTTTTACTTCTTTTTTGATGTCTGTTTTGCTGATGTAGTTTTCGTCATCAGGCATTAAATAATATGGCTTAGTCATGTACATTTAGTCTTAATGAAACTCATAAGTTTATGGTATGCTGCCATGAGTAATTTCACCAGTCTTTTTGAGTAAATATGTCCACAAAACCAGATGTTTTTGAGGAAATCAGCCAAGTAAAAAACGCGATTTCTGAGTTATTGTCGTTAAGTAAAAAGTACGGCGCAACGTCCGCTGAAGCCGTGATCAGCAAGTCGAAAGGGATCACAGTATCAAGTCGCTGCAAAGAACTCGAAAATATTGAATTTAACCAAGAAGGCGCACTTGGCGTTTCGGTTTATGTCGGCAAACACAAAGGTTCCGCATCTACTGCTGACTTAAGTCACGAAGCATTAGAGCAAACAGTAAAAGCCGCTGTGGATATTGCTAAATATACTTCAGAAGACGATTGTTCAGGATTGGTCGAAAAAGAGCTTTTAGCGACGGATATTCCTGATTTGGATTTATTCCACCCGCACGAAATATCACCAGAGCAAGCTATTGAATATTGTATCGCGTCAGAAAATGCCGCGTATGACTGCAGTGATAAAATTACCAACTCAGACGGTGCATCCTTGTCCAGTTATCAAGGTTTTAAAGTGTATGGCAACAGTCATGGTTTTGTTCATGGTTATCCAAGCTCCCGCCATAGCTTGAGTTGCTCAGTCATCGCCCAAGATGGTGGCGATATGCAGCGTGATTACGCTTATACGGTAGATAGAGAATTTGACAAAATGCAGTCGGCGTTTTGGGTTGGCGAAAAAGCGGCACAAGCTGCGGTGAAAATGTTAAACCCTAAAAAATTAGATACCTGCCAAGTACCGGTGATCTTTGATGCAGAAATTGCATCTTCGTTGTTTGGTCATTTGGTTTCCGCCATTAGTGGTGGCAGTTTGTATCGTAAGTCATCATTTTTAATGGACTCGTTAGGGCAGAAAATCTTACCGGAATTTGTCAATATTGAAGAGCGACCGCATATCTTAAAGGGGTTAGCAAGTAGCCCTTTTGACTCTGAAGGTGTGCAAACCAAAGATTTAGACATTATCGAGTCGGGCGTGTTGACCAGTTATTTATTGACTGGCTATTCGGCGCGTAAAATGGGAATGAAAACTACAGGTCACGCGGGCGGTATTCACAATTGGCTAGTAAAAGCCACTGACCCAAGTTTAGAGTCGCTGATTAAAAAAATGGATAGAGGGTTGTTGGTAACCGAGTTAATGGGACAAGGGGTAAATACCGTTACTGGTGATTACAGTCGAGG
>JABXID010000002.1 GCA_013373245.1 Gammaproteobacteria bacterium
CAGTTCAGTTCGCTGACACACATTACTTTTACAAGTTGCTGCAAAGCATGCTTTGCAAATACGATTTTTGTCCCCTTCGTCTAGAGGCCTAGGACACCGACCTTTCACGGCGGTAACAGGGGTTCGAATCCCCTTGGGAGTACCACATTGAAAAGCCTGCACTTAGTTGCAGGCTTTTTGCTTTTCTGGGCGTTGAGTTTGAACTTAAAGTGACGGTTCTCTTAACATCTAATACCTGTAATTCCGTTTTAATCTTTTCTTTACATCCCATTAAATAACATCAGTGTTAATATTTATATTTTCTAATGTAAATTAGAAGTGATCTTATCAAGCTAATTAGTAGTTTAATTAATATCAACCTTAATCAATGGGGAGAAGCCGATGAGCAAAATTACAAAAACAGATCAAGAGTGGCAACAACAGCTAGATGACGAAACATATCGTGTAACACGACAAAAGGGTACAGAATATCCTGGCACCGGAAAATATTTGAATCACTTTGAGGATGGTACGTATCGTTGTGTTTGTTGTGGTGAGGTGTTGTTTAAATCAGACAGTAAATTTGACGCAGGCTGCGGTTGGCCATCTTTTGATGCATCAATAGAAGGCAAAGTTGAATATCATCGTGATATATCACATGGCATGATCCGCACAGAAATAGTGTGTGCGAATTGTGACTCTCACTTAGGGCATGTATTTGAAGATGGACCAACGCAAACCGGTAACCGTTATTGTGTTAATTCAGTGTCAATTACTTTTGATGGTGAATGATCTTAGTTTATTTACTATTGAACTAACCTTTTTGAGGGCTTTTTCTAGATATTATAAGAATTATTAACCTACCTTATAAAAATAAATGTAATTAATTTTGTAATATTACATTTAAACTTTCAGATAATTAAAATACAATGCCGCCTGTTGCGCTGAAGTATGTGCTGCGCACGCTATCTATATTCTTTATTCAAGTTATTTAATAGGGCAGATGTAATGGTTTTAACTCCTGAACAGCAATATCAACAAAGTTGGTTAGAAAGACAAGATTATGCGGAGCGCATGCAACCTTTGATAGGTTCGCTCTATAGAAACCGTGGCATCGAAATTTGTGTATATGGTCGTCCGTTAGTTTCTGCATCGACCATTGATATTATTAAGTCTCACAAAACGGTTACTAAATACGAAGGTGACAAGCTACGTCTTCGTGAAAGTTATGAGTTCTTGGAGATCATTGCGTCATTGAATTTAAACCCTGCCAAAATCGATTTAGGCAAATTAGCGTTCGGCTATCTATATAAAGATGCAGGACACGGATTATCGAAAACGGACTACGTGAAAAAAGCATTAGAAAGTGTATTAGATCAAGAGCAAAAACCAGAGCCGCAAGATGTGGTTTTATATGGTTTTGGTCGAATTGGTCGTTTGCTTGCGCGTTTACTGATTGAGCGTAATGGCCCAGTCGCTAATTTACGTTTACGAGCGATTGTTGTGCGTGGCGGTAAAGACGGTGATTTAGAAAAGCGTGCAAGCTTGTTGCGCCGTGATTCAGTACACGGCCCATTCAACGGCAGTATCACAGTTGACAATGAGGCGAATGTTATCAAAGCCAACGGCACATACATTCAAGTAATTTACGCCGATTCACCAGACAGCATCAATTACAACGATTATGGCATCGACAATGCTTTAATTGTCGATAATACAGGTATTTGGAAAGACGAAGCGGGCCTTGGCTTACACCTTAAGTCAAAAGGCGCAGCAAAAGTATTGTTAACGGCACCTGCTGGTGGTGATATTAAAAATATCGTATACGGTGTTAACCACAACGATGTTGAGCCAACCGACAACATAGTTTGTGCGGCTAGCTGTACAACAAATGCAATTACACCTGTATTAAAAGCCATTAATGATGAGTTTGGTATTAATAATGGCCATGTTGAAACGGTTCACTCTTATACCAACGATCAGAACTTGATTGACAACTTCCACAAAGCTGAACGACGTGGACGTGCTGCGGCGTTAAACATGGTATTAACTTCTACAGGCGCTGCAAAAGCCGTGGCAAAAGCGTTACCTGAGTTGAAAGGTAAGTTAACGGGTAATGCGATACGTGTTCCTACCCCTAACGTATCTATGGCTATCATGAATTTGAATCTTGAGAAAAATACCAACGCCACTGAACTTAATGACTTTTTGTTAGACGTTGCGTTGCACTCTGACTTACGTGATCAGGTCGATTTCACCAGCTCTACGGAAATCGTATCGACTGACCTTGTTGGTAACCGTTACGCAGGTGTAGTTGATTCACGAGCGACTATTGTGGAAGACAACCGTGCCGTATTATACGTATGGTATGACAACGAATTCGGTTACAGCTGTCAGGTTGTTCGCGTAATGCAGCAGATGGCTGGTATTGAATTCCCTTCATTACCATTTGCTGAATAAATAACACAGCAAAGCTTATAAAATAAAAAAGGAAGTCCAATGACTTCCTTTTTTGTTGCCGACAAATAACAGTAGAACTTTACAGCACAGTGTATTGGCCATTATCTAGGTTATCTATGGTCCAATTGCCAATGCGATAGCGAATTAGCCGAAGCGTCGGGTGTCCAATATGAGCTGTCATTCGACGAACTTGCCGGTTTTTCCCTTCTGAAATAGTGATCTCTAACCAACAAGTTGGAATATTTTTACGTTCCCGTATCGGTGGATTTCGCTGCCACAAGTTATTAGGTTGTTCGATGATTTGCACCTTTGCAGGTTTAGTTAAACCATCTTTTAACTCAACACCATCACGTAATTGTTGTAATTTTTCATCAGATGGAATGTTTTCCACCTGAACCCAATAACATTTTGTGGTTTTGTGTTCAGGACTGGCAATTTTATGTTGTAGCTTACCGTCGTTGGTTAACAGTAAAAGGCCTTCGCTGTCTCTGTCAAGGCGACCAGCCGGGTAAACTCCCTGAATATCGATAAAGTCTTTTAAGGTTTTTCTGCCTTGTTCATCAGTGAATTGTGTTAACACATCAAAAGGTTTATTAAATAATACAATTTTGCGGTCCGCCTCACTAACAGTGGTGATTTTTTTACCTTTGAAATTACCGCTTTTGTTGCGAGTATTTGTCGATTTTCTGGTACTACCACTGTTGTCGTTGAAACGTGCTTTTTTTTTCGTGCCAGACCTTTGGCTTCCTACTTTTGTCGTATTGCGGCCATTGCCAGATTTTATAGAATCACGCTGAGTTTTTTTATTTGATAACTTCATTGGGGAAATGCAATAAAATACTTTAAATAATGTCTCATATTTTATAGTATTCGCACCCAAACTTCAGACTTAATTTGTCTTTTTTCAAAGTCAGCGGCGATTTTGGAAAGGTGACAAGCTAAAAATCAAACGGCTGTCAATCTGTAGTAAGTTTACAAAATAGTACTTGTTACAGGAAATATTCTCGGCCGTAATTCATACTGCTAAAATGTAGGGAAAATCATGACATCAAAGATCATCTATACCAAAACAGATGAAGCGCCAGCTCTGGCAACGTATTCATTTTTACCAGTGGTTGAAGCATTCAGTGCGCCAGCTGGCATCGACATTGAAACGCGCGATATTTCATTAGCTGCACGTATCATTGCTAACCTTAGCGACTATTTACCAGCAGACCAAAAAATGTCTGATGAGTTAGCCTACTTGGGTGATTTAGCTAAAACACCAGAAGCAAACATTATCAAGTTACCTAACATTTCTGCTTCAATCCCTCAGTTAAAAGCCGCTATTAAAGAATTACAAGGTCAAGGTTACGCTTTACCTGAGTTCCCTGAAGAGCCAAAAACTGACGAAGAAAAAGCGATTAAGGCAGCTTACGCAAAAGTGTTAGGTTCTGCAGTAAACCCTGTGTTACGTGAAGGTAACTCTGACCGTCGTGCACCTGGCGCTGTTAAGCAATACGCTAAGAAAAACCCACACTCGATGGGCGCATGGGCTAAAGACTCAGCTTCTCACGTTGCTCATATGGACGGTGGTGACTTCTTTGAAAACGAAAAGTCGACAACAATTGCTAAAGAAGGTTCTTTAAAAGTTGAATTAGTATCTGCTGAAGGTACTCAAGTACTTAAAGAGTCTGTTCCTGTTTTAGCTGGCGAAGTCGTAGACGCTACGTTCATGAGCGCAGCGAAACTTCAAGCGTTTTTGGCTAAAGAAATTGCTGATGCTAAAGCATCTGGTGTTTTGTTCTCAGCTCACCTTAAAGCAACAATGATGAAAGTTTCTGACCCAATTATTTTCGGTCACATCGTAAAAGCTTTCTATAAAGATTTATTCGACAAACATGGCGATACATTTGCTGAAATTGGCGTTGACGTTAAAAACGGTTTTGGTGATGTAGTTGCAAAAATCGCCTCTCTTCCACAAGAGAAACAAGACGAAATCAATGCAGACATTGCTGCGGTATACGAAAATGCACCGTCAGTTGCAATGGTTGACTCAGACAAAGGCATCACTAACTTACACGTACCTTCTGACGTGATCATCGATGCCTCTATGCCAGCAGCTATTCGTTCTTCTGGTCAAATGTGGAATGCTGAAGGCAAACTACAAGACATGAAAGC
>JABXID010000031.1 GCA_013373245.1 Gammaproteobacteria bacterium
GCTTTTGGTGCAGAATACGATTCAATGGCTGATATGCTGTCCTTTGGTGTTGCGCCCGCTCTTGTTGCGTACAACTGGGGGTTAAGCGGACTTGGAAAGCTTGGCTGGTTAGCAGCATTCATTTTTGTTGCGTGTGCAGCATTACGTCTTGCTCGTTTTAATACCCAAATAGGCACAGCAGATAAACGTTATTTCCAGGGCTTAGCGTCTCCAGCGGCTGCTTCTGTTATTGCTGCGACGGTTTGGACGGGTGTTGAGTTTGGCATCGATGGTCACGATTACGGTATCTTTTTAGCACCTTTAACTATCGTTACCGGCTTACTTATGGTCAGTAACTTCCGTTACAGTTCATTTAAAGAAATTGAATGGAAAGGCAAAGTTCCTTTTGTTGTGGTGTTAGCCATAGTGTTGGTCTTCACTTTTGTTGCAGCAAGACCTGCTGAAGTATTGCTCACTGTGTTTGGTTTGTATGCATTGTCTGGCCCTATCATCACCATTAAAACTGTGAAGAAACTAAAACTCGAGCACGTTGTTGGAGACGATGACGAAGATTTTAAAGACGAAAAAACTGAAAATAAATAATCAGTTACAAATAAATAATAGCCCTGCGTTTACGCGGGGCTTTTTTTGTTTAAAACTAGAGTGGTAAATATTTATACCAAAAAGGACGTAATATGAAATGCCACGAAATTGACTATGAGATCATTGGCCAAAGCATGCAAATGGTAGAAGTTGAACTAGACCCAAGAGAGGCTGTAATTGCTGAAGCTGGCGCGATGAACTACATGGACGATGACATTAGCTTCGAAACTAAAATGGGAGACGGTTCAGAAGTTGACCAAGGCTTTATGGGCAAAATGTTTAGTGCTGGAAAACGTTTGATTGCTGGCGAATCTTTGTTTATGACGCATTTTACTAATAATGGTTTACAAAAACGTAAACTGACATTCGCTTCTCCGTTTCCGGGCTCTATCATTCCTATGGATTTAGCCAAGCTAGGTGGCGAGATCATTTGCCAAAAAGATTCCTTTTTATGTGCAGCCATGGGCACAAAAGTAGATATAGCTTTTAATAAAAAGTTAGGCAGTGGCTTTTTTGGTGGCGAAGGTTTTATCATGGAGCGCTTAACAGGCGACGGATTAGCCTTTGTACACGCTGGCGGCACTGTGGTTGAAAAAGAGCTTAATGGCGAAACACTCAGACTCGACACAGGTTGCTTGGTTGCTATCGCCGGTGACATTGATTATGACATTCAAATGGTGAAAGGTTTTCGGAGTATGTTTTTTGGTGGTGAAGGATTATTTTTAGCTACCCTCTCTGGTCATGGCAAAGTGTGGATCCAAAGCCTACCGTTTTCGCGATTAGCTGACAGAATTCTGCAACATGCTCCTGCTGCTGGCGGTAAACGTCAAGGCGAAGGCTCTGTTTTAGGTGGTTTAGGCGATATAATTGACGGCAGATAATAGCAATTTGTAGTCGTTATCAATAGGCATTAAAAAAGCGCAACTTAAATTCAAGACGTTCACTTAACGTGGATCTAAAATAGGCAACTACGAGAAAGCAACTACATTTAGAAATATTTGTAGTTGCTTTTTTACATTTTTGCATTCTATTTAAAAAATAGTATTAATCGGAAATGCCTAATTTGATAAAATATATAAAATCAAAGAATTAGGTATATCTATGAAATTTAATAAAACGCTAGTTATTATTGTCGTTTGTTTTGCCGCATTTGTTTTAAGTATTTACTCCTTCAATTTTGGTATAGGCTTGTCAAATAAGCTCGAAACATGGGCTTGGCTAGGAGATTATTTAGCTGGAACGGTAGGCGTTTTTATTACATTTATTTCATTTTTAGCACTATTAAAAACCATAAGCTTACAATCTCAAGAGTTATCTGAAACAAGAAAAGAAATAACAAGAACAAGAATAGCCCATGAGAGTTCTACTCAGTATTCAAGGCTAAATGCTTTACTTGCACTTAGGGCTAATTACATGGAGATAATGTCCATTCAGTTCAAGAATGCAAAAGCGTGGCAAACTGATGAAAGCGGGAAGTACGTACCTAAATTAGATGGCTTTATTGAAGCATGTGAAAATAGAATTATCGAGGCTGAAACAAAACTTAATGAAGTCAATAAAGAGATAGAACACTACCATGAAAAAATCATGAAAGAGGGTATGTAATTAAAGCTAGCATGAGATTGCCAAAGTTAATATAATACTCAGTGTGTAGTATTAATTTCTTTGTTTTTCATAGGGTTATTGTAGTAATTTTACCACATAAAATCATTCACATTTGATGCCCAATTAAACTATGAGTAATCCTTCAGAAAGATTTCTTTCTAATGAATAAAGCGTCATATTCAGTATAAGTATATGAAGTATGACGCTTTATTTGTCTTATTTATCAATCCAGATCCACGTTAAGTGAACGGCTTGACTTAAATTGCGCTTTTTTATTTTACGGATCTTGCTATTTATTGCGGAATCCAAGGTTGTAACCACAACAAAACAAACGCTGAAATAACACCCGCCAAAATATCATCCGCCATAATACCTAAACCACCATGTACTTTGCGATCGAGCCAAGATATGGGCCATGGTTTGATAATGTCGAAAAAACGAAACAGCACAAAGCCAGCAAGTACATTCCACCAGCTAAAAGGCACCAGACACATAGTAATGAAAAAACCTGCAAACTCGTCCCAAACAATCGCCTTGTGATCGTGCACACCGATATCGTCTGCAGCTTTACCACAAATATAAGGGCCAACTAGACACGTGAATACCGTAAATAGCCAAAATACCCAGTTAGGTGAGTAAACAAACATTAAATAGAAAGGAATTGCAGCTATGGTGCCAAACGTACCCGGACTCACTGGTGCTAACCCACTGCCAAACCCGGTCGCCAATAGGTGAACTTTATTGCAAAGATTGAATTTTACTTGTTCGGTCGCTGACATTTCTAATTCTCTTCGCTTTGGCTATTTGACAGTAAAGTGCTCAAACCCGGCTTGATTTGGTAAAGGCACTTTTTCACCGTTTTTCATCAAACAAATGCCTTCACCAGCACCTTGGATTTGACCAATACAGTGGAAGCCTACCCCCATAGCAGTAGCGTTTTGGCTAATGTAAGCCTTTTGCTCTTCTGGAACGGTAAATATAAGTTCGTAGTCTTCGCCCCCCATTAAAGCTAATTCAATGGCTTTGTCTTCGTCAACAGACGCTAATACAGAAGGTGAAATAGGTAACTTGTCTATGTCGATTTTTGCTGAAACATTAGAAGCTTTTAAAATGTGACCAAGATCTTGGACCAAACCATCTGAAATATCGATTGCGGAAGTCGCTACGTGTTTAATCACTTGTCCCGCGGCAATACGTGCAGATGGAAAGTTAAACTTACGCTCTGACAAAATAGCATTTGCCTCGTTTACTTCCACTTGTTGTAACTTAGATGCCACCGTTAGTGCTGAATCACCTAATTGGCCTGTGACATAAATCCAATCGCCGCTTTTTGCGCCGCTACGCACTAACGCTTTATCTTCACGAACAAAACCTTTTAGACTTACCGTAACTGATAGCGGACCTTGTGTAGTATCACCACCAATAATTTGCACATGGTAATACTCTGCTATTTCAAACAATCCTTCAGAAAACTCTTTAACCCACTCCTCGTCAGCATTTGGCAGTGTAATCGCCACAGATGCCCACGCTGGTTCTGCGCCCATTGCTGCGAAATCGCTGAGGTTCACAGCCAAACATTTATGACCAATTGAACGTGCTGGTGCGTCTTTAAAGAAATGTACATTTTCCACCATAGTGTCGGTGGCGACAACAAGTAACATGTCGTCCGGGATGCGAGTAAGAGCGGCGTCATCGCCAACGCCTAATACGACGTCTTTTCTTTGCGGGCCGCGACCCGCAAAGTACTTCTCTATGAGCTCAAATTCTTTCACGGCTCAACCTTAAGTTGGAATAGCTTGCGGGAATTATACGAGAGGAACGCGTAAGTCTTTTACGGCTTTGTCTAACACACCGTTAACAAAACGATGGCTGTCGTCTGCACCAAACTTTTTGGCCAATTCAATACCTTCATTGATTGCGACTTTGTAAGGCACATCAATACGGTATTTCAATTCATACGCGGTTAAGCGCATAATGGCCTTTTCAATTTGATCAACTTCATCAAATGGACGTTCTGTATGTGGCGCTAACGCAACATCAAGCACATCACAATGACCCGCTACACCGCGAATCAGTTCTTTAAAGTATTCAACATCGACTTTTGAAACGTCATTATCTAACAACATTTGTTGTTCAATATCATTTACGTGGTTTTTACTGATCTGCCACGAATAAATAGCTTGAACTGCTAATCCGCGTGCTTTTCTTCTTGCTGCAGGTTTCATCTGTTGTTTACCTTACAGTTGCGCCATTACGTTAACCATCTCAAGCGCACCTAAGGCAGCTTCTCCACCTTTATTACCCGCTTTGGTACCAGAGCGTTCGATGGCTTGTTCGATTGAATCTGTAGTGATCACACCAAAAGATACTGGAATATCAAACTCTAAAGACACACTTGCTAAGCCTTTATTGCACTCGCCGGCAACAAAATCAAAGTGCGGTGTACCACCGCGAATTACTGCACCAATTGCAATAATTGCATCGTATTGACCAGATTTTGCGATCTTCTTAGCCGCAACTGGCAACTCATATGCGCCTGGAACATATACAACGGTAATGTCGTCTTGATTTACTTCACCATGACGCTCAAGGGCATCAACAGCACCTTCTAATAAACTGTCCACAACAAAGTGATTAAAGCGAGAAACTACGATTGCAAACTTTTTACCCGTAGCGCGAAAGTTACCTTCAATAACGTTCATTGATAAACCCTAATTTAGTACTCAAAAAATTGTGCGCGATAATAGCACAACTATTACTTAAAAACCGCTAATTTTTGTTTCAGATATTGTTATTCTGAAACGTATTCAACAACTTCTAAACCAAACCCTGACAAGGCATGATATTTTTTAGGTGTGCTCAACAGTCGCATTTTTGAAACACCTAGTTGCGCCAATATTTGCGAACCAACACCAACATTTCTTGATGTGCCAGTCCATTTTGCTGGCGGTAAGTTTTCACCAAAGTCTTCAGCTTCAAAACGTTTTACAACGTTTATTAAATCTTGCTGATTTTCTTGTTTACCTAATAAAACAAAAACACCACCATGCTCCGCTACTTTCTCTAAACCATCATCAATACTGAAACTGCGGTTTACTGAGCGGTTTGAGTTTAATAAGTCACTAAAAGTGTTTTGCAGGTGTACACGAACCAATGGCGCTTCTTGTTGTGTCAAATCACCTTTTACCATGGCGAAATGCACTTGTTCATCAACTGTATCTTTGAACGTATAAAGCTCAAACTCACCATAACTTGTTGGCAATTTACATTTTGCAACGCGCTCAACTGTGGTTTCATTTAAGTTCCGGTATTCAATTAAGTCGGCAATCGTGCCAATTTTAAGGTCGTGTTTTTTAGCAAATACTTCTAGGTCTGGACGACGCGCCATAGTGCCATCGTCGTTTAATATCTCAACAATAACACCTGCATCAGCTCTACCCGCCAAACGAGCTAAATCAACCGCTGCCTCTGTATGTCCTGCACGTGTTAATACTCCGCCTTTTTTAGCGACCAAAGGAAATATATGCCCTGGCTGTACTATGTCAGAAGGTTTTGCATTTGGTGCAACCGCAGCCTGAATTGTACGAGCACGATCCGCTGCACTGATTCCAGTAGTCACTCCTTCTGCGGCCTCAATTGATACCGTAAAGTTAGTTGCAAACTGCGCATTGTTGTTATCGACCATTAAAGATAAATTCAACGATCGAGCTCTATCTTCTGTCATGGGTAAACACACCAAACCTTTAGCGTAAGTTACCATGAAGTTAATGTGTTCAGGCGTTAACATATCGGCCGCCATGATAAGGTCGCCTTCATTTTCTCTATCTTCGTCATCCATTAAAATGACCATTTTGCCGTGACGAATGTCTTCAATAATTTCTTCTGGGGTATTTAATTTCATTTTTTTACCAAAATTTGTAGGGCTAATTTATTTTAGGTAGCCAGTTCGGGATAATAACTCCATCGTTACACCCTGCTCTTTATTCATAATTAAACGCTCAACATAGCGCGCAACTAAGTCAACCTCCAGGTTTACACTGCTTCCAACATAGAGGTAATCCAACGTCGTATTGCTGGAAGTGTGCGGCACTATCGTTAATTTAAACTGTGTTTCGTTGACATCGTTAACGGTCAAGCTAATGCCATCAATTGTAACAGAACCTTTTTTAACAAGGTATTTTGCGTGGTCTTTTGGTAGGTATAACCAAATATCTTTTGCTCGACCATTGTCAATTATTGATGCCACTTCGGTAACACAATCAACATGGCCACTGACCATGTGGCCGCCGAATCGAGTTGTAGGCAACATGGCTTTTTCCAAGTTAACTTTTTGGCCCACTTGATACTTGGCAAATCCGGTATTTTTAATGGTTTCGTTAGAAACGTCTGCCACATAGCCATTGGAATTCAATGAAACAACCGTTAAACACACGCCATTAGTGGCAATGCTGTCGCCAAGCGCAACGTCTGAAAGGTCTAAGTCACCGCTGTTAACCGCAATTTGATAATCACCACCTTTTCGCTGAATCGATGATATCGTTCCGGTCGCCTCGATTATTCCTGTAAACACTTTAAATAATTCTCTCTTTTATTATCCGATCGTATAAGTCATTCGAAGATCTGAACCGACTTGCGTTACGTCAGTCATTTTTAACTGAAAAATCTGACTCATGTTATTAAATGGACCTAATGGCAATACATCTTGCGCTGTCGCTCCCATAATTTTTGGGGCCTGATATATGATCAACTCATCAAATATTGACTGTTCAATAAAACTTGCAGCCAATGTCGAGCCTGCCTCAACCCACAGGTCATTGATTTCATTTGATGTGCACCAACCCAATAAAGCCGTTAAATCAAATCCAGATTGATAGTCCAGCGCAACTTCTGTTATCCAATCAATTTTGGCAAACTCGTTAGTAAGTTTATTTCTAAATAATACAATGGTTGATTGCTCTGAAAACAGAGACAAGCTACTTATTTTATCAAGGGTTATCTGATTTTTACTGTCTAAAATTAAACGTATAGGTTGACGAATTTCAGTGTTAGTTTCGTCAATCGGGTATTCAAAATTTAAACTCTGCTGCCGCACGTTTAATGTCGCATTATCCATCAATACGGTTTTGGCCGTCGATAAAACCGCAGAGGATAGTGCTCTGTGAGTTTGCACATCAGAGCGTGCATCTTTGCCTGTAATCCATTGACTATCACCGTTCTCTAGCGCGACTTTACCATCAATTGAACATGCCATTTTCACTTTGATATAAGGCCTTTTCTTTTCTATTCGACTGAAAAAGCCTAAATTCAAACATCTGGCTTCTTGTTCCAATAAGCCAGTTTGTACTTCAATTCCGGCCTGTTGCAACATGGTTATGCCTTTGCCTGACACTTGAGGATTAGTGTCCAACATAGCAACAAATACTTTTTTTATTCCAGAATCTATGAGTAACTGAGCACAAGGTGGTGTGCGGCCAAAATGACTGCAAGGCTCAAGAGTAACATACGCTGTTGCCCCCGAAGATTGCTCGAATGTTAGGTCTCTTAACGCGTTTACCTCAGCGTGACCGGAGCCTGCTTTTTTGTGCCAGCCACGGCCTATAATTTTATGATTCTTAACAATTAGACAGCCAACATTGGGATTTGGTGTGGTGGTAAACCGGCCTTTCTTGGCCAGCGCAATGGCTTCGGCCATATATTGATAATCGGATAGGGAATATTGCATGCGAAGTTATTCAAATAGATTGGTTTGAATTTTATTGAGCTCTTGTTTTTTATCTGCTTGCTGGCCAATTTTGGCAATTTCCTCGCCAAATTCCTTGATGTCTTCAAATGAACGATACACAGACGCAAACCGCACATAGGCCACTTTATCGACTTGAACTAACCCGTCCATAATTAAATTGCCAATAAACTCGGTGGTGACTTCGCGCTCACCCGTCATTCGAATTTCTTTTTTAATTTTATCAATTAACTGATCAATTTGCTCTGTACTTACAGGTCTTTTCTCAAGCGCTCTTAAAATACCAGCACTCATTTTGTCTTCGTTAAATGGCTCTCGTTTACCGTCACGTTTTGCCACCTTAGGCATTACTAATTCAGCCCCTTCGAAGGTGGTAAAACGCTCATTGCACTGGTTACACTCACGGCGTCTTCGAACTTGTGAACCACCACCGACTAACCTAGAGTCAATAACTTTGGTTTCAGTAGCGGAACAAAATGGACAGTGCATAACAAATCAAACCTATAAAAAAAAGCCGCAGAACAATCTACGGCTTTAATGTTATCACAAGCGCCCTTTTTCAAGGGAGTGTTTTTTCAGCAGTCGGTGTTACTGAATATTTAATTAGCAATTACGCGTATACAGGGAAACGAGCACAAAGTGCTTTAACTTGCTCCGCTACCTTGGCGATGTTTGCTTGATCTTCAATGTTGTCTAACACATCACAGATTAGGTTAGTTAGTTCAACCATTTCAGCTTCTTTCATGCCACGACGAGTTACCGCTGGAGTACCTAAACGAAGACCCGAAGTTACAAACGGAGAACGAGGATCGTTTGGCACTGAGTTTTTGTTTACAGTAATGTTTGCTTGACCAAGTGCCGCATCTGCATCTTTACCAGTGATGTCTTTGTCAATTAAATCAACTAAGAACAAGTGATTTTGTGTACCGTTAGAAACGATTTTATAACCACGTTCTTGCATCACTGAACACATTTTTTGTGCGTTTTTAACTACTTGCTGTTGGTAATCTTTAAATTCAGGCTGTAACGCTTCTTTAAATGCAACCGCTTTAGCAGCGATAACGTGACATAAAGGACCACCTTGCCCGCCTGGGAATACCGCTGAGTTTAATTTTTTATAAACGTCTTCGTCGCCACAACCAGAAATGATCAAACCACCACGAGGGCCAGCTAATGTTTTATGTGTTGTAGTAGAAACAACGTGTGCGTGAGGCACAGGGTTAGGATAAACACCCGCTGCAATTAAACCTGCAACGTGAGCCATATCAACAAATAAATACGCGCCTACTTCATCAGCGATTTTGCGGAAACGCGCCCAATCGACAATACCTGAATACGCTGAGAAACCAGCAATGATCATCGCTGGTTTATGTTCACGAGCTAATGCTTCCATTTGCTCATAATCCAACTCACCAGTTTCTTCGTTCAGACCATATTGAATTGCGTTATAAATTTTACCAGAGAAGTTTACGTGGGCACCGTGGGTTAAGTGACCACCGTGAGCTAAACTCATGCCTAAAACAGTATCACCTGGTTTAACTAATGCTTGGAATACCGCAGAGTTTGCTTGTGACCCCGAGTGAGGTTGAACATTCGCGTACTCAGAACCAAAAAGTTCATTGGCACGATCAATCGCTAATTGCTCAGATACGTCAACATATTCACAACCACCGTAGTAGCGCTTTGAAGGATAACCTTCTGCGTACTTGTTTGTTAACTGAGAACCTTGGGCTTCTAAAACACGTGGACTACAGTAGTTTTCAGAAGCGATCAACTCGATGTGTTCTTCCTGACGTTTTGTTTCTTTTTGAATGGATTCCCATAATTCTGGATCGAAATCAGCGATGTTCATATCACGAGTTAACATAGTGTACCTCTGTAAATTGTTGAATTACTTATTAATCTGATTATTGAACTCTCGCTGATGTCATCGAATTAGGCTGCGAATTGAATAATCAGATTATTAGAAATAAAAGAAGCGCGTATAATACGCGCTTCTTTTTATAAATGCGAAGATTTCCGTTATTAGATTTTTTTATGATTTAAAACAACTCAAAATCTTCTTCTCCTACGACTTGTGCGCCTTGTTCTTCTTTATCTTCTTCATGAACCACTAGCTCATGGATTTGCTCAACCAGGCTAGCTAATTTATCTTGTAACTGGCTGATAACATTATTGTTATCATCATGTCCCATCACAGTATCTTCTAGTAACTTGCTGAAGAATTCTTCTTGCAGTTCCGTCAATTCTAACTCATGAAAGCTTAGCCCAATGCGTAATACAATATCGTCAATCAACTTTTGTTTTTTCGCTCGAACCTCTTCAACACTATGATGTAACTCTAAAATGACTTGCGACAATTCCGAGTCGAGCATTCCCAATCGTTGTTCGCGCAACAAACCAAGATATCGGGCTTCCAACGCTTCAATAATGACAGCAATTACATCAATAAAAATGCCATATTGTTCAGTATTTTCGACAGGTGGATTTTTGATCAAAATGGATACGTGTTTATCAGATATCAGTAATCTTGTACCCAATTTATAAAGGCGTTTTCTATTGTGTGCTAACTCAAATAACTCTTTTATGAGTGGACTACAAATCCTAGCTTTTTGGTCAAAACAACGAGATTCATTTTGATTGGTAAAATAAATAGCAGAGCTCAAACCTTCCGATGCCAAATAGTCAAAAACACATTGCGAGATCGTTTCTTCAGAATGGTTTAAGTTTATTTTTTTTACCATACTCAAAACAGCACCATAGCTTGATGCTTGCGACATTGTCGTATTTACAAGTTCCGTCAACTCATCACTTTGCGATTGCAGACTCGTTAACATGTTCTCATATCTTAATAACGATTCTATTTTTCGTACGACTGACGTAAACGAAAATGGCTTAGGTATAAAGTCATCAGCTCCATTTTCAAAACAACTGATAATGGTATCTTCGCTACTGTCACCTGATACTAAGATAATGGGCGGGGATTGTTCGCCAAACTCCTCTTTAATGTCGTGGCAAAGTTTTCTGCCATCAGTGGTTGCCAGCTTGACATCGAGCAACACACAACAAGGGTTCGTTTGCCGAATAACGTTATTAATTTGCTCAGCATTTTCACCGACAGTAACGGGCTCAAACTTACCAACTAAAATAGTAGAAAGTAACTCAGAAACTGTCGGATCGTCGTCAACAATAATAACCTTTCTGAGCTCATTACCCATGTTCATTCCTTTTGACCTTAAAGAGTTAAATTATAGCCTCGGAGTTCCAAACACTCCTTCTTAACTAAACGTAGTCCAATATGCAATTATTACAAATATATTCAGATAGATAGCTACCTCAGCGTACCAATGTGTTTACACCTTAGAATTAAGCTTTGGAAAATGGTGCTAAAGGCAGAAATTTGAAAACTGATATCTGAGCTTGTTGCGCAGCATTCAGTAGTTCAACTACAATATGCGTCAAACAATACATCACACGGAGTAAACATGGCCGTTTTGCCAGATAAATTTATATTCTCGATGAATCGAGTGAGCAAGGTAGTTCCACCTAAGCGCACTATTTTAAAAGACATTTCATTAAGCTTTTTTCCTGGCGCTAAAATTGGCGTATTAGGTCTAAACGGAGCTGGTAAGTCAACACTGTTACGCATAATGGCTGGTGTTGACACTGAATTTGAAGGGGAAGCCAAGCCTCAATCTGGTATCAATATCGGATATTTACCGCAAGAACCAAAGTTAGACGAAAGTAAAACCGTAAGGGAAGTTGTTGAAGAAGCGGTAGCTGACGTAAAAAATGCCTTAACTCGACTGGACGCCGTTTATGCTGAATACGCGATGGAAGATGCAGACTTTGATGCCTTAGCAAAAGAACAAGGGGAACTTGAAGCCATTATTCAAGCAAAAGATGGACATAATCTGGAGCACCAACTGGAAATTGCTGCAGACGCTTTACGTTTGCCGGAATGGGATGCAAAGATTGAGCACTTGTCTGGAGGTGAGCGTCGCCGTGTTGCTATTTGCCGACTTCTACTAGACAAGCCAGATATGTTATTGCTTGATGAACCAACCAACCACTTAGATGCTGAGTCGGTTGCTTGGCTAGAACGTTTCTTACACGAGTTTGAAGGAACAGTGGTTGCAATTACCCATGACCGTTATTTCTTAGATAATGTTGCAGGTTGGATTTTAGAACTTGACCGCGGTGAAGGTATTCCTTGGGAAGGTAACTACTCTAGCTGGTTAGAACAGAAAGACATACGACTACAGCAAGAACAACGCGCTGAAAAATCACGTCAAAAGTCTATTCAACAAGAATTAGAATGGGTTCGTACAAATCCGAAAGGTCGTCATGCAAAGTCAAAAGCTCGTATGGCTCGATTTGAAGAGTTGCAAAATAACGACTATCAAAAACGTAACGAAACTAATGAGTTGTATATTCCACCAGGTCCTCGTTTAGGTGACAACGTGATCAGCGTAGAAAGCCTTAATAAAGGTTTTGGTGACAGAGTCCTTATCGACAATTTGAGCTTTACCATGCCAAAAGGCTCAATCGTAGGCATTATAGGTCCTAACGGTGCAGGTAAATCTACCTTGTTTAAAATGTTAAGTGGCGCTGAAACTCCAGACGGCGGACAAGTGTCTGTCGGTGAAACTGTAACCTTGTCTTCTGTAGATCAATTCCGTGATTCGATGAATGACAACAACACTGTGTATGAAGAGATTTCAGAAGGCAGCGATATTATTCACGTTGGTAACTATGAAGTTCAGTCACGTGCTTATTGCAGCCGATTTAACTTTAAAGGCTCTGATCAACAAAAACGCATCGGCGACTTGTCAGGGGGTGAACGTAACCGAGTTCATTTAGCTAAACTACTAAAAGCCGGCGGTAACGTTTTACTACTCGACGAACCTACCAACGACTTAGACGTAGAAACCCTGCGAGCACTAGAAAATGCATTATTAGAGTTTCCGGGCAGTGCAATGGTGATCTCGCATGACCGTTGGTTCTTAGATAGAATCGCGACCCATATCCTTGATTACAGAGACGAAGGTAAAATTGAATTCTTCGAAGGCAACTATTCTGATTATGAAGAGTGGCTGAAAAAAACATATGGCGCTGAAGCAGCAGAGCCTAGTCGCATGAAATACAAAAAGCTGAAATAATAGTAATTGAAAACAAGGGACAAGAAATTGTCCCTTTTTTGTACTTGCAATTTTTCAATAAACGCCCATTCTATTATGTAATACCAATTCACATACATAATTATGAGAATTGTTATAAACACAATATTGAGGTATTTATGGAAGATAAACGACGTTTCCATCGCATCTTTTTTTCAACTCCCGTTTCCATCCAAGTAGGCGGTAAGCTGTATTCCAGTGAATTAATTGACCTGTCTTTAAATGGCGCACTGATAAAACAAACGGGGTCACTAGCCTTAAAATCAAACGATGTATGTAACTTGAACTTTAAGTTAGAAAACTCTGAGGTTTATATTGATATGACAGGTGTCGTTGCCCATGTTGAACCCAACACCGTAGGTATTCAATTAGATAAAATAGATATTGAAAGTGTTAGTCACTTAAAACGTCTAATCACCCTGAATATTGGTGATGAAGAGTTATTACATCGTGATTTGGAAAACCTAGGAGACGTCGATAATTAAAGCCACACCGAATAAAAACGAGCTGTTTTCGCCAGGTTTTTTTAGTGTTCAAACGACCACTTCAAACTCGCTTATAGTAGCGACTCTCTTACTTTTTCTCGGTAACTTCGACTGACACGGATTTCATGTTTATTGGTCAATTGTAAAACATATTCACCACTCGACAGAGTTAACACTTTGCCAACTTCATCAGAGTTAACAATTACCGATCGATGAACACGAATAAATCGTTTCGGATCCAGTTCCTGCTCTAATTGCTTCATAGTTTTACGTAAAATATGCGTTTCACCATCAGAACAATGCACACACATATAATCGCCGGCGGCATCTATCCAAACAACGTCATTGACTGGCAGTCGTGTTGTTTCACCTACGTCTTTGATAGAAATGAAGCTGCTATAGTTTTTAACCGGCAGTTCACTGCCGGAAGATAAACTGTTCAAAATAGTTTGTTTATCTTCACCGGTAATTTGCGCCATCAGTTCCACCAACTTTTCTTGTTGGTTTGACTGCATATCTGAGTTAATTTTCAGCCGGATGTTTTCAATGCACTCAGCTAACCTTTCGTCGTCTACAGGTTTTAATAAATAATCAATTGCATGAACTTCAAAAGCCTGCAGTGCATACTGGTCGTAAGCCGTAACGAACACAATTAGAGGCGTCTCTTCTAATTCCAACGCCTGAATACGCTCTAATGCTTCGAATCCGGTCATTCCCGGCATTTGTATATCCAGAAAAACTAATTGCGGAGCAAGTTCTGATATTGCTTGAAGCGCTTCTTCACCGTTTTGACATTCTGCAACCAGTTCTATGTCTGTGAAATCTGATAATCGAATCGAAAGTCCCTTTCGTGCCAAAGGTTCATCATCAACAATTATGGCTTTAATTATTTTTTCCATGCGTCCTGTTACCTAACTAACGATCAAACTCTAACGGAATACGAATATTCACTTTCAAACCAGATGGTACATTTTCTGACAACGTAAAAGAATAATCATCGAATAAATTTTGCAGACGATCTTTAATATTACTAATACCAACGCCCTCTCCTTTCGATGAACTGCTGGATGCCGATGACAAACCTGGCCCATCATCTGACACCTCAAGCAAAAGATCATGACCAAATGTCTTGGCAACGATTTTAATCGTACCACCATTTGATCTAGCTGATATTCCGTATTTAATTGCGTTTTCTATTATTGGCTGCAATAGCAAACTTGGCACTAAAGCCTGTTTAGCTTGTTCTACAATATCCCATTCCACAACGAGACTTTCAGCAAAGCGAATTTTTTCTATCTCTAGATAAAGCGACAAAGCTTTTATTTCTTGGTCTAGAGGGACTTTTTTAATCGGATCTGTGTGTAAACTATAACGTAAAAAGTCGCTTAGTTTTGACACCATGCCATTTGCCGTTTTATTTTCCTGACACAAAATAAGGGTTGAAATGGCGTTTAGTGTATTAAACAAAAAATGAGGGTTTAGCTGATAACGCAACATTTTAAGTTGTGCTTCATTAGCCATACTTGAAGCTTTCAGCGCTTTTTGTTTTTCTTTTTGTAACATCTGGTAGTACTTAATACCAAAGTACAAGCCGCTCCAACAAAGAATGATATAGAAGCCACCCAAAGAATTTCTAAAGTACCAAATCCACTCGTCTGGACGGTATCCGAACTTATAAAATTCCCAATAGGTGAAGTTTTGGATTACAACCCAAATTAAACCTGTGACATACGAGGATAACAGAATGGTAACTATGAGCTTCCAAGGCGCAAGTTCCCATACAGAACGATACAAACTGCGAAGCGGTAGACTTAACATCCCGCCCCAAAAGGCGTTGGATAGAACAATGAAGACATAAATATCGCGCATATCATTCATAAGTGAGCCGATGTAATGCACTAATGCAAAACCAACCCACCCTGCCGCATGCAACAACCAAAATAACTTATTTCTATCTTCTAAACTTTTTTGCCAAGACAATGTAATACCCAGACGTTTACAACAACTGCCTTAAGTATATAGTCATAACCAAAACAGCACATCACCAATTGACTTGGAAGATATGCTGTTTGTCGAAAAATTCTACCCGCAGGTAAAACAACTAGTAGCGAATATTTGCTTTGCTGTAAGCGTGACACAATATCCATGCAGGGCCAATTAATAGAAACTGTACATCTTTGAAAAATGAAGGTTTTTTACCTTCAACATGATGACCGACAAATTGCATTATCCAAGCCAAAATAAACGCAATTACTGACATCGTTAGAACACTCATGGCCATCGACACCTGCCACCAAGACAAAAATGCAACCACCGCGGCAGAAAATAGCAACATGCCAAGTCCAACTTTAATTGACAACATAAAGTAAAAAACCATTACCGGCATTGCCAATAAGGTAGACCAGTTTAGCCAAATCGGAGCGTCTTCAACCGGAAAAGGTACCGACCAAAGTAAACCAAATACCGTCATATAAATAACCGGTACACAAATGTAATGTATTATTTTATTTGTTTTGTTGGTATGGCTTTCACCATACTCTGACAACCATTGAGATATAGACTTCATAGGTAACCCCGTTTTTGATTATTTTTTTTATAAGTTTTTTAATTGATATTGTTTGTTAAACAGATCAAACCAGTTACGCTAATCTAAACCAATTTAATTATCTTGGCAAAGGTAAGGCTTTGTATAGAGCCTGTTTATTTAATTAAACATCTGTCAGATAGTTTTTACTCCATGTATGCTATAGCCTATCTTTAAACGTTGAGGTTTATTCAGGAGCACAAGGTTAATCAATGCCAAGCATTAAATATCAAATCGCAATACCAAACCCATTAAAACACCAGTTTAAAATATCTATCGACATTTCTCCTGTAGCGAACGAGGCTCTGACCATTTCCCTACCCAATTGGATCCCTGGTAGTTATATGATCAGAGATTTTGCCAAGCATGTTGTAGCGCTAGAAGCTCATGACAAAGATAGCAAGCTGGACGTAAACGCTCTCAGTAAAAACCGATTTGAAGTCAAACATAATAACCAGCCGTTCACCGTGACTTACCTTTACTACGCTTTTGATTTAAGTGTTCGTAAAGCTTATTTAGATCAAGAATTTGGATTCTTTAACCCAGCAGCTGCACTGTTTTGTGTCGACCAACAAGTCGAACATGAATGTGAAGTAGAGCTCATAAAACCTGAATCTGAACTATGTCAAAATTGGCTACCTGCATCAGGGCTCGACGGTATAAACCACGACGACTGTTTTGCCTGGTCAAACTACAAAGCCAACAACTATATTCACCTAACTGATTTCCCAATTATGTTTGGTCAGTTAGATATAGAATCATTTGACGTCGCAGGCGTGCCTCATTACTTAGTCACCGCTGGAAAGCATTTCGGTAGTTTGCAGCGAGCGGCAAAAGACTTAGCACCACTCTGCCAATATCACATAGATACGTTTGGTGAATTACCTAGTGACGTTAATAAGTACCTATTTTTAACTATGGTAACAGACAAGGGGTTTGGTGGACTCGAGCACTTGAATTCCACAGCGTTAGTTTGCAGCCGTTTTGACATCGCGCCTGACAAAGAACCGTCTCCACTAACCAACGATGATTACATAACTTTCTTAAGTTTATGCAGTCACGAATACCTCCACACTTGGAATGTAAAACGCTTAAAACCGCGCGAGTTCATTCCTTATTCTCTTGAAAGTGAAGTGTATACCAAGCAACTTTGGTTTTATGAAGGCATGACGTCATATTTTGACGATTTAAGCTTGGTTAAAACCAACACTATTAGTTACGAGAAATACCTAGAGATCTTCGCTAAGACCTTAACTCGAATTGAAAAAGGTAAAGGTCAATTGCGTCAATCTGTTACAGAAAGCAGTATGCACACTTGGACTAAGTTTTATCAGCAGGATGAAGCCGCGCCAGATCAAATCACTAGTTATTACCAAAAAGGGGCCGCCATCGCATGTTTAACTGATTTGATGATCAAACAGAATACCGAACATAAATTCAACTTAACAGCGGCAATGAAACAAGCGTGGCAAAAGTTTGGTCGTAATAACAAAGGCACAACGCAAGATGATTTAGAAAACCTGTTTAAACAATTTTTGTCTGAACCTCAGTTTGAATTATTCAAACACGCTCTTTACGGTAGCACCAAAATAGACCTCACCGACGCATTGGCAAACTGCGGTGTAGCTCTGAAATATGTTACCCAAGATAATCAAAAACATGTACAAGGGGCAAATACAACAGCTATAAGTAAACCTTGGCTCGGAACACTACTCGCAGTTGAAAATGAATCAATCGTGGTAAAGCAAGTTTTAGAAGATTCACCTGCAGAGCAAGCTGGAATTGCAAAAGGCGATGAAATCATTGCCATCAACAACATGAAGGTGAATATGGCTAATGTTGAGCAATTAATATCAGTCTGTGAACAATCTGATGCCTGCATCCACTACTTTAGAAAAGACACTTTATACAGAAGCTCCTTGCCGAAACAACCGTCTCCTGAGTTTGTCGCTCAACTGGTTATTCAAGACCCCTTACTAATAAAAACTTGGTTAAGTGACCAATAACGGATATTAATAAAATGGCAGCTCTAACGCTGCCATTTCTATACTTTGATTATTCTGGTAATAATAACTGTGGGTCTAACCGACGGCTAAACCAATTGATGCGCCAGTCTAAATGAGGACCTGTAACCCGTCCTGTCGCGCCAATCTCAGCAATCAAGTCACCTTGTTTAATTTCTTGACCCACTTCAACGTGTAATTTGCTTAAATGTATATAGGTAGAAGTGATCCCCATACCGTGATCTAAAATCAGCGTTCCGCCTGAGTAATATAAGTCTGCCTCTGCAAGTATCACTTTACCAGACCATGGCGCAATAATACTCGTCCCTGTCGGAGCGGCGATATCCAACCCAAAATGTGGTCTCTTTGGCACTCCATTAAACACACGTTGACTACCATAAACTCCACTAATACGGCCTTGAGCTGGCTTGATTACTGTCTCTTTAAAATCGGTTCTAAACGACGAGTTATTTCTTGCTTTTTTTATCATCGCAGAGTCATTTCTAATTCTTTGTAAGACGCTCTCAGGTGGACTTACATACTTTTGCGCTACGCCATTTACACGGTCTATATCATATTCTCTTTGTTCAACAATGACCTGTTGCTGGTGTGTTGCACCGGAATCAAATGTTACTGTTAAGGTCGATTGAGCTTTTGCGTCTCGACCATAACCGTAAACAAATAAGGTTTTAGAAGGATGAATAGGAATTTTTACACCATCAATGGATGCAGATTTTATAGATTCTTTAGACTCGCCTACTATCATGCCGCCTTGAATATGCTGACCTCGCAAGGATACGCTGCCGTTCGCTGCAAACGCCGCTACAACGATAGTTTGCACTAATATTTTGGCGAATATATTAAGCATAAGCTATGGCTCCTTTTGCTACCCCCTCATATGCAACCACTTTATATTCATTGTCAGGGTTTTCGCTTTTTAGCTTATCAGCGATATATTGGGCGATTAATTCTACTGTTGTATCAACGTTCATTATGTAAACAGCATTACTTTCCATTGCTAACTCAAACTTCCCTTGAGAAGACTCGTATTTAAATAAAACTTGGCTCTTATCGGCATCTATAAATTCTGCTGCAGAGCCGTCAACAACATCCTCTTCTGTACCCACATATATATCGGCCCATTTATCTGACCATAGTTTTTCCAAGCGAGGGCTTTTCATACCATTTTCAAAAATTTGAATCTTCGAGCGATGCCCATGAGCAATGCGCTGACAGTTCCCATCGTGCTTTTTTAAACCGTGTGTGTAGTGATAATAAAAGCCACTAATGTTTTCCGCTCGTAAGCTCAGCTCTACTTTTTTAACATTATCTGGTAACTGTGGTTTGATGACTGAAGATAAGTGAATGATCACATCTTCCATCGTTACTTCAGCAGCATCGATAAAACAAAATGCGTCATCTGGGCTAGAGATATGAATAAAGTCGCCATTTTCTTGTTCAAATGACACTTTAATGTAGTCGGTATCTTGCACATGTTCTACTTGGGTATTTGAATATTCTGAAGGAATTACAAGCTTATGATCAACCGTATCATCAATTATGCGTTTTACTTGTTTTTTCACTTTACCGAAGTCAAGCACCATATTTTGCTCGTCTAAGTCGCCATGTAATATAAGATCAACAATCCAGCTTTCTCCTACCATACCTCGTTTGGGGCAAAGGTATGAAAAGTCCATTACGGTTAAGTCATTTACAAAAAGTTGCATCGCTTTCTCTCTAAAATACCAGTGGGCGTATTCTACGCGTTTCTGGCGACTCGCGCATTAAGTTTGTCATTTGAAAAATTATAGGGGATAACGAAAAAAGTCCCTCGAACTTACGTTCAAGGGACTTTCCGATTAGGAGCCTGGCGGTGAGCTACTCTCGCATAGCAAATGCTACACTACCATCGCCGCAACTGCGTTTCACTTCTGAGTTCGAAATGGATTCAGGTGGTTCCACAGCGCTATTGCCACCAGGCAAAA
>JABXID010000216.1 GCA_013373245.1 Gammaproteobacteria bacterium
AAAAACTGGGAAGAAGACGATAACGATGAATATTGTGCAGCCGCGGAAGACTTAAAAGATGCTGAAGCGGTTTGCGAGAAACTGGGCATCGAGTTACACACGGTTAATTTCGCCGCCGAATATTGGGACAATGTGTTCGAACACTTTTTAGAAGAATACAAAGCTGGTCGCACACCAAACCCTGACATCATGTGCAACAAAGAAATCAAATTTAAAGCATTTTTGCAGTTCTCTGCAGAGATCCTTGGCGCCGATTACATTGCAACAGGTCATTACGTGCGTCGCACACCAAACGACGAAAACACCCAAATGTTGCGTGGGTTAGACAATAATAAAGATCAAAGTTACTTTTTATACGCCGTTGGTCAAGAGCAATTGGGACAAACTTTGTTCCCAGTTGGTGAATTGGAAAAACCAGAGGTTCGAAAAATTGCCGAAGAGCAAGGTTTAGTTACCGCCGACAAAAAAGACTCAACCGGTATTTGTTTTATTGGCGAACGAAAATTTAAAGACTTTTTGCAAAAGTATTTACCGGCACAACCGGGCAACATCGAAACACCAGAAGGCCAAGTTATTGGCCAACACGAAGGTTTGATGTACCACACTTTAGGTCAACGCAAAGGTTTATTAATTGGTGGCTTAAAAGAATTTAACGATCAACCTTGGTTTGTCGTCGACAAAGACGTTAAACGCAATGTGTTAATTGTTGGTCAAGGTAAAAACCACCCTCTTCTATTTTCTAACGGTTTAATCGCCAATCAGTTAAATTGGGTTGATCACAAAGGACCGCAGACACCACAACGACTTACGGTTAAAACCCGATATCGACAAGAAGATGTCGATTGTGAAGTGTTCCCAGATCTAAAAAGCGGCACAATTAAAGTTATTTTTGACAAACCTCAACGCGCCGTTACACCGGGTCAATCCGCGGTATTTTATGATGGTGAAGTCTGTCTAGGTGGTGGCATCATCGAAGAGTACATTCGCTAACTATGCAAGTGAACACATTAAGAAGCCAAACCATTGCTTTGTCGGCTATGTGTCAAAGCGCATTGATGATCCAACAAGCATCTGTGGGTAACACACTAAACTCAGAGCAATTTAATAACTTATTGCAAGGGATTTTGGTCACCTCGCCGAATTCGATTTTTGATGTGTATAACAACATTTATGATCTATCTGACGGTTCAGCACTTGCGATAAAACAATTATCTGGTCAAGCAAACAGTAAAGATGTCGAACTAACGCGTTATTTAGCTGGCATTATGGCGTTATCAAAACGCGTACTTAAAAACCAAGAGTCGCTTGATATGTTGCAATTAGGCATTGAACAAGTTACTCGCCGCTTAGACCATTTTGAACTTACCGACCCAAGCATTGTTGAAAACTTTGCTGACATCTACAGCAAAGCAATTAGCCCGCTTGGACAAAAAATCCAAGTTATTGGTAAACCTGAAGTATTAAAACAACCAAACACACAAAATAAAGTACGAGCACTTTTACTTGCCGGCGTACGCGCCGCTGTGTTTTGGCGTCAAATGGGCGGCAAACGTCGTCAGTTTATATTTAGTCGTAAGCAGATCCTGCAAGAAGCGCTTCTGTTTAACAAAGAATTATCCACAATTTAATTAACTTACGTATAGGAAAGTAAAGTCATGCAATTATCTGCACTTACTGCAATCTCTCCAGTTGATGGTCGTTACGGCAGCAAAACTGAAGAGCTACGTTCAATTTTCAGCGAATTTGGTCTAATAAAGTACCGTGTAACCGTTGAAGTTCGCTGGTTACAAAAATTAGCAGACACAGCAGCAATTAAAGAAGTTCCTGCATTTTCAGCAGAAGCGAACGCAGTATTGAACGCAATTGTTGACAACTTTTCGGAAGACGACGCACAACGCGTTAAAGACATCGAAAAAACAACAAATCACGACGTTAAAGCTGTTGAGTATTTCATCAAAGAAAAATTCGCAGATAACCAAGAGTTGGTTGCTATCAACGAGTTTGTTCACTTTGCATGTACTTCAGAGGATATCAATAATACGTCTCACGCATTAATGTTAGCTGAAGCTCGTGAAGAAGTTATCTTACCTTACATCGACAAAATTTTAGCTGAACTTAAACGCATGGCGAAAGAATACCGTGACGTTGCAATGATGGCGCGTACCCACGGACAACCTGCCTCTCCTACCACTATGGGTAAAGAGATGGCGAACGTTTACATGCGTTTAAAACGTCAACGTGAGCAAATTGCTAATGTTGAGATCTTAGCAAAAATCAACGGTGCGGTTGGTAACTACAACGCACACTTGTCTGCTTACCCAGACGTTGATTGGCACAAATTCAGTGAAGAGTTTGTGACGTCATTAGGTGCAACTTGGAACGCTTATACAACACAAATCGAACCACATGATTACATTGCAGAAATGTTTGACGCGGTTGCTCGTGCAAATACAATTATCTTAGATTTCGACCGCGACATTTGGGGTTACATTGCATTAGGTCACTTCAAGCAAAAAACCATTGCTGGTGAAATCGGTTCTTCAACAATGCCACACAAAGTAAACCCAATTGATTTTGAAAACTCAGAAGGTAACTTAGGCATTGCAAACGCAATCTT
>JABXID010000119.1 GCA_013373245.1 Gammaproteobacteria bacterium
GTGAATCCGTGCATATCTGTCACCATTGCCAGTGAGGTTACTGAACACGTTCCGTACGGGTCATAATAGTTGTTCAACTGAAAGTAGTATGGAACCGAAGCCGTTGGAGGTGGGGTTGAGCAATGCTGGGAGTTCAACAATCAATTAACAGTCTATAAAACTAGGATACTTAATATCTTTTTATGCTTTTTCGGTTCTTAATCACGTATATAAAGAGCTATTGAATATATTACCTATGCTGGAGGTACTAATTCAAAAACTAGTCCTACCATTAAAACTCAACTTAGTGCACAATCACGGCAGTTAACGACATAACGGTATGAAAGTAAAAGCATTTAAAGTGCAATTCAGTCTGTTGTGTTCAAATTATAATAACTATAAATTCAAGGATTTAGTTTTGACCAAACTGCTCGTTAAATCTGCCAAAGTCGCAGTTGCTCTTCTAGCACTTATCATCATCTTTATTTATGTCTATTTGCGTCAAAGTTTACCAATACTCGATGGTGAGATTAAAGGTAAAGTACAGCAGGCCGTGACAGTTACCAGAGATAGGCTTGGAATCGCTCAGATCAGCGCAATGAGCAGAGAAGACGTTAGTTTCGCCTTGGGTTATTTACATGGCCAAGAACGATTTTTTCAAATGGATTTATTACGTCGCAATTCAGCTGGTGAACTATCAGAGTTATTTGGTGATCTTGCACTTAAACACGATGAAAAAGTTCGGGTACACCAATTTAGAAAGCGGGTAGGCGACTATGTCAATTTGTTAACAAATGTACAAAGATCGCTGTTAAAAAGCTATACGCAAGGAGTGAATCAAGGGCTACTGGAATTGGGAGCCAAGCCTTTTGAGTATGCTTTGTTAGGGGGGACACCAAAAAAATGGCAAGAAGAAGACAGTTTGTTAGTTTTATATTCTATGTACATGGATTTGCAGTATGAATACGGCGATCGAGAAAGACTGTTGGGCGCCATGTCCGATTTGTTATCCACAGATGCGTACCAGTTTTTAACTCCTAATGGTTCTGAATGGGACGCTGCGGTAGATGATACGGTTTTGCCGAAAGGAAGTATCCCTCAGAGCCAATTATTTGATTACGTCGCTAACGCTAATAACAACGCTAATAACCTAGTAGCGCTTAAAACATCGGCTGATTTCAATCTATTTTTAGATAACCAAGAAGGTTTTAAAGGCAGTAACAACTGGGCTGTTTCAGGCAAAGTATCAAAAACCGGCAGCGCCATTATTGCCGATGATATGCATTTGGGCATTGGCGTACCAAACATCTGGTATCGAGCGAGTTTGCGTTACAGCAAAAATGGTCATGACGTTGCTATTGATGGAGTGACACTACCGGGTACCCCCGCCATTGTTGTGGGCAGCAATCACCATATCGCTTGGGGATTTACTAACAGTTATGGTGACTGGAATGATTTGATTAAACTTGTTTTATCTGATGATGGTAAACAATACTTAACCCCTGATGGATTTAAACCATTTGATATTGAGCAGGAACGCATCGAAATCAAAGGGCAAGACGCAAAAATAATTAATGTCTTTAATACTCAATGGGGACCTGTGATCGGTAAAGATCATCAAGGTAATCTGTTAGCTATGCGCTGGGTTGCTCATGATGCAGAAGGGATCAACTTTAATTTACTTAACTTAGAGGATGCGCAAAATGTCGAGCAGGCTATCACAACAGCACATACAGCAGGCATTCCAGCACAAAACCTTGTAGTCGGAGATAGCCAAGGCAATATTGCTTGGACAATTGCTGGGGCTATGCCTAGAAAGTTTGGATTAGACAATACCAGCAATCAAGGTTGGGCTATCCCACAAGATTGGAGTACCGGCGAGTTTGGTTGGTCAGGATACTTATCGTCGGAAGAATATCCAGTGGCATTGAACCCTGAGCATCAGCGCCTTTGGACCGGCAATAGCAGAGTTGTTGGCAATGACATGTACCAACTGATTGGGAATGGCGGTTATGCTTTAGGGGCTCGCAGCCAACAAATTCGAGATGGACTAATGGCTTTAGAGAGCTTTAGCGAGCAAGACTTGTTAGACATACAAAACGATGACAGAGCCGTATTTTTAACGCCTTGGCACAATTACCTATTAACGCAGGTATTAACCGAAGAGTTTGTATATCAACAACAATACCAGCAATTGGTAGGCCTACTCAATAATTGGCAATCTAGGGCGTCAGTTGAGTCGGTTGGCTATTTGTTTGTACGTCAGTTTAGATTAAATTTAAGAGATAAGTTATTTGCTCCTCTTACTGACATGATGACCTCGGCCAGCAAAGATAAGGAACTTAAACTTTCTTTTAGGCCAATCCGCAGTCAGGTTGAAGTCCCAATGTGGCAATTGTTAACTGAACAACCTCTGCATCTAGTGCCAGATGGCTTTGAAACCTGGCAAGCATTCAGCCAGTCAATAGTAAAGCAAACGTTTAATGAACTAGTGGAACAGTATGGTTCAATCGAGCAAGCGACATGGGGAGCTCATAACACGACTAAAATACAACATCCACTGTCCAAGGCTATCCCATTTTTAGGGGGGCTATTGGACATGCCGCAAGAAGCGGTTCGAGGTGATACTTTTATGCCAAGAGTTCAAGGTGTTGCTTTTGGTTCTTCTCAACGAATGGTTGTTTCACCGGGGTTTGAGGAACAAGCTATCTTTCATATGCCATCATCTCAGTCAGGTCATCCACTCTCACCATTCTATGGTAACGGTCACCAAGACTGGGTAAACGGAGTAGCTTCACCACTGCTGCCAGGAAAAACTATACACAAACTTGATATAATTCCGAATTAGACACGCAAGGCCTATAAAGCAAAGGTTTGTTGAAAAATTTGTGTTTGCAGTACAAATCAATACGCCCAAGTGGGCTCAGTGGTGAGGCAAAATTTTAAGTATATAACTATAGTTGTCACTCTTGATTAGTCTAAATAAAAGCCAGTTTGTCGTAACTGGCTTTCGATAAATTTCTGTTGTTAACAGCAAGGACGATGGTATTTCGAAGTTACATGGAAGTAATTACCTTCGACTTTTACTGCGATGTTAGTGCAAGCTACATCGCTTTTTTGTATTAGACGTAATCTAAAATATTTCAGTGGAGGCTCTTTAAATACCAGTTAGTAATTTGCTTTTCCATCGACACAAGGTTCTAAATTACTTGGTAAGGGGTTATCCGAAAAAGTGGTAGTGCCGATATAGCTAGATATTATAGACTCAAATTCACCAGTGGCCTTGAGTTGGTCTATAGCGTCTTGAAGCTTAGCAGCAATGATAGGATCAGTGGTTTTGTTTAAAGCAAGGAAGTTACCGACCAAAGAATCATCTTTTAACTCAAAAACAGGAACAACATCCTCTAGTTTAATACCTGCAGAGCCTAATTGAGAGGCGAGGGTAACAGATGAGCCTATGATTAAATCCAGTTTTCCGTTTTTGAATACTTTTGTATCTTCGTGTTTTTTAGAGTAGGTCAGGTAATTTATTCCTTTTTGAAACCCCTTGTTTTGCAGGACCTTTTCATAAATATCATTCCTTGAAATACCCACTGTATAATTTTTCAAAGAGTCTGAATTTGTAACGACAATATCACTCCGGGTCTTTAAACGATAAAAGCATGTATTACTTGATACTAAAGGCCCAACCCAAATAAATTCATTTTCACGTTGCTCATTTCTAGAAGTAGAAAACACGCCACTATTTTGCATTACTGAAGCGGCCTTATATGCTCGACTCCACGGAAGTAAACTAACTGTACAATCTATGTCAGCAATAAGGCACGCTCGGGACAATATGTCGGCGTTTATTCCTATAATTTCATTGTGCCCAATAAAATTATAGGGCGGGAAGTTTTCGGTGAAAAGCTCTAATTCAGAGGCGTGGGTCGCGACACAAATCAATAAAAATATCGAAACAAACAAATGTCTCATAACATTATAGGTACTGAGTCTCCGCTAATTGTATTGAAAATATAAATGAAAAGCGCCTGCGTTGCACTCATAGAATAAAATATTCATTGATAAATTACTTCTGACCGATTCTTGCCCCGAAAAGAGTTAACGTAAATACTTCATTTAATCCCTTAGTATTTTTTTTATAAACATAGTGGCGTCATATTTCGTCGCTGCATGGTGTTTTACTTCTGAACAACACATTGGAGGGAGTAATGAAACCTTTTGTACCCGGTCAAACGTTTAAAAATAATAAGTATTACGTTTTCGATAGGCATGGCGTAACAGTGATGAAGCCATGGCCTGAAATGCTTGCTTATCGAAAAACTCGAACCAAAGGCTGGAAAGCGATTAGACCAAAATTCTCATTTAGTGATAATGATATTCCAAATACAATCAATAGGTCAGATTGTTACCGTTGTTATTTAAACGATTTGTATGAGCAAGAATACAAACACGAATGTAAACCTAACCCGTTAGTTGAGTATTTGGAGACAATTCCATTCGATATTTTGCATCTCATTAAAGGCGTTGGTAGTCGTCAATGGCACTTACTCGCTATGTTCGCGAGATGTGGGAAGGAAGCAATAGAGCTATTTAAATCAACACCAGCACTGGCTTGGATGTTAGCTTCTTCATGGGCGTTTAAGGAAAAGCCCGTAAAAGATCATTTTCGTTCCATTCGAAGATTGTTTAAAAAGGGCAAGTCTCAGGTCGACATTCTTAAATGGTTAGATTATCCAAGTTCAAAACAGGTTATTAAGTTACTTAGAAAAGTTGATATGGCTGACGTAGATGTCACGTTTTTTCTGCATCTAAAAACCATTATTTTAAAACAAACGTCGATTAAGACACTGCGGCATATCCAACGTATTGATTACAGCATTGTTAGGTTATTGGCAGTGCAGCCATATGAATACACCTTTGAATTTTTAAATCGTTACCAAACATATGAGCGCAAAGAGCATTATCGAATTAAAAACGTAATCAAGGAAGTCGCAAAAGAAGAGCGGTTTAATCACGCTTTCAATACGAATTCACTAAACATGATTATGGAGCTTATTCAAGCTGAACCTGACAATGTAACCGTCATGCCAACAAACAATCACAGAGTTTTCCCTTGGCCAGAGTTTGACCTACCTGAATCATTCCCAGAAATTGAGTATATAGATACCGAAGATCTACTATTTGATGTATCTAGCAAAATGCACAACTGCCTGAGCACGCATGCTGAAAGTGCTTACGTTAACGGAATAAATTTCTTTTTTTTAAGGGGGAATGAAGATGTAGTGTTCTCAATTACTGGAACACCCGTTTACTGTCTTTGGATTGTCAACGAGATAAAAGGCATTTGTAATGAAGAACCTTCAGCAGAAGCAATGAATACAATAGAGAAATGGCTAGAAGAATTAAATCGAATTAATCCTGATAAAAGTTTCAATAAGCTTCTGAACGAAGAATGGGAGGCTCATCGGAATGACCCTAACTGAAGTTATTAAATTTGAAAAAATGAGACTTGAGCATCTCATTAAGCAGCAGAACGACATATATGCAGGGCGCATTGGCTCTGTATATTTTGACTTTATGATTGAAGATAAGATGCTGGCAGCTATGGCAGTTAAAGCTGAAATTGAACCACCATTTAAAGAGCACGACGATGCCTATTTGTTAAACGCTCTCATTGAGGATTTCGCTGAGCTTAGATTAAGAATAAACATTGTTCCTCTAAGTAATGCCTTGTTGATTTTGGATAAAGGCGATGCTCACTTATTATGGCGCTAATTTAGCATCTACTCATTGAATTATATGCTTAAACCATTGATACTGTATTTAAATAAAAGGAACAAATATGTACGTGCTAGGAATCGATTTAGAAACTACTGGGTTGTCTTTTGAAGAAGATGAAATAATAGAAATTGGCGCTGTTGTTTGGGATACCGATTCAAACAAACCAGCCGCTATGCTCAATCATTTGGTGATACAGCAACACAAACTTCCTCTAAGCGATACCATTGTCAATATAACAGGGATCACTGATACAGATTTAACTGAGTTTGGCGTGGATGAAAGAGTGGCGTTAAACGAGTTTTTAAAATTAGCAGAAAAATGCCAATACATCGTCGCTCACAATGGCAATTATTTCGATAAGCCATTTTTGGAAAAAGCACTTTCAAGGCATTCACTGAAACTGAATTTACCTTGGATAGATACCATGTTTGACGTGCCGTTTAAATCAGGCACTAAAACGTTAACTTATCTTGCGGCTGAACATAACTTTTTAAATCCATTTGCTCACCGTGCGCTGTTCGATGTTCTAACCATGTTAAAGGTATGCAGTGATTATGATTGGCAAGAAATTGTTAAACGCTCCCAATCCCCACAAGTAAGAGTCATAGCAAAAGTGAGCAAAGAAGATAGACAGCAGGCTAAAGACAAAGGCTTTCGTTGGGACCCAAATAACTATGTTTGGTTTAAGGAAATGAAAGAGTGTGATTTAGACACTAGCCAATTTGAATTTGAAGTACAGCTCAAAAAGGAATCAGATGCTTAGTAAATCTCAAATCATGCGTGGTCTGCAATGTGAAAAATCATTATGGCTAAGAACGCATAAACCCGAAGAACGTCAAGTACCTGAAAAAGTTGAAGGGCGATTTGAGCAGGGAACTTCAATTGGTGAGTTGGCTCAACTGCTCTTTCCGAACGGCACATTAGTAGAGTTTCAACATAATAATTTAGAGTTGATGTGCGACCAAACTCAAGATTTCATAGAGCAGGGATGCAAAACTATTTATGAAGCGACATTTAAAGGCAATGGCGTTTTTGCGAGCGTCGATATTCTTTATAAAGATACTCGTGGTTGGCACATATACGAAGTGAAAGGCTCGACGCAACTAAAAGGGATTTATGTACAAGATTCAGCATGTCAGTACTTAGCAGTAAAAGGCCAACTAGACATTGCCACTATTAATATTATTTATGTTAATAACAAATACACAAGAAATGGCGACTTAGATATTGAGCAACTCTTTTGCATAGAAGACATTACTGAGTCTGTTCGTGAGGCCGAATTACATTTAATTCCTGTAGTGACTAAATTACATGACAGTAAAAAGCAGATGGAAGAGCCCCGCATTGTTATTGGTTTACATTGCTCAAGTCCTTACCCTTGTGATTTCAGCAAGTATTGTCGTCGTCATTTAACTAAGCCGAATATCTTTAACCTCTATCGCTTTAAAAAAGAAAAGAAGTACCAGCATTACCAAAATGGTGTGGTTACCTATCAGCAAGCCAAAGAGAACTTAAGGCTTAATAAAACGCAACAGTTACAAGTTAATAGTTATTTGGACAACAAAACTCATATTGACCTGAAAAAGATCCAATCTTTTATCAATAAGATTGAGTTCCCAATTAGTTATTTTGATTTTGAAACCTTTAATGAAGCTATCCCGCGATTTGATGGTCAGCGACCATATCAACAAATGCCATTTCAATATTCGCTGCATATTGAAGAGCAAAATGGTGAGATAAGCCATAAAGAATTCTTGGCAGATGAAAATCTTGAACCAAGGAAAGAACTTGCGGAAGCAATGTTGGCTGATGTCCCTCAAACGGGTTCCATAATGGCATTTAATCAATCATTTGAAATTAGTCGCATTAAAGAGTTAGCAGAGTTTTTACCTGAATATAAAGAGGCACTTTTAGCGTTAGTACCTCGTTTTGTTGACTTAATAGAGCCGTTTAGAAAACTCGGTTTTTATCATCCAGATTTTCACGGTTCATTTTCAATTAAAGCGATTTTGCCTGCCATGTTCCCGAATGCTCCTGATTTAGACTACAAACAACTCGAAATTCAAAATGGTGGAATGGCAATGGACACCTTTGCATCATTGCCTCGATTGAAAGACCAAGAACAGCGAGAGCAAATCAGAGATGCCTTATTGGCTTACTGTAAGCTGGATACATGGGCTATGGTGAAGATAACCCAAAAGTTACGTCTATTAGGGCAAGTTTAATGCTATGAAGACATTTAAACTTACAATAAAACCAGCTTCAAAGGGGAAAGAAAGTGCTTTCGATTTTTGTAAAGATAATGGCTTAGTAGGAATTGGTTGGTCTGCTGCTTATGAGGAAGCCGTACCTGATGGTACAAAAAAAAGTGCGCAAAATTTACTAGAAAATAAATGGGGTAAAGTCCCACCACAGGTAAAATATTTTTTAAATAGGCCAAAGGTTTCTGATCATATTTGGTTACAGAAAAACGGGCAATATTATCTTTGTAAGGTAACTAGCCCCCCGATATTTATCAATCAACTACCTCAATATAAAGTGTCGAAATTGAGGGACTTAGATCTGGGTCACTTTTACCGCGCAAATTGGGTTACGATTCCTAGGAAATATGTTTTAGGTTCAGTTCAACGTGGTGTTATTGCGAGAAGAACGATTCAAGCGATTAAACTAAAACCTTATGAATATCAATATAATGATTGGCTATTTCGAAAGTTTGAGCGTGAAGAGTCGGTTGAACAGTGTTTCAATTTGGATGCTGCAACACAACAGTTAAAGGCTTTGGATGTAACTCAATTCTTTAGCATTCTAAATGATATGGAAGTAGAGGATTTGGTTTCGGCATATGTTCAAATAACTAGAAAAGCAGTTTTACTTAAATCTTCGACCTTCAAATCAAATCCTGATATTGAATTCCAGTTGAATGCTAAAGACAAAACAATATTTGTTTCTGTTAAGTCTGGACAAACTATTCAACTTAAGCCAGAGAATTTCACCAAGTATTTAGATGGAAATACAGAAGTGGTCTTATTTTCAAGTGCAACACACCCCTATGTAGGCGATGCTATTGACGGGGTATGCCCCCTTAACAAGAACGACTTATTTGAATGGATTAAAATCAACATATGGGCATTGTCACAGCCATGTTTAATGAAAATCTTACTTTTAAGAGAAGCAACAAAATGAATGAAACCGAAAAAGTTGACATTATGACAAGTCAAATAGAACAGCTACAAGTCGATATTGAAAGTGAGTTAGATAATTATGAAGATTTTAATTTTCCAGAAGATAGCTTAATTAAAAAGCTAATCGATGAACGAAAGTCATTAGTTTTGGAAAGAGCGCTGCTTTGGCGAGAATTAAAATCTAATGGGCAAATGCCTTATACAAAACAAGAAGAAATAATCGACAAGCTAAATGAGGCTTTCTCGAACGCAAAAAGCAACGAAAAAGTGGAACTTGAAGGCCAATTTTATCTAAAACGTTTTCAACCTGTTGAGCTTAGTAAAACAGGTAAATCGGTTAAGAAATATTGGTCATATTGGTTAAAACTCCATGAAGGTGGGGCTATAGACAGAAATTGGCAAAGTAACATTCATCAAATATGGCCAGATAAATTTTTAATTAACCCTGATAGAAACAAGGCTCGTAAGTGTTAAAAATAATTCAGGGAAATATTTTTAAACTTAAGATCGATGCAATCATTAACCCTGCCAATGTGTCATTGTTAGCTGGAGGCGGACTTTGTGGTGCGATTCATAAAATGGCCGGACGGGAATTAGAGCAGCTATGCAAGACTATTGGAAAACAAGAATATGGAAATGCGGTAATCACACCATCGTTTGCACTAACTAATTGCGGTTACATTATTCATGCGTGTGGGCCAAAGTGGTTAGATGGCAAGCGAAACGAGCCTAAGTTACTTGCAAAAACACACCAGTCAATCATCGAAATAGCAAGATTGCATAACCTCAAGTCTATTGCCATTCCTGCCATTTCAACGGGTATCTATCGTTTCCCTGCCGATGTGGCGGCGCAGATAGCTATTTCTAGTGTCGTTGCAGAAACAAAAGGCTTAGAGCTAGACGTAACTTTTGTAGTTAACGAGCCGGATAAATTTGAAATTTACAAAAAAGCATTAAAGGACGTAAATGAAATTAACTAGCAAAGAATTGCTCGATAAGTTCTTAATCGAACTTAAAGGGTATAATAAGAAACAGCTTCGTAACCTATTTTTAAACGGCTTAAAACAAACAGAGGCGGGTCGTTTTGAAGAAGGGCATTTCGAAGAGCTTGCTGACGCAATCGAAATGGAAATGCGTGAACGGTATAAAACTGAAGCTAAAAAGTTATTTGGCGGTTTGAGTGATAAACCACGAGCGTTCTTAAAAGAGCTAATTAAACGCCTGTCTGAGCAGTACGACATCTCCGACAATAAACATAAAAGTAAAGTTAAAAACGGTGCTGGTGTGTTTAAGGGGGACAAACAAATTGATGTATATATTTCTTATAAAAAATCAAAATCCACTTGGTTTGGGATCTACATTAGGCAAGTCACGGCTAAAGACCCGATCATGATGTTAAGCAAATACCGTTCTGACAAAACAAATGAGACCGCAGACATTGAGTGGTCAGAATGCCTACTTGAGCAAAGTTAGCTGCTTTTATGCAGTCTATAACTTAAATTGTAGTAGTTCAGTTCAGACTAGATCTAACAGTTACCGGTTTTTCAGTCGGTGACTGTTAGATCTTATTCAATCCATTATTGAAAAATCCATTTTGCATCATAACTAAAATATGCACCAAAGAATTGAAATAGTTCATCATTGGAACTCATTCTAAAAACCTAATGTTAGGCACATTTTAAAAATGTGATAGAGAATATTCATTTTGTGGTTGGAATTATAAATTCATGATGCGACATATTTTGACGTTACTATAACCTAAGATTAATTTTATCGAATCCATATTGGTTAGGTAGGATGGAAAAAATAATGTCGAAAACGACGCGTGTATTTTTAGTAGATGATGTAAACAAGGATATAACAATTTATGGCGTTTCTAAATCAGACGGCGATATAAAAGCTATCAAGGTTAATGATGACTGGTTAGACTATGAATATTTTTTGGAGGCTTTTAGCCCACTAAAAGTTAGTAATATTGGGGACTTTAATGATCAGAAAACACCAAGAGATTTAAGAATCGGGATTAAAAGGAATCATGGTAAAAAATGGCTAATTAGACTCTTTTTGAAAACATATAAAAACCAATCTCGTGAATATCATACAACAGAACTTTTAGAAGCAAGGTTGTTGAATTGTAATTTCGTAGAGGTGAGGTACAAACCAGCTTCACTTTGTCATTTTGCCAAATTAGATATATTTCTAGCAAAAGTATGTTATTTCAACCGTGAACTATTTCAGGTAATCGCGAATGGGGGAAATCATAAGTATCTCGACCTAGAGCCATCAGAAGTTGAATCTTTAATTAAAAGCTAATACTGCATTTACCATAATAAATGGTATTAGGTGATTTTTAGTTCTTATAGGATGTGTTGTTCTAGCGATGTATTTTGTAGTCAATGCAGTTTACCGTTGAATATTAATGTTTAGTTAAGGTTAGTAATGGATCATCACAAAAACGAGACTTTCTATATTGGTTTAGTCGGTAAAGTAAGTCAGGAAGTAAAGAACTCATTAAATTGGGTTTGCGAGTATATGTCGGCATTAAACCCAAACAAACGAGGCAAAATAGTTCTTGTTTTCGATGGTGACGATAAATTTGAGGAAAGCGTTTATTATATAAAAGAAAAAAGTGGCACTGTTTACTTAGGATTTTTACTTTACGATAATAATCAAATTAAATGGTCATCAATTAGTAAAAATTGTGATGTTAGAGATGTGTTATATGGTGTTTGTTCGTCATGGTTCTTGGCAACATTTGTAAGCACTGACCCTGTTGATTTTTATTCTGCGCTTAAAAGAGCTGAAACAATACAAACGCATGTCATTGAATACGAAACGATACCTGAATTTCATCAAGAGTGTGACAAATTAGACTTTACCCGCTCAGGTTCAATTGCATACTGTTTTGAGGAGTCACGGGGCGAATTCTCAGGAGTTGAACGAATTGATGCCTTGGCAACAGTATTAAACAATTTTCAAGGTACAAGTCTTGATGATGGAGGTCGTGTGATAGTAGGTTTTGCTATGGAATCCCATTCATATAATCTTATTAAAAGCCGAGCTTACATAACTATATTTGAACCATAACTAATTCAACCAATATGTAAAACAGTAGCTAAACTCTCAGAATAATATAAATCGGCGACCCAATTTGACGCGCTTAAGCGCTACGTTTTGCTCATGTTATATACGACAGTTCTGGTCCAACATGAGTAAAAACTATTCTTTTAATAACTTCTTTGCTTCTGGTTCAAACTTGGCTGCGAAAAATATCGTCCAAAAGCACATAGCGACATCAAAAAACACTCCAACCATTTTATCAATTAGAGGTAAGGCTGGGATGGGCAAAAGTCACCTTTTATTGGCGATTGAAAATCAGCTAGTAACGGAGAAGTTAGATACGAATTTTCTGTATATTGACTCAGTTGAACTTGTATCAAAATACATGTTTGCTGAAAAAGATAGCTCGCTAATCGGATTTCGAAAAAAGTTAATTTCTTTAGACTTTCTATTAGTGGACACTGTGAAATTTTTGGAACAACACAGACCTTGTCAGGAAATTTTGTTATTTATCATTTCTGAGCTAGCTAAAAGAAACAGTAAAATAGTGTTAGCTCACAGCGACATTATCAAAGATGAACATGGCTTTATCGAGCAATTAGCTAAGCGATTCGTAACTCAAGAAGTTAATCTATCAGAGTTAAATTACTTAGATAGGGTCGCCTTATTGAATAGCCTTGTAAATATGCGCCGGATAGTGACTTCAACTGAAGCCATTAAATATCTGGCTCATCAAACGGGCAACCCTAGAATTCTTGAGCACTTATTTAATAGAGTGGTCAACAATGCAAAATATTTGGGTACACAGCTAGATCTTAGTTTTATCAAATCTGTTTTGGATTATGTACGCTAAATATTGTTAAGAACAAAGGCGGCTTTGGCTTTATTGATGACTCGGGCTTTTAAAGATTCCGGGCCAAGTAGTCGAATATCATGCAACTGACTTAGGAGCCAATTTTCTAGTTCGACTGTGTGGGGGACAGAGACTTTTACTAAAACCCAATCTTCTGATAGCTGCGATACTTTTTGAGTTTCATTTAGTTCGCTTTCGTTTAATAAATTCTTAACGTAGCCCTTAGCTTCAAATGTTAATTCTATGTTGTCTTTATTAAGCAAAACCGCAGCGGCTTGTTTGGCTATATAGTCCTTTAATGAAAAGTCTGACTGAAATGTTTGGTCTAATACTTCTACCGACTTTAACCGATGAACCAACAGATTTCGGACATTATCAAATCCATCATACTGACAAACCATAACAAGTTTAGAGTCTCTGATAATAACGCCTAGCGGCTTCACTTTATAAGTTTTATCCTTATTTCCATATTGGATATGAAGCCATGATTCATTCATTAACCCGTTGTAAATAGCATCTATATGCTCTTGGTTTACATCAGTGGGTGTAAATGACAAAGCTTGCGGCATTGGCTGAACCAAGCTTGACCAATCTTTTGTCTCAGAAGAGTTTTGTAAAACGTTATCTGACTTTTTAAATAAAGCTGTAAGTCGCTCATACGTATGACTTGGTAAATACAGTTTGAGGTGCTCTTGTACTAGTTTTAACGATAACGCCTCTTCTTTGGAAATTGAGGGAATGAACTGGTTTGGTGAGTCAAACGCAAATGACCAACCATAACCTTCCGACTTGCTGTCGTCATCAAAGGTTAAACCGATAACATCAGTCAGCTCCATTAAGTCACGTTGAATAGTTCTTAAACTTATATTTGGCTCAAATGCTTTTACATGTTCGTGAATTTGTCTAGTTGTTAAAGATTTGGGATATATAGGAATACACTTAAGCATGGCTAAGGTTCTAGTCAATGTTTTGATAGTTTTTGCTGGCATACTTAACTCCCCCCAATGTCTTTTACTTATTATAAATTCCGTAACGACAAAGTTTGTCGCAGAGAAATTCTACATGACGTCGTATTCTGTCGCAATGTAATGTTATTAGTATTACATTTTTTGAAATGGAGGTTTTCATGAATATTGCATCGAATTGTAGGGTTGTAGTTTTTTTGTTTTATAATCAGTATGTTATCAGCAAAGTAGTAAGTGTTGAAAAATTAATGCCTGACTCTTTAGGGGTAATTGATTCACCTTATCTACATATTACTGAATGGGAATCAAACTTGAATTATTTACCACAATTTCCAGGGTTATATGGTAGTGAGTATCAAGAGTTGCCAAGGGGGCGAGTCCTGTTTGACCTCAATGCACAAGTTTTTAAAGTGATAATGGATGAAAGTATTTTTAATAAGAGAAAAATTAACTTAATTAAAACTAGCTTTGGTTTAGGAGAGACAACAGTCAAATACTATACAGATCCGCACTAAAAAACGTTTAAATCCCTATAATCCCACTAATTGTTAGTTAATGATTAATGACGCTAACACGTTTATGTCCAAAAACGAGTTTACAAAAAGATCTTTAGAGCTGGCTTAAAAACAAAAAAATTAGATAAACAGAACTATGTTTAGTTTTTCAAGCAAAAATAATTGAGCCCAGAAATGTGCCCCGACTGGGTGTTTTATCTAACTTAGGTAAATTTAAAGTAGGTTTAAAACTGGCTGGAAGCCTTATGAGTGGTGGTTCCCAGGATGCCGATGAAAACAAGACCCTTGAACAACCGAAATGTTCAAGGCGGCTCGCATGACGGTGCCGTAGGCTTCTCGATTTCCCAAAAGGGTCGAGCTTGCGCAATAGCGCCGAAAATGAAAACCTAAAAAGGTATTATCGGCTCGGGGACTAAGCTTTCTGTCAAACATCCCAGAGAACCATAGATAAAAATATACCAATATCACTCAGTCCACCAATAATATTAATGCACTAAAAATATCGTCATATTTCAGGGCGGAATATAACAAGTCAGCCCGCAACAACCAATACCCATTTGGGAATAACTCATGCGTTTGTCGAATTAGTTTTCAATTTGTTGAAATATCAATCAAAAGTGGCTTATTCCCGATGTCGGCAGTAGCGGTGAATTAACTATCAGTGTTAGGATAGTGTTATAAATTTATTCATCCAAACCTTGCAATAGGCTTAATTGTTATGAATCACGAAACTTTAAATTCGATTTTAGGAAAGCACGACTTTACGGCAACAGCCAGTGAGGTGCATGGCTTATTAACTGGGCTTATTGCTGGTGGTATGTTTAAAGAGTCAGACGATTACCTGCACCATATGGCCGACTTATTTAATAATGGTCTGTCGTTAAAAGGTGATTTGAAAGACACGTTACAAGATATGGTATCTGAAATTTTCAGTCAATTTGAATCAGAAGATATGTCCTTTAAGTTGGTACTGTTGGATGAAGAGGAATCGCTAACAGATCAAGCTCAAGAGTTACTAAATTGGGTGCAGTATTTTTTAGTGGGTTTCGGTTTGAACAAACGTGATTTAAAAACAGCGTCGAATGAGTTGCGTGAAATTATTGAAGACTTTACTAATATCACTCGCATGGATACCGAACTCGAAGATAACAATGACACGCAAGCTGACTTCTACGAAATAGTTGAGTTCATTCGTATCTCTGCTGTGTTGTGCCATCAAGAGTTTGGCAAAGCGGCTAATGCCGCACAGCAAGAAATTAAAACCTTGCATTAAGCCCTCAGTCGAAATAAAGGTGCGTGAAATTTATGATCCCAATTTCTGAATTTGTCGAGCGTCGCCAGCGCTTGTTATCCCAGATGGCAGATAACAGTGTATTAATTTTGGCTGCGGCTGTTGAAGTGACTCGCAGCAGAGACACTGAATATCCTTTCCGGCAAAATAGCGACTTTTTCTATTTGACCGGTTTTCCAGAGCCAGATGCGTGGTTATTAATTGAAAAGACCAATGATTCGGAAGCTAGCTCGACGTTAGTGTGTCGCACAAAAGATAAGCTGGCGGAAATTTGGCAAGGTCGCCGAATTGGTAAAGACGTTGCTAAATCTGATTTCTTGTTTGATATCACCCACGAGCAAGATGAACTTGACCAGGCTTTGCATCAAGCTGTTAATGGCAAAGATACTTTGTATTTATCACAAGGTGAAAGTACCAGTGTCGATAACATCGTATTTGATTTGTTAAATAAATTGCGAAGTGCGCCTAAAAAAGGTTGGAATGCGCCTACGCAAGTAATTGATCCTCGCCCAATTATTCACGAAATGCGCTTGTTTAAGTCGGATGCTGAAATCGCAATTATGAAACAAGCTGCGCTGATTTCTGGAAATGCTCATAAGCGAGCGATGCGTTTTGCTAGTAACCAAATCGGTAATAATCGTCCTTTATTTGAGTATCAATTAGAAGCAGAAATACATCATGAATTTGCAATGAATGGCGCTCGTTTTCCAGCGTATGGCACTATTGTTGGTTCGGGTGAAAACGCTTGTATTTTGCATTATACCGAAAACGACGAGCAGGTCGCAGCGAATGAACTTGTGTTGATTGATGCAGGTTGTGAGCTTCAAGGTTATGCAGCTGATATCACGCGCACATTTCCTGCCAGCGGAAAATTCAGCGAAGAGCAAAAAACTATTTATCAATTGGTGTTGGATACTCAGCAGCAAGTGATTGAAACTATTAAGCCAGGTGTCACGTTAAAAGAGCTAACGGATTTGTCGGTACATCTCATTACAGATGGGTTGGTAAAGTTAGGTATTTTAAGCGGTGATGTCGAAACGCTTATCGCTGAAAACGCCCATCGAGCTTTTTATATGCACGGGTTAGCGCACTGGCTCGGATTAGACGTACACGATGTTGGCGACTATAACCAAGCGGGGGCTCATCGTCCCTTAGAGCAAGGCATGGTGTTTACTATTGAACCTGGTATTTATATTGATTCAGACGCTGATTGTGACTCTAAGTGGCATGGCATAGGTGTACGTATTGAAGATAATATTTTGATAACCGCAGATGGCTTTGAAAATTTGACGGAACA
>JABXID010000105.1 GCA_013373245.1 Gammaproteobacteria bacterium
GAAATCATGGAGAAACAGTTCGCAGGTCAAGCAGGTGCTCAAGCTGCGAAAATGGGCGGCATGAAAGCAGCCGCAGAAATCATGAACTTCTTAGATACTAATGTTGAAGGTCAGTTAATGGATGCAATGCGTGAGCATGACGAAGAAATGGCTCAGCAAATCCAAGACTTGATGTTTGTCTTCGATAACTTAATCGACGTTGAAGACCGTGGTATCCAAGCTATCTTGCGTGAAGTTCAACAAGACGCATTGATGAAAGCGATTAAAGGTGCCGACGAAGGACTTAAAGAGAAAATCCTTAAAAATATGTCGAAACGTGCCGCGGATATGTTGGTGGACGACTTGGAAGCTATGCCACCAATTCGCGTATCAGAAGTGGAAACTGCACAAAAAGAAATTTTATCTATTGCACGTCGTTTGGCGGATGCAGGTGAGATTATGTTAGGCGGCGGCGGCGGTGACGACTTCTTGTAATCGCTTTGTTTAAAGCGCCAAGCAGCCGTTCCTCGCAGTATTAAGAGAGTAAACTATAGTGCAAGATAAACTCACTAAAAAGCCCATTACCCCCAGCAGAGAAATGTTAGAACTGCTGAAGGAGTGGGCTGCGCCTGATGTTACCGAGCATAAGAAAGAAGAATTCACAGGCCGTACGAACTTTATGGGAGTCCCTCTCGATAAATTGTACAGCCAACATGTCAAAGAAGAAGAAGTTGAGGAAGAGGTAAAACCTCTAACCGCTGAAGAAATTGAACAAATTCGTCAAGACGCCTATAACGAAGGTTTTGCCCAAGGCAAAGACGAAGGTTTCGCTAAAGGTGAAGAAGAAGGCCGGGAACAGGGTCATCAGCAAGGTGTCGAACAAGGACAACAAGAAGGTTTTGAAGCTGGATTTGGGCAAGGGCAAGAACAGGTCAATTTGCTAATAGAGCGGTGGCAGCACTTAACGCATCAGCTGTACCATCCAGTGGAAAAAATGGACCGCATTGCTGAACAGCAACTTCTGAATTTAGCGGTGATGTTGGCCGAATCTGTCATTAGGCAAGAGTCAAAACTTAACAAAGAGGTTTTGTTAACGGTTTTGGATGAAGCCGTTAGCTCATTACCTTTTAATACCGAATACGCTGAAATTCACATGCATCCAACGGATATCGCCCTTTTACAAGAGTTGTACGATGAAGATGCTCTGAGTGAACGTAAATGGATTTTAAAAGAAGAACCAACTTATCAAGTCGGTGACGTTATCGTAATGACCCCAAATTCTTTGATTGACCGTTCGGTAAAACAGCGAATTAAACAATCACTTGACGCCTTTGTTGAAAAAGTCGGGTTAAACGAAGAGATTGACGAGGCCAATATTCACGTTGATATTCCTGAAGAAGATCTTACGGTTAAAACGCCTTTAGAGTCTGATCATCCATCACAAATGGCAAGTGCTGATCAAGAGCCGACAGATGTTGAACCTAGCAACGACGGCTTAGCGAATAATCCTGATAGTAATTCACCGGATGAGGAAGGTTAATAATGGCTTCTTCATTGGCTCAAAAATTTATTAAATACCAAGGTTGGGTGAATGACGCCAAACCGGAAGTTTCAGGTCGCTTAACTAAAGTAAACGGCTTAACGTTGGAGGCTGTTGGTTGTTTTGCGCCGCTAGGAGGCCATTGCCGAATCCAAACCTTAACAGGTGAAGTTGATTCAGAAGTCGTGGGTTTTGAAGACGATAAAATATTTTTGATGCCAACCGATCAAGTCAGCGGCATTGTCCCAGGCGGACGCGTAACCGTCTCTCATTCAGGGACAGACTTGCCTTTGTCAGACGCGCTATTGGGACGTGTTATTGATCCTGTTGGTGTGCCACTGGATAACTTAGGTCCGATAGAATACGAAAAATCCACTCCACAGAAAACCAAACCACTTAACCCACTTGCTCGCCGTCCGGTAAAAAAAGCGATAGATGTTGGCGTGAAGGCCATCAACGGTGTCATTACTGTCGGAGAAGGACAGCGCATGGGCTTGTTTGCAGGTTCTGGTGTCGGTAAATCTGTGTTGCTTGGCATGATGACGAAAGGCACAACAGCAGACGTTATTGTTGTAGGGTTAATCGGTGAGCGTGGTCGAGAAGTGAAAGAGTTCATTGATGAAATTCTTGGCGCAAAAGGGAGAGAACGCGCCGTTGTCGTCGCTGCGCCTGCTGATATGTCGCCAATCAAACGTCTGCGCGGTTGTGAAACGGCAACACGAATTGCTGAGTACTTTCGTGACCAAGGCAAAAATGTGTTATTGCTGGTGGACTCCGTCACGCGTTATGCCCAAGCGCAGCGCGAGATTGCGTTGGCGATTGGCGAGCCTCCGGCTACCAAAGGCTACCCGGCATCAGTATTTGCCAAATTGCCTGCTTTAATTGAGCGTGCTGGTAATGGTGGAGAAGGGCAAGGTTCGATTACTGCATTTTATACCGTTTTATCCGAAGGTGATGATTTACAAGACCCTATTGCAGATGCGTCTCGAGCTATTTTAGATGGCCATATTGTCTTATCACGTGAGCTCGCTGACTCAGGTCATTACCCTGCAATTGACGTGGCAAAATCCATCAGTCGTGTTATGCCGCAAGTGGTCAGCCCGGAGCATTTAAACATGGCGTTGGTATTTAAAAAGTTACTTTCAGCTTATGAGCAAAATAAAGACCTGATTTCTATCGGTGCCTACTCGGCCGGCAGCAATCCAGTGGTTGATAAAGCGATTCAAATGAAGCCAGTAATGGACGCGTATTTGCAACAAAAAATGGTGGAAATTGCACCGTTTGACATTTCTTTACAGCATTTACAAATGCTCACTGAACAGCTACAAAACTAGGCGATAGGTTATGTCTTCCGCTAATAAGCAGCTTGAGCTACTATTAAAAATTGAAACCGAAAAACAAGATAAGTTTGCCCAAGAGCTGCAATCTGCGCAGTCTTATCTTGCCGCAAATCAGAAAAAATTGCGGGATGTTGAAGGCTACAAGTTAGAGTATCTAAAGAAAATGCAACATATGGGCAGCACTGGGGTAATAGGCGGCAATTATCAGCACTACCAACGATTTATTGTGCAGCTAGAAGACGGTATTAAAAAGCAACTGGAAGTTATCGAAATTGCTAAAGAAGTTTTAGAACAACGTAAAAACACTTGGTTAGAACAACAACAGTCTGTTCGTGCTGTTGAGTTAGTGCTAGAGAAAAAACGCCATAAACAACAACAGGTTATTGAACGAGGTGAACAACAAGCAATCGATGAATTTGCGACGCAAAAATACATTCGCTCACGTTTAGCGCAACAAAAATCTCACTAGCCTAAAAGTACGTTCCGTACTTTTTAAAACGGCAATTTTACAGCTGGAACGCTTTTTGAATATTCAGGTCATATCGGCAAGTTTGTAACCATTTTTAAACAGACTGTTTGTCTTAAAAATATAAAGTTTGCCGCCGTAATTGATCTGTTTTGACTCGTAATTGCACGCTGAGCCTTTAGTGATGTGATTTCGAAGGAGTGTTCATGTTAGCTAAGAATATGCTGTTACCTGAGGTTAATGTAAAACCTGAAATCGCCAAAGAACCTAGTGTAAAACCTAGGGAATCGAGCAATCAGCAATCAAGCTTTGATCAGCAAAGAGATGACTTTAATCAAGTAATGCAGCGCACTCGCGAAGAACAGCATCGACAAGCGCAGCAGGAACGTCGTTCAGAATTGCAGGCGCAAGAAAAGCGCGCACAGCAAGAAGCTAGTGAAGCAAAAGCTAATCAATCTAGATCTCAAGAAACTAACTCTCGGGCAGAAAACAATGCTCGGACAAAGGATAGAGAAACCGATGTATCGAAAACCTCTGAATCGCGAACTGACAATCAAAACGATGCTGAACTAGAACAAACAACAGCGACCGATAAAAAACAATCAGAACATAGCGCTTCTTCTGTAGATGAAGTTGAAAATAAGGCTGTCGATAAAGCTCAAGCTGATGTAGAGCAATCATCACTTGATAAACCCGAAGCGGATATTGAAAAACAATTCACAATTGACAACCAAAAACAAGCTGAAAAACAACCAGATGAGATTGATACGACTTGGCTGGATACTGTGTTAAACATAGTCAACAGTCAGGCAAAAGATGACGAGCAATCGCAGACAGATATTGACGCTCAGCAACAACAAGCCATTTCATTAGAAGCCTTGATGTATGCTAAAGACGAACAACAATCTCAAAAATCGTTAGAGCAATTGCTGGCGGAGCTACAAAATAAATCTGATAACTTAAAAGCCAAATTAGGTTCAGAAAGCAACGAGTCTGAAGAGGTTAAGGCGTTACAGCAACTGAATAAGTTGTCGGAGTTAAATGAACTCGCGTTATCTGTGGTCGAGAAGAAATTGTCGGAGCAAAAATCTTTACAGCAAACTCAAGCAGAAGGTGAGCAGGCTCAATTGGATTTAGCCGAATTAAAAAATCTGCTGAAAGATAAGTTGCAAAGTGAGTCGAGCGAAGTGACTCAAGAGTTAGGACAGAAGCTTGATGCTGAAGAAAAAGCAGAGTCATCAGAAGACAAACCAAAGCCAACTCTGGCGCAGTTAATTTATGCACAAGAACAAGCTCGCTTAAGCGCTAAAGCTAATAGTGAAGCGAATGTTGTGGCATCTCAGCAGACAGCTGAAACATCAAGCAAGCAAATAGATGCCAGTGTCTTAGAAAAGTCTACTCTGATAGAATTTGAACTGAATCAAAGGCGTCAAGTATTGCGTCAAGCCATGATGGCACAAGAGAATCAACTGACAGAAAATAAAACCAAAGTCATAGATCTTGGCGCAGCTCCCGTCGTTAATTTAACGGCAAATGGAACCTCAGAAGAGGCAAAAAATTCGGCCAAATCTGTAATGAATGCCTTTGTCTCTGAGCTTCAGCAGCAACAAACAAACGCTGAAGTACCAACTGAAAATAAAACGCAAACCAATCCAGAGCAAAAGTTAATGGATTCATTATCTGCCAGTGTGCTTGAGTCGTTGGCTCCGAAAAACAACGCGCAAGACATAAAACCGGAGAAAGTGGATGTTGCGGGTGTAATGGTAGATAAAACCTTGCAGGCACCAAAACTCGAAAACATCGCTAATGTTAAAAACGAGGTTATGATCCGTGAAAATATTTTGTTTAACAAACAAGAACTAGCCAATCACATGCAACAGCAAATTGGCCTGATGTTGTCGCGTAACATGAAGTCGGTTGATATTAGAATGGATCCGCCAGAACTTGGCGCTATGCAAGTGCGATTAGCGGTTACCAATGATCAGGCCACAGTCTCTTTTGTTGTGTCTAATCAACAAACCAAAGATGCGCTAGAAGCTAGCTTGCCTAAACTAAGAGAAATGCTAGAGCAACAAGGTGTTGAATTAGCAGATTCCAATGTTCAACAAGATAACTCTCAGCAACAAAAAGATATGTCGGAAGAGGGTAGCGACTCAAGTAATGGTCAGGCGTTAGGCCAAGCCAATGATGAAACAGAAGAAGAAAGTTTGACACAAAAACGAGCGTCAATTAATTCTCCATGGAATGTCAGTTATTACGCTTAACGCAAGTGATCTGTTGAATCATTGAGCAGTTGTTTTATTTGTTTGGCAATATCGATAAGAATGCTCGGTTAATTATTGCTAAAAAGCCCCAGTGCCAATACCATGGCGTTAGGCATGAAGTTAATAATTGGAGTCTGAAATGGCAGATGAACAAAATGAATTAACCTTGGAAGAAGGCGGCGGTGGCGGCAAGAAAAAGCTGATCATCATTATCGTTGCTGCTTTACTTGTTATTGTAATAGGCGTGGTAGCTGCCATGTTTATTTTGGGTGGCGATGATGAAACTGCGGCATCCGCAGCTGAACCTACAGCAGCGGCGCAAACGGCAGAAGCTGCTGCGGAAGTTGGTACGGCGATGTATGTGAGTATGCCAAGACCGTTTACTTTTAATGTTCCGGGCACGACACGCGACCGCTTAGTACAAATTAAAGTGCAATTAATGGTTCGTGGAGACAATAACCACGAAATGGCAAAACGTCATATTCCGTTAATTGAAGGTACCCTGTTAAAAGCCTTTAGCATGGCGAATGCCGATGATTTGGCAACGACTGCTGGCAAAGATGCGCTGAAATTAAAAGCAGCAAAAGACGTGCAAACAGCAATTTCTGAAGTAGCTGGCGCGAAAATTGTAGAGGAAGTATTGTTCACCGGTTTTGTTATGCAATAACCGTCAAAATAATGCTGTAAGAGAGAACTATGACTGATCTTCTGTCACAAGATGAAATTGATGCGCTACTCCATGGCGTCGACGATGTTGAAGAAGATGAAATTGATGAGTCTGGCGGTGGTGGTAATGAAAGCACGCTAGACTACGACTTTTCATCACAAGACAGAATCGTCCGTGGCCGCATGCCAACGCTAGAGTTGGTGAATGAGCGTTTTGCCCGCCACATGCGGATCAGTCTATTTAATATGATGCGCCGTACCGCTGAAGTCTCAATTAACGGCGTTCAGATGATTAAATTCGGCGAATATATTCATACCTTATTTGTACCAACCAGTTTAAACATGGTTCGTTTCCGTCCGCTTAAAGGCACGGGTCTGATCACCATGGAAGCACGTTTGGTGTTTATTTTGGTGGATAACTTTTTTGGTGGTGACGGTCGTTACCACGCCAAAATCGAAGGTCGTGAATTCACGCCAACAGAACGACGTATTATTCAAATGTTATTGAAGCTGATCTTTGAAGATTACAAAGAAGCTTGGTCGCCAGTGATGGACGTTTCGTTTGAATACCTCGATTCGGAAGTAAACCC
>JABXID010000053.1 GCA_013373245.1 Gammaproteobacteria bacterium
GCCAGAGCCAGAGCCACAAGTCGATGAAAGTGCTTTGTTGGCGCAACAAGCGTTTTATCAAGATATGGCTGACAGTCAGGGCTTCGCACCTGAATACGATGGGGCGTACGAAGCCTATGATAGCGAGTCAGTTGAACAAAATTTAGAGCAGCCTTCTGAGCCCGTCGCTGAATCTAGTCAAGGCGACGATAAGTTGCCAAAGCAGCAAGCATCCGAAGCTATAAAGCAACACCCTTCGAGTATTACTCATGACAGTCCGGTTCTGGCAATTTTGGCTGCACGTGGGCTTGATACTGAACAACCGATTTCACAAATTCAATCGTCATTTGAACCTGAACCGGAAGTTGAAGAAGATAATCAACCTAAGCCTATAGAACTTAAACCCGCAGAAGATTTAAAACCGCTTGAACATGAAGAAGTGCGTTTTGCTTATGAGGTTGATCAATGGGCTTCCCTTATTGAGCGTTCAGGGTTAGCCGGCTTAACAAGACAGTTAGCGCTGCAAAGTGCTCCTGTTATCGACGACACACATATCGTACTGACAGTAAAAAAAGAGTACGCACATTTACTTAATGAGCGGACTGAATCTGAACTGCATGAAGTTGTAGCGCGGTTATCACCAGAGCGTGAGTTCGTAATAAATAAATCTGAAATCGCAGAGCATTCGCCAGCAGCTCTGCAACAAAATATTAATGAAAATAGGCAGGAAAGGGCAGAGCAAAGTATTCATGCTGACCCTTTTGTGCAAACGTTATTGCAAGAGTTTGATGGTCGTCTTGTAGAAGAGTCGATCAAACCTTTGTAAGGACAAACTTGTAAATTTACATTTTGCCCTTACATTTAGGGCAAGCGAAAGCATTCGAATTATAGTAAGAGGAAAAATTATGTTTAAAGGCGGAATGGGCAATATCATGAAACAAGCCCAGCAAATGCAAGACAAAATGCAAAAGATGCAAGAAGAAATCGCTAAAATGGAAGTGGTTGGCGAAGCAGGTGCTGGTCTTGTTAAAGTAACTATGTTGGGTAGCCATAATGTTAAACGTGTTGATATTGACGAGTCTTTGATGGAAGACGACAAAGAGATGATTGAAGATCTAGTTGCCGCAGCAATCAACGACGCAGTCCGTCGTGTTGAAGAGAACAATAAAGAACAAATGGCAAAAGTAACAGGCGGTATGGGCCTTCCACCAGGCATGAAGATGCCGTTTTAGTTTAAACCCGTTGAATTTATTGGCTTTTATTAACCTCGAAACGTTCGGGGTCATATAGGGGTCAAAAACTGATAATAAAAAAGCTCTGAATATTAAATATCAGAGCTTTTTGTTTTTGTGAGATACAAATAAAATTTCTCATAATTACCTTTCTAGAAAGAACATTTACTTTTGTCCTAGTTTTTCAGCTAGCTTGTGAATATAGTCAGGATCCTGTCCAGGGATCCACTTGCCGTATATCTTGCTGATCATCGATGTGTCTGAATGTCCCATTTGTGTTGCTAACCAAGTTGGTTGAGCGCCAGCCATTAACATTTGGCTGGCATAGGTATGACGAAGTTGATATGCCGGCCGATAGTTTAAGTTGGCTTCTAAGAGCCAGTTTGCCCACTGCTTGGGAACTGTGCTCAATTCTGGTCTTCTGTATGGTTTATTATCTCTGCTCAAAAACACCCTGCGCCGCATCAATTCTTTAGTTTTCTGATTTTTGTAGTGGATCACATCTATCTGCGGCGCAACACCAAACGTGAATTCTTTCATTTCGATTAGAACTTCTTTGGCTGCGGGGAGTAGTTCTATTTTTCTGATGCCAGCTTTAGTCTTAGGCAGCTTTAGGTTACCTTTTCTAGTTAGATTATATCGAACGTGGATATAGTTTTCTCCAAAATTAACATCCTCCCAGCTCAACGCCTTAATTTCTCCATGGCGCATACCAGTCCAGGCTAGGAGTTTGATCATAAGTTTAATTCTTGGAACATGAACCACATTTAACAGTGAATCTAGCTCAGTTTGTGAAAATGGACGGATATCATCGTCTTCACATTCAAGATCATAGTTGTCTTTTGGCAATTTCTTTAAAGTTGGAACAGGGTTAGTTTTTATGTATTCTTTTTCAACAGCATGATCGAGGATCTTTTTAAAGGAGTTTGTATATTCTTTTACTGTTGATACAGCGCATCCGTTAAAGTGTGCTTCTTTATTGCCACTTACCGTACTTTTTCTGATTTTTTCGAGTGTAGGTTTATCGATCGATTTAATTGGTTTATCAGCTACTCGATAATGATTTAACCAGCTTAAAGAGCTTTTGAGCTTATCTAAAATCGAATCAGATAAACCACCTGAATTTTCTTCTATGTATTCTGAGAAACACGCTCGCACACTAATGTTCTTCGTTTGTGACTCACTATTTGTTGGGAAATGCTTACTCCAGAAGTACTCTGGATCATTTTGGTATAAACGATTCTGAATATCTTTATTTATGTCTTCAAGAATTCGTTTTGCTACTTTTATGTTTTCGACGTTGATCGACAACCCAATAGATTTACGCACAAAACCTTTATCAGGCGTTTTGAACTGAACGCGCAGTGAACCATTATGTGGTTGCACCCCTCGTGCTTCTTTAAGCGCGGCGTTGATCTCTTCAGAATAAATTACAGGCATAACTACATTTGCTCTCGGAATCTTTTGACGTTAACAAAAATAGCGCAGCCTTTGTCTTCTTGTTTCCACACGACTCCTTTACGCATGGGCTTTTGTGGATGCTTTAAGCGCTGTCTGATAGCTGAAACGGTTTTATTCAGCTTCTTTGAAGCCACTTCAATAGGATCAAAAACGTCATCATTAGAAGCTTCTAGCTTACTTAGGTTTACTTCTAGAATACGTACTTTCTCGGCTAACTCGGCAACTTGTTGAGTCGCTTCAACTAAATCTGATAATGCAATATTTAACATATCTTTCTTGCTCATAATTTATATCTCGAAAAATAAAATACAACGGAATTTAAGCTGCGCCACTGTTTGATGATTTCTGCAACTCAATGAAACTATGAGTATTTTAAATGCTAAAAAAGAGAACAGAGCATTGGTTTTTCAATTATTTAGATGATAAACGAAGGGGATTTCGTTAATAATTGGTGACCAAGTTCGATTATTAACTTTTTGACTTAAAATCTGTAGTAGAGGTAAAAAAGTTGGGGCGAAATCAGTGAGACGAATTTGGCAACTCGAATTGTTTTTGCCCCAAAACAAGGTAGAAACTTACGTTAACTTGTAAACTGCTCTAATCAAATGACTGAATAAACTTAATCAAAAATCTGTTTCTGATACAGTGAATATGGTGATATAACTTATTTAGATCAATAGCAATGGAGTGCATATGCATATTTCGAAATTAAGCCTAAGAAATTATAGAAATTTTAAAAATGCTACGTTGAAGTTCAACAAAGGAATTAATACTCTCATCGGCGAAAACGGGTCGGGTAAAACCAATATATTTAGAGCCATAAGGCTCATGTTAGACAATAGTTTACCTCGTGCTGCAACTCGCTTGAATGAGGAGGACTTTTGTCGAAGACTATCTGGTTGGCAAGGTCATTGGATCATCATAAGTTTAGAATTTAACGATATTGGGCAGGATGAGGTTAGCCAAGCATTATTTATTCACGGAGCTGGTGTTGCCGATGAACAAGCTGTTGAAAAGGCTACATATAACTTGATTTTCAGACCCAAGGCTCATATCAGACAACAGCTTTCTGAAATAAATCCAGGTGATGTAGCTGCCCTACAAAGCATTCAAAAAAGTATCTCTATAGCTGATTATGAAACAGTATTTACTGGCAAAAGCGGAGCCAATTTTTGTGACGATCAAAAATATATAGAGATCGTAGGCGACTTCGAACAAGCTATATTTCCTTCACGAATTTCAAATAGTGAAGTTGGCTCTCCATTGCCAAGCATTTTGTCCATGCCAAATGAGGTGTCTTTTACTTTTGTAAAAGCACTACGTGACGTAGTGTCTGATTTTAGAAACAATAGAACAAACCCACTTTTAAACTTGTTAAAACTTAAGAGTGAAGAAATAAATTCTGATGAGTTTGATCCAATAGTAAATGCTGTAGAAAAATTAAATCAATCAATTGAATCATTAACTGATGTAAAAGATATTAAGCAAGGCATAACTGACACTCTTAACGATACACTAGGAGATACTTATTCCCCTAACTCATTATCTATTCAATCAGGGCTTTCAACCGAAGCTGAGCAGCTCTTCCAATCATTAAAATTATTTGTAGATGAATCTAGCGATGATCATGAAGGTGCGATTCATGAAATGAGTTTAGGTGGCGCAAATTTAATATTTTTAACTTTAAAGCTTCTAGAGTTTAAATACCAAAAACCTGAAGAATCTATTGCGAACTTTTTACTTGTCGAAGAGCCTGAGGCTCATATTCATACTCATATACAAAAGACACTATTTGATAAAATAGGTTACACAGATACTCAGATTATATATTCAACACACTCTAGTCACGTTTCTGAAGTAAGTAACATCAGAAATTCTAATATTCTTTCAAAGACGGAATCCGGGTGCGTAGCGTTTCAACCGTCAACAGGATTAGACCCTAAAAAAGTGACTTTTATTGAGAGATACCTAGATGCTATTCGCAGTAACCTACTCTTTGCAAAAAGTGTAATTCTAGTTGAAGGTGACGCTGAAGAAATTTTAATTCCAACTCTGGTTAAACAGTCTCTTGGATTATCGCTAGACGAACTCGGGATAACTCTTGTAAATATGAGAAGCACAGGCTTCGAAAATATAGCTCTTCTGTTTCATGACAATCGAATCAGAAAGTCGTGTGGGATAATAACTGATTTAGACCAAACTTTTTTTGATACTACTCCTAATACTGAAGACAGCGATTCCGTTGCGAAAGCAAAATCCAAAGCCGCTGGTTCAGCAGAGAAAGGGATGCAAAGAAAAGCTATCTTGGATGAGTTTTGTGATGGAAATAATTGGATAAACGCTTTTTATGCTGAGCACACATTCGAGGTAGACTTTTTAAAAAGCTTAAATGCTAATTACCTCATAGACACAGTTAACGATGTTTACACCTGTCAGAACACGATTGAAACAACAATAGCTGAATTGAAAAAGTCTGACATCGCAATTGCCGGTAAGAGAGCTTTAACTATGGCTAACAACCAGGGAAAAGGGTGGTTCGCAATTACACTAGGCTCGAAAATAGATTTCAATGTTAACGTGCCTAGTTATATTGCTAATGCTATTTCTTTTGCTCATGGAACTTTCACAGACAAACAAGTTTTAAAAATTATAGAGTATCGCTTTAATAGCATTCAGCAATTTGTATCAGAACAACGAGCCAGAATTGATGCGATTGCAGTGAGGGGGCAACATTATACAGATTGGGATAATTATCTGACACCTCTCGAAACTGGAATTAATTCGTTTTTAGAGAAATGGCTAGAGTTTAATGAAAATGGAGGTTCAGTTTCAGAACTAAAACAAGAGTTCATAAATTCAATAACAATGAACAGCAATAGCTTTTTGCAGGCAATTTAAAATATGTTTGTCTGGGGAGCGGAAGACCTAAATACTGAACAATCAAACGCTATCCGTGAGAATGGAAGTGTCTATTTGGTTGCTTGCCCAGGCAGCGGCAAGACCAGAACACTGACATACAAAATTGCAAAGGAATTGACTGAGCTAAATTCAACCAAATCCTGGATAATTGCAATTACTTATACCAATAGAGCTGCTGATGAAATTAAAGAGCGAATTGAACTATTAGGAGTCGATATTTCTCAGCTGTGGATTGGGACAATTCATTCATTTTGCTTAGAGTGGATTATTAAACCATATGGTGCACTACACCCCTCATTAGAGTTCGGTTATCGAGTTATAGATTCATATGATTCAGAGCAACTTCTGGATGAATTATGCAAACCTTATAGCAGTCAAAAAATTTCATATTATGATTGCCAATATTTTTTCACTACACAGGGTATTACATACTCATGCGACCCCAAAAAGCGAAAAATAGTAACGTCAGTCATTAATAGTTATCACGAAATTTTATTATCTAGAAATCAAATAGACTTCGAGCAAATATTGTATTTTGCTCATCAATTAATTATTAGTAACCCGTCAATTTCTAAAACGCTCAGTAACTTATTTTCCTTCCTACTGATTGACGAATTTCAAGATACACGCGAAATTCAATATTCAATATTTGGAGAAGTTATTAGAAAAAGTAACTCTCGGCTAAATGCCTTCATCGTGGGTGACCCAAATCAAGCTATTTTTGGCTCATTAGGTGGATACGCAATAACTATCGAGGAGTTAAATCAAATTTCAGGGCAAACATTTAAATTACTAGGATTAACCAAAAACTATAGAAGCTCCAGTAAAATTGTTTCTCACTTTTCAAACTACAAAGTTTTTGATTCAGATATTGTTGCGGCAGGGGAACATTCTAACTATCCAACATTAGTTACATATGTTGATAATGTGAGTAAGCAGAATTTAGCAAGTCACTTGGCCGACATAATTAGATATCACATATCGATAGAGAGTATTGATGAGAGCGAGGTCTGTATCATTGCCCCTTGGTGGATTCACATCGCCAGTATAACTAGAGCACTTTCTTCACTACTTCCTGAATACAGCTTTAATGGGCCTGGACTAACTCCATTTTTCAGAGATGAAGAAAACTTTTGGTACAAATTATCAAAAATAATACTCACCGAACCATCTCCTTCTCTTTATACGAGAAGAATTAGATGGGCTAGTGAAATATTGGAGATGCTTCAAAATTATGATGTATCAACAATCAACTTAAAACCAAAGCTACTTTTACGCTTTATTAATTCATTACATATCGAAATTGACGATGGGCTACAGCACTTGGCTGATGCTTTTGAACTTATTTCTCAAGAGTTAAAAGTTGACTTTAAATCAGTAGCTGGGCTTAAAGAACATTATGATGCTTTCTTTGAAAATGCAAAAAAGCGAATTGAGAAGATATCCAAAGAAAATGTTGAATACGCTGGTTCAATAGATGATTTTCGTAACGTATTCAAAAGACGAAGTGGTATAACTGTATCAACAATTCATGGCATAAAAGGCGCAGAATTTGATGTTGTCCTAGCATATGGATTGTTGCAAGATATCGTGCCCCACTTTAACGATAAAGATCCCCATAGTGCACATAAGCTTCTATATGTAATTGGTTCAAGAGCCAGAAAGCATTTACATTTGATATCAGAAATGGGCCGTGGAAGAAGCTTTGATCCTAAATTGCCTACAAAAATATTGGCGGAACATGTTTTTGAATATGACGCCCAAACATCTTTTATAGGTCAAATTAACTAGTGTTTAAGATTAAGCCTTTTCAATATTTGGAAATTATTTCTGTCCAAGTGCTATTTTAAATTACTTAAATAAAAAGCTTTGATAGCAAGATGTTGGGGATTTTGTTGTCAATATAGGAAAGATTGAAACGAGCATAACCGCAGTGGAAAAACGTGCGTTTTGATCGCTATAAACATGTTAAACGTAGTAAGGATGTCATGAGAAATTATCTAATCATTTTTGGTGTAGCACTAAGTTCGTTTGCTTTCTTTGGAGGTATGAGTTCTAAGATTCCTATTGCTGGAGCTATTCTAGAACCTGAAAATCATTATGCAGTACGAGGGCTTGAAACACTCGAAGATGTTAACGAGTTAATGATATCAGACAGAAACTTTGAGTACCTTGCTGTTTATTTACCTGACCTAAATGTAGGTATGCTTAAAGATGGGATGAGAGTTTGTCCTCAGCAGCTAAGGTTGGTGATAACGGGGTCAAACATGGATCTTTCTAAAGCAAACCCAAAATCAACTCCTATTTGGATTACATGTAATGGGCAAACAGGCTCACAAGTAGCTGAATTAGAACAATTAAAAAAGGCAGTGGCAAAGCAAGTAGAGAATAATTCGACAGGGTGGGCTATTTTTGCCCATATCGTAGCAATGTTGCTTTTTGTCTTAGCGTTGTTGGTGTAATACCCTTAGCAAACAAATCGACGAAAGACTTAAAAAGCTTGGTTCAGCTCGTACCTCGCTTTTTAGCCAAACTTTTTAAGTTCGTTATTTGGGCGTTACAGAATCAAAACTCTAGCTCATTTCTGTCCATTTTCAAGTTTGCTTCTGACTCGCTTTTGCCCCAAAACGTGCTAACGCAAATACTCTAAGGGCGGCATTGAGCGAAAACCGCACATTTATCTTTTGAAACCCCCCTGTGTTTATATACATGCGTAATCAAGTTGCTCGCATAGTCAGGAAAACGACCCAATTGCTCCTTTTATGTCCTAATTAAAATTGAGTTCTACTTCAATTTTCTTTTAACTAGCAATTAGTTAGTGGTTTTGATAGAAATAGATAATCCAGAAATACGAGCGATAGTGTGTTAGAAAAACGCGCGACTAACTCGCTATAAACAAGTTAAGCATTTCAAGAAAGGGGGGTAACCCATGGATAAGAAATTTATTTGCCTAGCTAATTCACGGAAAGTATCTGGTCGTTGCATAGCAGGTAAAGAGCTAATAAACGGTCAGTATGGGGGATGGATTCGGCCTATCAGCGAGCGGGATAATCATGAAATTTCCGAAGTTGATAGACGCTATCAGGATGGAAGTACTGCACAAGTCTTTGATATCATTGACTTAAGACTTAAAGGGAAATCAAACCACCCTGCTCAAATAGAAAATTATACAATCGACGACGCTTATTATTGGTCTAAAAAAGGCCGGTATACAGACTCTCTTGATCTTTTGTTGGATGCGCCTCATTCACTTTGGCAGTCTGGATATTCAAGCTACAATGGTACCAATGACCGTATCCCTGCAACTGCAATAAATGTGGCAGGTCCATCGCTTTATTTTATTCGGCCTCAAAACCTAGAAATTTTAGTTCGTATTGAGGGAGCTGAATTTGGAAACGGCAAAAAGAAGGTAAGAGCATCGTTTTCATATGGTGGTGATAATTACTTAATATCCGTAACAGATCCTGAGGTTGAGCGAATCTATTTAGCTCAGGGTGAAGGGCGATATACTCTTGGTGGGCAATGCTATATGACTGTTAGCTTGGGAGAAGTCTGGGAAGGCTACTACTACAAGTTGGCAGCCGGAATATTCGAGGTTAAATAATGAAAGTATACTCTATTGGCTTTACGCAGAAGAAGGCTGAGAGCTTCTTTAGCCTTCTCCGTAATGAAGAGATCAAAACCTTAGTTGATGTCAGGCTTAACAACGTCTCGCAATTGGCGGGTTTTGCAAAAAAAAATGATCTGATTTTTTTTCTAAAGGAGTTGTGCGACATAGGTTATGTCCACATTCCAGATTTGGCGCCTACGAAGAGCATTTTAGATCCGTATAAGAAAGGTGCAATGTCATGGGAAGAGTACGAGGATAGATTCATGAATCTCATGGCGCAAAGAAGAATCGAAAGTATTGATAAGGAAATCATTAAGGATGGATGTTTGCTGTGTAGCGAACATAAACCACACCAGTGCCACAGAAGGTTGGTTATTGAGTACTTAAATAGCATTTGGGACACGGATTTTGAAGTAAAACATTTGGTCTGACTGTATGAATCTACTAATACTCTATCCAAGTTTGTTTTCGAGCTTTAGCAAGTTTGAGCGAAAGCTAGGAAATATATTGTCAGAAAAAGTACCGGAAAAGATTTGTTGTTGCTCGGATTCAAATGGGTTCATCGAAAGATATATGAGCAACCACCTTGCTGGTGTGACTAAAGAAGGCATTTCCGAGTTTGGTTTTGAACAGGTTACTCATGCTGTTATATTTGATGACGGAGAAGAATTTGTAGAAGAATTCGCTGACCTTAAACTCAGGGGCGTGGTAGTTAGAAGGATAAGAATTAAGATCACTAGAGTTATAAATATAAAAAAAGATAGGGAGTATAAAGGATTCACTTCGAATGAAAAATACGAGTATATTGGGAGGGGCTCATATTGGGGCAACCCTTACTCAATGTATGAAGATGGTGATGATAGGGACGAGGTTATAAGGAAGTTCAAGTACGATTTTGATTTTGAGAAATTTCCTAATAAAGATAAGTCTGAAGTATACAAGCTGGCTGGAAAAAGACTTGGTTGCTATTGCAAGCCAGAGGCTTGTCACGGTGATGTGTTGGCAGACTTCCTCAATTCTTGGGATGACGGGGAGTAGTGCTTAACAATCGGCTGCATGGCGACCTTTTTCCGCTCCTCCTCGGATCCAAATCGGCGCGTGAATCGGGCATTATCTTTCAAAGTGCTAAATGGTTTCTGTCCAATAACGTGCTATAAGGCGTCGAGATTGACGCCTTCTTTATTAGTTTATATTACTGCTGAACTTGCTACCATTCTTCTGCTAGGTTTTCTGACAAAATTAAGTAAAACAAACTGTAATTTTCATCTTGAAAAAATGTAAGTTCATCAATGGCATCGAGAAGCTCTTTACGTTTCGGCAAGACAAATCGTTTGTAGTTAGCTTCGTAAAAGTCATAGGCATCTTGACCGTTTTTTAAGATTATACCGTGACCTGGCAATTTCTTAGCTGCGCTTAAAGCAATCTCAGAGAATGATGTATTTTCTTCGACAGGTAATAAGAACTCATGGTCATCTATTACAACTTGAGCAACGAAATTGTGGCCAGCTTCAAAAAAATCGATTAGTTTGTTGTACTCTTCGGCTTCATAGTTATTTAATGAAAGTTTGCTATAAATCGAAATATGAGGCATGTAATGGTAAGCAATTTTGCTTTCTAACTCTACTGCGGTTAGAGCAACAAAAGTCGTAACTTTCTCGTACGTCTCTGACATTTTAGTTACAAAACTGCATACGAGTGGGTAAGTTAGGTTGCTAGGGTGAGAACTCAACTCTTCTGAAAATTCGTTAAGGTAATCATCGTTATCTTTCGGCTTTGGCAGTAAGCCGTTCTCTTGAAGTTTCTCCCATGATAATTGGTTGAAACCATTTTGTTCAACACAGCTATTTTTTAACAACTCTAATTCTTTATTTTTTTGCATTTTCTTCACCTTAATATTTGAAGTTTGTATTAATTTCAAAATTAAGATCTCACGGAAATTGATGTGCGCAACTGCTCGCAAGGAAAAGGGTCCAAGAAAAAATCAAACTAAGTTAATTTGTAAAATACAGAACAATTTTTCAAAATGTAATACTGAGAATAAAAGTTACAAAGTGTAAGCGTGAGGATAAAAACAACGTTTTAGTACAATTTCAATTTGTGGCGCGCTGAATATTTAGTGAGGTAATGGTTCTTTTAAATTAAAGGATCAAAAAATGGACATCATCAAGTTACTGATAGAGTTCTTTTTAAGTCATGGGGCTAAGCCCATTGTATTTGCGGCGCTTACTATGCTCATGTACGTTTTTTATCATTTGAGTCAACTTCGTAGCATTAAGCAATTCAAGTCAGGAAAATTTGCAATGATATGGTTTGTCATTGCAACTCCGCAAGTTGTCGGGGTAATAGTGGCTGAAAAGTACAAAGCTCACTTGCCAGTTCATCAAATTAAGTTAAACAAGGAAACTTGTGAAAGTCTCAGAAATAATGCTTTTATTAAAGATCAAAAGTGCGAGCTACACGGCAGAGTGTTAGACGATCAAAACAACATATATTTATTTCAATTAAATGAGCAAAAGCTCCGAGTTAGAAAATGTGATGTGTTACGCGTGCGAATAAGAGACTTTGTAGAATACAAAGATAATTTTGAGCATATTTTTGAGAGCACATCATTCTATGACGTCATGTTCGGAGAAAATTAACATTCGAAACAGGTCTCTAGCGATACGGTTTCTCCCATTTCATGAAAAAACATTAATGACCGTAGGTCATTGGTCGCTAGCGTACAGTTAACGTCCATTTTTTAATTTTTGCAGCATAAAAAATGAGTGGCTTAAGAAAAGATGGACAGCACCGTACCGCTAGCGGCCACTGCGCTTAAAACTTTTTAATTTATTCCACACTCTATTTTGAGTGAATATAAATCGTACAATAAATGTACTGTTTTTTTAGTTTCGTGCAACTTTCAGCCTCTATTATTAGGTGTGAAATTACACATTTCACTCTCCACTGAACAAAAAATCATCAAAGTTGGCGTTATTGAATAAAAAATAAACAGCCGTTCGCAGGTTTCAGTCTCTATTAGAGTTTGAATTACAACTTTCACTCTTCAACAAGGTATTTATTTCAAAAAATACAAGTTTCACTCTCTAATACGCGAAACAGCAAGTTTCATACTCCAAGCAAAAATTGATAATGTGGAGAGTGAAAAGCAACTTTCACTCTCTGGTAATATAAGGGGAAAATTGCACGTTAACCCAACCTTAAACTAAAATGCTCAAAAATAGTCTTTAAAGTTGTCTCTCAAGATCATAAAGTTGAAACTAAATAATTGAATTTGAAAATTCTTACGTGAAAAGCAACATCAGTTACTATTCAAAAAATGCAGAGTCTTTAAGTCAGCAATACAACAGCGTGACTTTTGAATCAGTGCATCGTGATTGGCTAGAGGAAATTCCATCTGAGGGTTTTGTATTAGATGTAGGTGCGGGATCTGGGCGAGATGCTAGATATTTGGCTGATAGAGGTTTAAGCGTAGTTGCAGTCGAACCATCACCGGGAATAAGAGACATTGCTCGGCAATATCAAATCAAAAATAAGATCCATTGGCTCTCCGACTCCCTTCCTGAGTTAACAGACGTTTTTTCGCTTCAGACTAAGTTTGATTTGATTCTTTTAAGCGCTGTTTGGATGCACATAGCTCCCACTAATAGGGAAAGATGTATTCGAAAGCTAAGTTCGCTTCTAAAACCTAACGGTAAGATCATCATTTCGTTAAGACACGGTGAGTGTTCTGATGAGAGAGTTATGCATCCTGTTTCTGCCGATGAGTTAGCGAAGTTCGCTAGTCAGTTTGGTTTGTCATTTAAGTTGTTATCTACAAATCAAAATGAAGACGAGTTAGGAAGGGCTGGGATTTATTGGGAAACGGTCATGTTGCAGTTGCCAGATGATGGCACTGGCGCATTTCCACTAATTCGAAATATTGCAGTTAACGACAATAAATCATCTACCTATAAGCTTGCACTGCTGAGAACCTTGTTAAGAATAGCAGAAGGTCACCCAGGGGCCGTTATTGAACGTACTGATGAACATGTCGTTCTTCCAATGGGATTAGTATCACTATACTGGACCAAGCTATTTAAGCCGTTAGTTGATAAGTTTGAGATGCAACAAAATAATGATGCAAGTAAAGGGCTAGGTTTTATTAAGGATGACGGTTGGAAAAAGATCATTTCTTTATCAGTTAACGATCTTTACCTTGGCGCTAGTTATCAAACTGAAGAAGTTTATTTGCCGCTTTATAAGACGTTAAAAGAAGTGGCGAATACAATAAAAAACATGCCAGTGAAATTCACTAAGATCCCAGGTAGCCAACAACCAGTTTTCAGTGCAGAAACAAACCGAACAGTTAAACCAAACGAAGGCTTAATTTTAAATTCTGATTTTTTATCGTCACTTGGTAACTTCTATGTGCCAGTTCATGTATGGGACTCACTAACTAGGTATAGCGTTTGGATTGAACCAACACTGGTAAATGAATGGTCAGCAATAATGGCGAGTTATCAAGGTAATAAAGCGAACTCATATTCCAAACTGGATTACTTGAATGCGTTAACTTGGGAGGATCCAGAACGATCAACAACAAGAGTCAGAAAACGAGTAGATCAACTTATATCAATATCTGAAGTCTCATGCTGTTGGTCTGGTAAATCGTTAAGAGAAAGTAGTTATGCAGTTGATCATGCCTTTCCGTTTTCAAGGTGGCCAAACAATGATCTCTGGAACTTGTTACCAACAAAGTCAGCTATTAATTTGAAGAAGTCCGACAAACTACCAACTAGCCTAAAACTAACAAGCGCTAGAGAGTTTATAACGAGCTGGTGGCAACTTGCGTGGCCCGCAGATCAAGAAGAGTTCTTTACACAAGCAAATTATGCACTTCCTAACCTCCAATCAACAAACCGAAGTTTTGACGATGTGTTTGAAGCTTTTTGTTTTCAAAGAGACAGAATAAAAGATCTGCAACAACTGGAAGACTGGAGATAGATGATTCAAGTTAATTTGCTAGAATTTTGTGAGAAAGAGAAGTTAAGATTTTTGTTGATATTTTAAGGGATTAAAGCAAATAAATGAATCATACTGGTATTTACGAACAGCTAATTACAAACCTAATATCCAGCCGATTGGATAAAGACAGGTTTTTCATTGGTGAGAGAGAATTAGGTAAAGACGAAGCTGCTATTTGGCTGTCAAAATTCTTGAATAAAGTTGTTGAGCATACAATTAACGCCATACCTAGTGGAGACGATCAACTACAGCGACAAATAGATCTGTCTAATCAGCTCATTCTGTGGCTCAAGGATAAACTTCAAGGTGATGATTTTTTCGATGAAAACTTGCTTGAAGGACAAGGAAAAATACTCACAGCGCTTTATGAAATTGAAAATCCTGTTGCGGCTGACCTTAAAAAATACGTTGAAGACATATTTCCTCTAACTGGCCTTACGCAAAGCGAGTTGTTCTGCGGCAGCAATGCTGGTTTGTCATTAGAAAGTGAATTAAAAAGAGAAATCCTTTCATCCGACCGAATTTATTGGTTAGTGTCATTTATCAAGTGGGCAGGCATTAGGATCTTTCGTAAAGAATTAGAGGAATTTACTCGAAGTGGGCGAAAATTAAAGATTATCACAACGTCGTACATGGGCGCTACAGACGCCAAGGCTGTTGAGTTTTTAGCATCGTTACCAAACACAGAAGTAAAACTTAGCTACAACACCCAAAGAGAAAGGCTGCACGCCAAAAGCTATCTTTTTGTTCGGAATACCGGTTTTAACACTGGGTATATTGGTTCATCTAATCTCTCACATTCTGCATTAACAAGCGGCTTAGAGTGGAACTTGAAGATCACTTCACAAGAGATCCCTCACATCATAGAAAGATCATTAAATACATTTGAATCTTATTGGAATTCAAATGAATTTGAAGCATTTGATGGGAAAGTTGAGAGCCGTGAAAAGCTTACTGCAGCTTTAAAAGAAGCTAAATACGGACAATCTGGAGCGCCAGCGCATTTCTTCGAGCTAAAGCCATTTAGTCATCAAGAAGAAATACTAGAGCAACTTGACGTTGAACGAACGTTACACAAGCGATACAGAAACTTGGTTGTGGCGGCAACGGGCACAGGTAAAACATTAATATCGGCGTTCGACTTTTCTCGTTATTTAGCAAAAAATCCAACTGCTAAGTTTCTCTTTGTTGCTCATAGAGAAGAGATCCTTAAACAAGCTAGAATGGCCTATCGAGGAGTGCTAAAGCAATCAGATTTTGGGGAACTCTGGGTAGGAAATTATAAACCGGAAAAGTTTGACCACTTATTTGCGTCAATACAATCCTTAAATAACCAATTAGAGAGCCTCAAGCTCGATTCTAGCTATTACGATTACATTGTTATCGATGAGGTGCACCACGTCGCTGCAAGCTCTTACAGAGGCATTTTGTCACGTTTCGAACCAAACATATTATTAGGATTAACGGCAACCCCTGAGCGCCATGACGGGACGAATATATTGGACGACTTCTGTGGTGTGATTGCTGCAGAAATTCGTCTACCAGAAGCAATAAATCGACGCCATTTATGCCCGTTTCAGTATTTTGGTATTGATGATGATACGGATCTAAAACAGATCAGCTGGAAACAAGGTCGATATGATATTGCTGAGCTAACAAACCTTTATACCCATAATCAGCAACGCGTAGATAAGATCTTTCAAAGTGTTCAGGAGTTAATTACATCTGTAGACAGCATGAGGGCTTTAGCTTTTTGCGTTGGAAAAGAACATGCTGAATATATGTGTAAGCAATTTCTATTGAAGGGAATTGAATGCGACTTCCTTACTAGCGATAACAGCCGTGATAGGGCGTCAAAGCAGCAGGCTTTGCGAACTGGAAAAATTAAAGTTTTATTTGTGGTGGACATTTTTAACGAGGGTGTCGATATTCCCGAAGTTGATACTTTATTGTTTCTCCGTCCTACAGAAAGTTTAACAATCTTTTTACAGCAGTTGGGAAGGGGATTGAGGCTAGCAAACAACAAGGACGTTTGTACCATTTTAGACTTTGTCGGAAACGCCAACTCTAATTATGACTTTGCGCAAAAGTTTAGAGCCGTTGTAGGGAAAACGGAAAGCTCGATAAGCGATGAAATTAAAAATGGTTTTCCACATGCGCCGCTTGGTTGCAGAATAGAGCTGACCAAACAAACTCAGCAGATGATCCTCAATAATATCCGACAGGCCACACTTAACAAACAGCGTCTTATCGGTTTGATACGTAATTTTAATTTCCAGTCTAACTTGGAATTAACGCTTTCAAATTTCTTAAAAATCAACCCACAAGTTGATTTAGAAGACATATACAAAAAACATAGTTGGTTGGAGCTATGTCTTGAAAGTGAAGTGATCAAAAAAACTGGGTTAGAACAAGTGCAGCTTAAAAATTTATCGAGGTTGGTCAGAACAAGATTAATGGTTTGTGATGATCAGTTTTACCTCGTACACATAAAACAACGTTCAAATTCAAACTTTGAAATTAAAGAAGACACAGCAAACATATATGATTTGATGTTTCATTATGACTATTTTCAAAAGTCTGGCTCTGCTTCAGGTTTTGCTACCTTAACAGAAAGCTTAAGCTCTTTCAGTAAGCTTCAAGTAGCGAGTGAATTAACTTGTTTATCAGACCTTTTGATTCAACGCATACACCACAAACAGGACAACATGCCTTTAATGGGTAATCATCCAATTAAGTTGCATGCCCGTTATGCTAGAGAGCAAATTTTAGTAGGATTTGGTGCGACAACGTTTGAGAAACAACCAAATTCTAGGGAAGGTGTATTCAACATCAAAGAACAGAATATTGAGCTTCTTTTTGTAACTCTGAATAAGAACGAAAAACAGTTTTCTCCAACCACTATGTATCACGACTACGCAATCAACGACAGCCTGTTTCATTGGCAAAGCCAGAACTCTGCAAGACCAGACAAAGGTAAAGGTCGTGAATATGTAGAACACAAAATGAAAAACAAAAGGTTGTTTTTGTTTGTTAGAGAACAAGCTAAAGATGAACATGGCAAAACCATGGGGTTTGTTAACTTCGGTGAAGTTGAATACGCTTCTCATACTGGTAGCCAACCAATGAATATAACCTGGAAGCTTAAGTCCAAAATGCCAAGTTTCATGTGGAAACAGGCTGCTAAGTTGGCCATGAGTTAAGGGACGCAGTGTTATAATCGCAAATCATAATCAGCTTTCACTACTAGGGTATGAAAAATTGTCCCCTTAAAGGCTGAGATGTGTTTAAGTTATTTGTGTCGATTCAAATAATTCAGTATTTATTTGGGCAATGAACTTTGTGGCTCGCTATACAGTAATCGAAATGGGTAAGATTAAGTAAATAATTTACTTTAATTACAATTGTTTATATCGATACTATTTATTAGTATGGTAGCTATTATTATGTAAAGTAGATGGGATCAAGGATGAACTTGATTAAACTTTGTTTGATTCTGTGGTTATTGAGCACACCGCGTTTCGCATATGCACTCTGTGAAATTAAAGAGACAGAACTACCTCAACCGTCCACTCAATGTTTCAGTCAAGATTCGGCGAATAAAGAGATCGCTCGGCTTAAATCGAAATTGACAGAAGTCTTAATTCAGCAAGAGTCTTTAAGAGTTGAGTTAAAACATATACAAAGTAGCCAAAATAACTATCAAACCCAGTTGAATCGGAGGGATTCGGCTCAAAGTTCATGGTACAGTATTTTATTAACTTCAGTGGCCGTAATTGTAGCCGTTTTGGGTGGTATCATAGCTGCAATAGCGTTAATTGGAGCTAAGGAAGTTAAAGCAGCGGCTGCTAAAATTGCTGAAGAGAAAGCGCAATCTCATGTTCAGAAAACTCTGCCTATTATAGTCACAGAAGAGTTGAACAAACACTTTGGTGCAAAAGAGTTTTTTGCTCAGGTTCGTGAAGCTGTTGAAGTTGTTGCTCATAGAGGGATATCTAGATCTATAAGCGATGATGAGGAAGAAATGCGTAAAAATTCACAGAATGATGAATCAGAGATTGAATAGGTATGAATATGACTCATGGTAAAGAATGGTCACAGTTAAGTGAACCACAAATCAACATCATTTTATCAAATCATAATGAACTGCCAATTAAGGTTGGAAAAATAGCTAAGGAATTAGGGTTAGTTGTTAAGAAAGCTACTTTGGAAGCTGGTATTTCTGGCGAGATTAAAGAGGTTGACGGAACTGTTGTCGCGAGAATTAACAGACATGATGTTAAAGAAAGGCAAAGATTTACTTTAGCCCATGAGATTGCTCACTTTCTCATTCATCGCCATATGATTGGCGATGGTATCGTAGATGATGTTCTTTACCGGTCTAAACTTTCAGATGTATTCGAACAGCAAGCGAATAGTTTGGGTGCCGATATATTAATGCCTTGGTCTAAGATCAAGGAAGAGCTTAAACAGCTAGAGGGCGAAAGAATTGAAGTTAAGATTGAGACATTGGCGCGAAAATTTGAAGTCTCAACGACCGCTATGAAGATAAGATTAGGGAAATTGTAATAGTTATGACGTTTGGAAAGGATTATACGTTCAAATATATACCATTTTTGTTTGTTGGGCCAAGTGAAATGGGGGCGATACAAGAATTACCTGAAAAAGACAAAGACTTACTCTTGCCGCTGTTTCCCTTAAGGGGATGGGTAGGCTCTCATAAGTTAAAAAATACTCCAGAGCGCATAAGAAAATCAATCGGTGACCGTCGTTGGATAGCTGATATAGATAGTTCATTTTTACAACATGAAACTTACCTAAGAACAGGCGTATATCCTCGTGAGGTTTTTCATGAAATTGAAGCATTACTTGATTCATCGAATGGTTATGAAAACTGGTGTCAGTATGTTGCCAGTATAAATGAAGCGATCCCTGTTTTGCAGCTTCATGATATCTATGAGTTTGACCGTCAGATTGTTTCGCTTGAAGCTTTGGGCAGGGGACTAGTTGTTAAGTTCACTAGGTTAGAAGTTGATTCAGGTTTATGCTTTGAGGTTATAAACAGATTAGTTGAACGAGATGTCAATGATTTGTTGGTAATGTTTGATTATGGACACTTCTTTGCTGATGTTAATAAATCTACCCAAAAAATTGCAGACCTTGTTAGTTTTGTGGCTAATTCACTGCCACAGGCTTTAATATCGATCAGTGGCTCTTCATTTCCCTTTGAGTTCTCTGGTTATGAAAATGGTGAAAACTCCATTTATGAAAGATTACTTTTTAATGATGTAAAAGGCTTATGCCCTAATGCTAGGCTGGTCTATTCCGATAGAGGCAGCGCTCGAGCGGAGAAAATAAAAGGTGGCGGAGGCACTCCAGCACCTAGAATAGATTATCCATTGGATAATGATTGGCGATTCATAAGAGACAATTATGCTGATGCTAAAGATATCCAAGTTGGCGAAAAACAGGCTTTATTTACATCAATTGCACAGCGCATTATAGCCTCTAACTATTGGGAACCTGACCTATTACTATGGGGAACACAGCTAATTACTGTAACAAGCCAAGGCGATGAATACGGCATAGATAATGCCACTAAAGCTACGGCTGCTCGAATTAATATACACCTCCATAGGCAATTACATTATGGAAGTAATCTTAGTGATATAGACACTGATGATGACTGGGAAGATTGATAAGTTATTAGTGATTAATATGGTTGGCTAGACACTAATACTCAACATTAATCAAAAATGCGCGCTTACAATGCCGACTGCATTAACTATAAATAAAGGTCAGTAATGGACGAAAAGAAAAAAAAGTTACTAGCACAGAATGGAAGTAGTTGTGCAATGTGCGGGAAGGTAGTGGAATCGAAACATTTAGAACTTTCGCACATTAAGCCTAAGAGTGAAGGTGGTTCCGATGATTATAAAAACCTCGTGTTGTTGTGTGCGCATTGTAATGCTGAACTGCACACCAGTGGAAATAACAGACTGGCAGGAGCAGGTCTAGGTGGGGCTATTTTAGGTGCCTCTCTAGCGGGCCCAGCGGGAGCTATAATTGGAGGGTTAGTCGGGTTATTTATGGGGGACTCGGTAAATAAAAGCAAGAAGGAAGACATCGATGGATAAAGTCATTTTCATACCTTCTGCAATTTTAGGACTCATATTTGTAGCTGTTTATGCATATAACTGTCACTCGCGCGCTTCTAAATTTAATCACCAAGTTATGGTTAACTCCATTCTCCAAGCTAGTGGAATAGTTTGTGGTGGGTTACTGATTTTAAGTACATTTTTCGCTGAGTTAAAACAGTATCTAACAAACATCGACTTATATATATTAATTTCAGGGTTAGCTGTTTTAGTTGTATCGATTCAGTCAGCATACAACGATTTAAAATTCAGTAAGACCAAAGATAACAATAAGAAGACAAACCAGTCTGGAGATGGTGAAAGTGCCACTTCTTGAAGAGTCATATTTTTGCACTCTATTGAGTACAGTGTATAAATACAGCCATCCACTGAAGCACATATGTGGCCGTCATAGTAATTTAAATCTACTATTAACGTTAAGACTTTAAGCTTCGATTAATTCTTTGATGTCCGCAGGAACTTCACCAAAAGATAACCGATCACGTGACTTAATCCCTAAGCGCCTTAAATCTTGAGATACAGTAGTTTTTGACCAGTTTTCCCAGAAGTTAAGAGACTCTGTTACGTGGGAATTAAAACGCTGTCTCTCGCTTTTGAAACGGCTTAGCAAATGAATGTCGTCTGCAGTAATTTGGTTATGTTTAATAGATTGGACAAAATGTTCCGAGCTGTCTGTAAAGCGAGAACGAAGCGACTGTTCAACTTTGTTTCTTAAGTCTTTTATGCTGGTTTTCGAAACAGGGAAGTTAAGTTCATTTTTGAGCATTAGCTTAGTTAGTTTGCTCTTGTCTTTTATCAAGGAGGTTTTTCCTCGTTGGACTACTTTAATACCGTTAGGTGATATTTCCCATAAACCAATATTTGAGTTATTCAAAGTGCGGATGTCTTCTAAATGTTTAGTCGCTGAAACTACGATAGTTTTATCAAAGTATTGTGTATAGCTATCGAGTTGCCCTTCTAATCTATACAAACTATCGGCTTCACTTTTTATTTCAATGCCTATGAACTTACCTTGGTAGTATAAAGCTAAATCAACTCGTCTTGATTTATTATCAATAGTAAATTCATCCATAACCAGTGATTCACTACCAATAACACCTCTTTCTAAAAAGTGATTTAAAACAATGGCTTTAATGTCAGGCTCGAACAACTTCACTTTGATATTCCCAATGCACTGTTTATGTATACAGTTAATTATAGGTTTAAATTAACATATAACAAAGCAAAGAAACAATAACTTGTGTTATAGATCTTAATCAATTGTTTCTTTGTTAATATTTGTATACGTACTACGAATGAAATAAATTTGCCAGATTACTCAACGCTTTTTCTATTGTCTAGTCGTTTCCGGACGGAGAGGATGTTTACTTTAAACATATGTTCTAAAACTGGCATGGAACACTAAACTTAGTTACCATAACTACAGAATTAAAAGATCCCGCAATTGAAGATAAAATCACAAAAAGTTCGGAGAATAGAGGGGTCAAATAGGGGTCAAAAATTCAGTGTTTTTTAATATTTTGCAGTTATGTGAAAAATTAGCCCCCAGTAAACTTGGGCTTTCAGCACTTATCAGCACTCAATAAACCCCCAGTTTCTTTTGGCATGAAGATGCCGTTTTAATTTTAATGTATCGTAATATATAGGTTTTTCTGGGTTGTTCTTTAGCTATGACAATCGTTGGAAAAAGCAAAATAAAAAAGCTCAAGTTTGGCTGTTCTATTATGTTTAGGCATAAAAAGACCCCTGTTAGTTTTGTCCAACTAACAGAGGTCACGTCAAGGTCTGAGCTTTTTTATATTGAATGTTTCGGAAGTACACAGTCGTTTCTTCAAATATCACTTACCAATAGCAATGTTACGTTTGCCTGTTTCTTTAACTTTGTATAAAGCGGTATCAGCAGTTTTAATAGACTTAGAAATATTGTCGTCAAAATTTACTTGGCAAACGCCAGCGCTAAATGAGTATTCTATTTCTTTGTCATCTAATTGAACTGGATTATCTATCGCTGACTGTAAAACACGTTTCAACACATCTTTGGCTTGTGAAGCGTTCAGGCATTGGAAAGCGACGATGAATTCCTCACCGCCAAAACGGCAAAATAAATCTTCTTTTCGTAACTGACTTTTTACCGCGAGTACCAGCTTTTTTAATACTTTATCGCCGACATCATGGCCATGTGTATCATTGATTTTTTTAAAGTCATCTAAATCAATAAGTGCAATCGTTAATGGATAATCATTACGTTTATGAAAGGCATGCATAGAATCTATTGACTCAAAAAAGAAGCGCCTGTTGAAAGCCTGGGTTAGTTCATCGACAAAAGCTAGTTTCTCTAGCTCAACTTCCAAGAGCGCTTGCTTTTTTGCCATGAACCGGTAAGTGCAGCAATCAGAAATTACCTCAGCAAAGTGTATTTCTTCCTTCCGCCATTTGCGTGTTTGGCCCACTTGTTCACAGCATATTACGCCGCTAGGAAAGCCATCTTGAAAAATAATGGTATCTAACATGGCTTTAATATTCTGAGGCTTTAGGTACGGCTCTAAAAACTCAGCAGTTCGCTCATCAGTTTCAGCATCGTGGGCAACGATAGATTCACCAAATTCAATGGCAGAAAAATAATTTCCAAAGTCGTTTTTGTTTAATGTTGGAAAGACATCAGGTGAGTTACCGTTTGCCCACTCGGTATGGGCAACACATTCAATGATTGTGTCTGCACCTATTTCTTTTAAAATCCATATACTTATATAGCTTACAGACAGCACCTGCTTTGCCTCTAACAAGATATCTTCCATGAATTTTTGTTCAGGTGCTAATAAGTCAACTTGCAGAGAAGCTTTTCGTCTCAAGATATTTGAGTATGCGATGAGTAAATCATCATTGTGCATTTTGCTTTTCCAATCATCATCGTCTCATATTAATAATATTAACAAAGCTTTTTGGGTTGTCTATGAGAACGCTAATTTCCTACTGAAGCTGCTCGGTTAACCTGACTTGGTATTAGATATTGTTAGTGGTCTATTCTTCAGTTGTGCGGAGATCAACATTACAATAGTGAACTTATTACAATTAAGTTTACTCGCTAAAAACGCCAATGGATAGAAAGCGTTAGTTCGCGCCCTCGTTCTGGAATTCCTCCAATGACTTCAAATCGCCTTGCAATGCCGAAGTACGTTTGGTCAAATAAGTTTTTAATCGCGCCCGATAACGTTAAGTTATCATTGATGTCCAACAACATGTTGA